>SXND01000260.1 GCA_005777235.1 Pseudomonadota bacterium
CGAACATTCCAACACACCGCGCCATGCCGCCGAGTTCTGGATGATCGAGCCAGAAGTGGCGTTTGCCGACCTCGACGACAACATGGACCTCGGTGAAGCCTTGATTAAAAGCCTGGTGACGCACGTCATGGAGCACTGCGCGGCTGATCTGGAACTCTTTGCACACTTTGTCGACAAAGACTTGATGCGTAACTTGGAGAGCATCGTCCAGGAGTCGTACGTGCGGCTGTCCTACACCGACGCCGTGGCCCTGTTGCAACAATCCGGCCAGGCGTTTGAATTTCCTGTCGCGTACGGCACCGACTTGCAGACCGAGCACGAACGTTATCTGACCGAGAAGCATTTTCACAAGCCCGTGATCGTCTACAACTACCCGAAAGAAATCAAAGCCTTTTACATGCGCCTGAACGACGACGGGCGCACCGTCGCGGCGATGGATGTGCTGGTGCCACGCGTCGGCGAGTTGATTGGCGGCAGTCAGCGTGAAGAGCGGCTCGACGTGCTCACGCGGCGCCTCATCGAGGCGCACCTCGATCCGCGGGCCTACGACTGGTACCTCGACACGCGCCGCTTTGGTACGGTGCCGCATGCCGGGTTTGGGCTGGGCTTTGAGCGCTTTCTCATGATGGTGATCGGCGTGACCAACATTCGGGACGTGATCCCGTTCCCGCGCACCCCGAAGCACCTGCCTCCGGAGGGGTTCTAGGCTGGATACACCAGCCACCTTGCTCGCCACGCCGACGCTGCCGTTGCCGTCCACCCCTCTCCTCTCTCCCGGCGGCAAGCGATGCCGAGCCTGCACGCGCGCTGGAGCACGACACGCGGGATGGCCTCGTGCATGGCATGGCGTCCTGGCCAGTCTGCTCTCACCGCCTGATGGCCACGGCTCGTGCCCCCCAGCCTGGGAGCGGCAACGGGCTCCAGCCGCCCGCGCTCCCAGGGAAGCGACAGCGGGCTACAACCCCAGCGCCTGCAAGCCAATCCGGGCGATGTCCTCATCTTCCTGGGCCGTCAAGCCACTCACCCCAATCCCGCCAAGGATGGCACCGCTCCCGGGATGCCGCACGACCAGCCCGCCTTGCACCGCAGCCAGGTTTGGATCCCCCATCTCGGCCACGGTACGCCCCTGGCTGTGCAGACGCTCAGCGTAGGCCATCGTATCCTGGCCCGAGTACGCGGCGGTGTATGCCTTGCGCACCGCCATGCGCTGTGGGATGGGCCGGCACTGATCCATACGAGCATAGCTGATCAGATTGCCCCCATCGTCCACGATGGCAATAGCCACGGGTTGATCCGGTTGGCGTGTGACGCGTTCTAACATGGCAGCCAGGGCGCGCTGGACCTGATCGAGACTCAGCATTGACTTGGTATACATGGCGAATCCTCCACAAGGTGATGCGCTGCAAAGCGGGGTACCACGACATACACGTGGTACCCCGCGGCGTGTGGCGTAGTATACACGGCTCTCTAGCCTACGTCATGGCCTCTGCCCCGGCACACGAGCCCCAGCGTCTACACGCCACGCACGGGCGCTCGGCTCGGGCGTGGCGTGGCACGCTGGTCAGGCGCGTCAGTGCCCGGGGTCTGGAGCTTTCCACCCCGCATGAGCAGCACCGGGATGAGGCAGAGCAACGACTGCATGGCAAAGAGGAAAAACAGATCCTGATACCCGGCCAGCGTGGCCTCGTCTCCGAGCTGCAGGGATAAGGCGGTGGAGGTCATCTGGTTCAGCGTCTCGCCGCGATACCCCTCCTGCTGCAGCGCCGTGCGCACGGCTGCCGTCGCCAGCTCAGTGCCCAGAGGATAGAGCGACTGACGCTCGGAGAGGATCACGGTGTGGACATCTGCCCGGGCCTCCATCAGTGTTGCGGTTAAGGCCACGCCCACCGCTCCAGCGAGGGTACGGTGCAGGTTAAACACGCCACTGGCCAGGCGCACCTGGTCTTCCGGAATGCCATGCAGCGCTGCCGAGGTCAGCGGAGAATTACAGAACGCCTGCGCGGCGCGGCGCATAAGAAACAACCCGAGGAGCGTGCCGGTGGTCACCGCCGCGTCCACAAAGCAAAACTGGAAGGAGACGTACGTCAGCACGATGAGCCCACCGATAAGCATGGGCTTGGGAGCCACTTTATCGGAGAGCCGTCCGGCCAGGATGGAGACCATCCCCATGACCAGGGCTGGCGGTAGAAAAAACAGCCCGGCTTGAAAGGGGGTGTAGTGAAAAATGCGTTGCAACATGATGGGGAGGAGAAAATTCGTGCCACGAAACTCCATAGTACTCAAGAACGCGATGAGGCACCCCATGGTAAAGGGGATGTTGGCATACAAGCGCACATCGACAAAGGGTCTGGGGATGGTCAGCTCGGTATACACAAAAATGAGCAGCGCCACCCCGGTCACCACGAACAACATGACGACCAGCTCGGAGCCCCAACCGTAGCGCCGTCCTTCGCTCACCGCGAGGAGTAAACCCACGAGGAAAATCGCCATGGAGAAGACCCCGATGGCGTCAAAGGGGCGGGCGTGTTGATCGCGGGTATTGGGCATGGTGTACAGGATGATCCCGGCGCTGAGCAGGCCTACTGGCACATTGATGTAGAAAATGGCGCGCCAGTTGAGCACCTCAATGAGATGCCCGCCCAGGGCCGGGGCAATGGCGGGGCCAAAGGAAAAGCTAAAATTGTACAGGCCCATGGCCAGACCGCGTTTATCTGCCGGAAACGTACTGTAGAGGATACTCATACCCAGCGGCGTGATCGGTCCGCCACCCACACCCTGGATGATGCGAAAGACAATTAGTGAGTTGACATCCCAGGCCAGACCGCACAGTACAGAGCCCACGATGAAGGTGAGGGTGGAGAGCAAAAATAAGCGCTTGGTCCCCAGACGAGAGCCCAACCAGCCCACGGCTGGCATCATGACTGCCTGGGTAATCTGGTAGGAGGTTTGTACCCACTGGATGCGTTCGAGATCCGTGCCCAGGCTGCTCATCATGCTGGGAATCGCCACATTGAGCACGCCGATGTTCAGGGCGACCGTTAGGGCGCCCAGCAGCACACCGCAGGTCGGCCACCAGTGCGTCGCTCCCTGTCGCTGTTCCATAGGCAACTTCTTATGTCAGAGGGCTGGCCTAGACCGTCGCGCTCATTTTTGAGGCCTGCGGAGGGCGGCAGGCCTAGTGGTGGCAACCCCGCGCTGGGATGTCCCACACGGCTTCGACCACCCCATGGCGTACGGCAATGTACTGATCCCAGCGATTCACCAAAATATCCTGCTGGCCGCTGTGCAACAGAAACTGCTGGCCCACCCGCAATGGCGTCGTGCCATCGGTGCGTAACACGATATGCGCATCGTGCAGGGCTTCCACCGTCACCCCGGGCATGTCCACCACAGACGGCAGCACGCCACCAGGGGACGCCAGGGCGTGCACGCCCACATCGCCAATGGCCACGCCGGGGCGTGGGGTGCTGATAATGGTGCCGAGGATTTTGGCGGCAATGATAAATTCGTCCATGTAATCATAGGCGGCGGACATCAGGGCATAGGTGCCGCCCTGGACTTCAGTAATGCCCGGCAAGTCGGCCGCCACATCATACGTCCAGGTTTCCCCCGTCGAGACGATGTCCACCGGTACCCCAGCCGCCTCAATCGCCTCTTTGATGTCCAGACAGCGCTGCATATAGTGCCGCCCTTCAATCAGGCGCGTTTGCTTATCGGGCCGTCCTGGCAGGGTCTGATGGCTCATGATGCCCCGGAAGGCAATGCCCGGCAGTGCGGCCGCCAGGGTCGCCAGGGCCACGCTGTCCTCCACACGCCGAATCCCGGCACGGTGCATGGAGGTATCGACCTCGATCAGCACCCCTATCGTCACGCCCTGGGCCTGGGCCACCTCCGACAGGGTGCGGAGATTGTCGGCATGGTCGATGCCCACTTTCATAGCGGCGCGTTTCGCCAGGGCACAGAGCCGCACCAGCTTGTCGCGGGCCACTACTTGGTTGGCAATCAGCACATCGGTGATGCCGCCTTCGACCATGACCTCGGCTTCCGCCACTTTGGCGGCGCACACCCCACCCACCGTGCCACCAGCCTGCATTTGCAGATGGGCCAGTAGCGGGCTCTTGAGATTTTTGACATGCGGGCGCATCTTGCACACGGTGTCACGATAGGTGTCCGCAATGTGTTGAA
The DNA here is from genome assembly GCA_005777235.1 of Pseudomonadota bacterium. Taxonomy (GTDB): domain Bacteria; phylum Tectomicrobia; class Entotheonellia; order Entotheonellales; family Entotheonellaceae; genus SXND01. Next base: position 4,186 of record SXND01000260.1, read on the forward strand.
AATTGTGCTCCATGGCCTCCAGGTCAATGAGCAAGCAGGGCGTGTCTAGGTCACGAATGGGTGTGCCAGGGGCAGGACGGTAGTGTTCCATGCAACTTCCTCCTCCGCACCATTCCGGCGCGGCATGGGTGGGTAGGCAGGGTTAGCGATAGTGTCCACGCGCCGCCACGCGCCAGACGGCTTCCAGGTGATCATCGCGTATCGCGTGGAGGTAATCATAGACATTCGTGCAGGTGCTGATGTCATAGGGCGTCAACCACAGCGTGTCTCCGAGATGTACGGCTGCCTGCGCTGCTCCAGCGAGTTGCAAGCGGCAGTGCTCAGCACTGAGAGAGGACACCGTGGCGTCCGGCACATTCACCGTCGGTAAACCACGATCGACGCTGACCGCTTTCTGGCCGGCATCGGTAATGGCGGTGTCGGGTTGTGGACGACTCGTCACCGTGGTGAGCACCCGTGCCGCCGGGGTCAGGTGCGGACGATGCGGGGCATAGCGCGCATCGAGCAGCACATAGGCGCCGGCGACGACGTCCGTCACCCCGGGCATAGCGCCGGCAATCTCATAGTTTGAGGTATTGCCCACGCTGACCACGCGCACCGGCACGCCTGCCCGCTCGATCAAGGCCCGGGTGGTCAGCACCTGTTGCACACAGTGCCGTGTCTCCGCCGCCAGGGTGGCAGGATCGCTCGCCAGGATCGCGCCCTCATACGTGGTCAGCCCAGCGAAATCCAGGTGCGGCGCTGCATGCACGGCGCGTGCCAGTTCTAAGGCCGCTTGCCCAGGCGCCACGCCACATCCGTCCCATCGTGTATGCACGTCTACCACCACGTGCAGCGTCACGCCCTGGGCGCCCGCGGCGGCGGAGAGGTCACGCACATTGGCAGCCTGATCGACGGCGACAGTCAGGGTAGCGCGCCGGGCCAAGGCGCAGAGACGACGTATGGTGGGCGGCGTAACCGTCTCACTGGCCACAAAAATGTCGTGGAATCCGTACTCGGCAAACACTTCCGCCTCGCCGACGGTCGTGACGCTAATGCCACCGACTGTGCCCTCGGCCGCCAATTGCTTGTGCGCCAGGGCTGGGCAGCGATGCGCTGTGACGTGTGGCCGCAGCTTCGCCGTCTGGTGCTGGAAAAAGGCGTGGACGGTGGCGATATTGTGCTCGACCAGGGCCAAATCGACAACGAGAGCCGGTGTATCGAGCTGGCGCACGGGTGTGCCTACTGGCTGAAAGATCGGACGTTCCATAGTTGCCCTCTATTGCCAGGGATGCGCTGTGCCGTGGAGATGGAGTGCAGCAGACGCTGCACGGTTCGGGTAAAGCAGGACGTAAGACGCCGTCACGCGGAACCTCAGGGCTCAGGATACCTCTCGCCGCTGGCTGGACTCCCCACGAGGCGGCCTGCCATACACGCAGGCCATCACCATAGCATAACGGACGGCGAGCGTGCTACCCTTGGCCCACATTCCCGCTGCAGTGATGTGTGCATGAAGGAGAGCCGAATCTATGGACCACACACTGGACGTCTTAAGCACGTATGCCTGCGACCTCACCTACGAGATGTTACCAGCCGAGGTCGTGCATCAGGTGAAGCGCACCCTCATTGATACCCTGGGCTGTGCCATCGGGGCATTTGATGCCGAGCCGGCCCGTATTGCCCGGCACCTAGCGTCCAGCGTCACGAGCCACATGCCAGCCCGGTTACTGGGCACGCGGCAGGCCAGCGCCCCGGACATGGCCGGTTTTGCTAATGGCGTGATGGTGCGGTATCTGGACTGTAACGATTCCTATTTTTCCCCCGGTGGTGGCCATCCCAGTGACATGATTCCTGCCGCCTTGGCGCTGGCGGAACCCCTAGGGCGCGACGGACGCGAGGTGATCACCGCCATTGTCCTGGCCTATGAAGTGTTTAGCCGGCTCTCCGATCAAGTCGTCGCGGGGGATCTGGGCTGGGACCAGGGCATGTTTAGCGTCCTGGGGGCGGTCTGTGCCGCGGGGAAGATGTTGCAGCTGACCCCGGCGCAGATGCGGCACGCCATTGCGCTGGCTATTGTGCCCAATGTGCCCTTAGGCGCCACCCGCGTCGGAGAATTACCCATGTGGAAAGGCTGCGCCACCGCCAGTGCCACCCGCGCCGCCATTTTTGCGGCTCAGTTGGCCCACCAAGGCATGACAGGCCCTGAGGCGCCTTTTGAGGGACGGCGGGGTCTATGGGAGCAGGCGGTACGGCGGCCCGTCACCCTGGGAGCGTTTGGTGGGCCTGGGACGCCCTTTAATATCATGGCCACGACGTTTAAGTTTTATCCCTCGCAGATTCATACCCAAGGTCCCATTGGTCTGGCCGTGGCATTGCACCCACAGGTGGTGGTGGCGGATATTGCGTCCATCGAGATTCGTGGCTACCACGCCGTCGTGAGTAGCCCCGCCACTGAACCCGCGAAGTGGAATCCCGCCACGCGTGAGACGGCCGATCATAGCATCCCGTATCTCGTCGCCGTGGCCTTGCAGGATGGCGCCGTCACGCCCGCCAGTTTTACCGAGGCACGTGTGCATGACCCGGCGCTGCGCCCGCTCATAGCGAAGATGCGTATTGTGGAAGACCCAGCGTTTACGGAGCGTTTTCCGCAGGAATACAACTGTCGCATCTGTGTGACGAGCACCACCGGGCACCAGGTGGTGGCCCACACGGCCTACCCGAAGGGGCATCGGCACCATCCGCTCTCCGATGCCGAGGTCGAGGACAAATTCCGGCGGCTGACGGCAGGCAGACTGACGGCGCGGCAATGTGAGACGGCCCTGGAGTCGCTGTGGGGGCTGGAGCGCCTGCTCAGCATGCACACGCTCTATGACCGCTTGGTCGTGGAACCCCAGGCCTAGAGGGTCGGTGGTGTGGGACGGCGGCAGGCCAACCGGCGCGTCGTGCGGGACGTTGGCCTGCGTTCGTGCTTTTAGACGCCGACTTCAGGGGCGGTATAGAGCAGATCCAAATGCGGGATGGCATGGCGGATCACATCGACAAAACGCTCCACCAGCAGAAACGTCATCTCACGGCGCACGGCCTCCGGAAGCTTGCGCAAATCTTTGGCATTCGCCTTGGGCAAGATCACCCGTTGTAAACCGGCCCGCCGTGCTGCCAGCACTTTTTCCTTAATCCCCCCGACCGGGAGGACCAGACCGGCAAGGGTAATTTCGCCCGTCATGGCGGTGTCGGAGCGTACGGGCTTATGCGTCAGCAACGACGTGATGGCGGTCGCCATGGCAATCCCCGCCGACGGGCCATCCTTGGGAATCGCCCCAGCGGGCACATGCACGTGCATCCCATTGGTCTCAAACGTCTTCACGTCCACATCGAGCTGCGCGGCCTCGGCCCAGAGCAGGTCGCGGGCAATCTCGACGGACTCGCGCATGACGTCGCCCAATTGTCCAGTCAGCGTCAAGCCTTTGCCTCCTGGCAAGAGTTGGGCCTCGATATAGAGCACCTCGCCGCCCGTTGGCGTCACGGCTAAGCCCGCGGCCACCCCGGGGGGTAAATGGTGGCGTGCCTCCTCCCAGAGATACATTTCCGGCCCTAACAGCTCATCCAGGGCTGCGGGTTCGAGGCACGCGGGCAGAGTCTCGTGCATCGCCACGCGGCGGGCAATTTTGCGTGCTACCTGGCCAATGGTCCGCTCCAACTGACGCACCCCAGCCTCGCGCGTATAGCGGCTGATAATCGTCTTCAGGGCTTCCGGCGACAGCGGCAATTGCGCTGGGGTGAGGCCGGTGTTCTCCGTTTGGCGTGGCAGGAGATAGCGTTGCGCAATCTCGAGCTTTTCTTCTTCACTATAGCCCGGGAGATGCATAATTTCGAGACGATCCACCAACGGGCCGGGAATAGTTTCCAGCGTATTGGCCGTACAGATAAAAAAGACCTTGGACAGATCAAAAGGCAGATCGAGGTAGTGATCGCGAAAGGTATGATTTTGCGCTGGGTCCAGAATTTCAAGCAAGGCGGCTGCCGGATCGCCACGGAAATCGTGGCCCAGCTTGTCCACCTCGTCAAGCATGAGGACCGGATTGCATACCCCCACACGCCGGATGGCTTGCAGAATACGGCCTGGCAGGGCGCCAACATACGTCCGCCGATGGCCACGCAATTCCGCTTCATCATGCACGCCGCCGAGCGAGAAGCGCTCAAAACGCCGCCCCAAGGCCCGCGCAATGGAATGCCCCAGGCTGGTTTTGCCAACACCGGGCGGGCCGACAAAGCACAGGATGGGACTTTTGGCTTCGGGCTTGAGCTGCATCACAGCCAGGTGCTCAATGATGCGGTCCTTGACGTCTTCAAGGCCAAAATGATCCTCATTGAGGACGTGCTGGGCGCGTTCCAGATCGAGCAGATCAGTGGTCGTGGTGGTCCAGGGGAGTTCGAGCGCAAATTCGAGATAACTCCGCAACACCTGATGGTCGGGCGCGGCAGGCGCGAGGCGCTGTAAACGTCCCAACTCACGGTCGAGTTCTTTGCGGACCTCATCGGGCAACACGGTGTCTGCCAGACGTTGCCGCAAGAGGCCCGTGTCGTCTTGTTCCTCATCTTCCCCGAGTTCTTTTTTGATCTGCCGGAGTTGTTGGCGCAAGACGTAATCACGCTGGGCTTTGTCGAGCTCGACTTGGGTTTCGCCGGCAATTTTTTGCCGCAGTTCGAGAATCTGCATCTCCCGTGAGAGGTACTCGTAGATACGCTGCAGGAGGGAGGGTAAGTCCTCCGTCATGAGCAACTGGATTTCCTGCGCGGTATCGATATTTAACACGGTGGCCAGCAGATAGGCCAATTTTACAGGCTCGGCCGTAGTGATGAGGAGATTGACCATGTCTTCAGGAATGGTGTTGAGATGCTTGACCGCGGTACGCACCAGATCCTGGACCGTATGCAACAAGGCCATGACTTCCGGCGAGTTGTCGTGTGGTTCGGGCAGGGGTGTGACCGCCATGCGCAGATACGGGGCCATGTCCACCACGTGTTGCAGTGCGACGCGCTCGACGCCCTGGAGCAACAATTGTAGGACATTGTCTTGCCGCTGAATGACCCGTTTGACGACCGCGAGGGTGGCGATGGGGTACAGCGCGGCGAGGTCTGGGTTCTGTGTCTGCGGATCGCGCTGCACCGCGGCGACGAGCATCTTGTCCTCAAGAGCCAACGCGGCTTCGGCGGCAGCCACAGACTGCGGGCGCCCGACGGCTACTGGCATGAGGATATGCGGAAATAGCACCGTGCTTTTGAGAGGGAGCACTGGGTAAATCGTGTGCGAGGGCGCCATAACCAAAGACCTCCTCCCGCCTCAGGGCACCGCGCCCCTGAGGCAGGGTGTGCATGTCGCGTACGCCAGGCCGGCGTCGACACGAGGACGTTTACAGCATAGCGAAATCAGCCAGCATGGCGCTCCGATGGGGTTGGCGGAGCTTTTCGAAAGCTTGACGTTCGAGCTGGCGGACACGCTCACGACTTAATCTAAGCAAATCGGCAATTTCTTGCAACGTATGGGGCTGTTCCGACTCCAGGCCATAGCGTAAGCGCAAGATATAGGCTTCCCGCTCGGTGAGACTGGCCAGACAGTGTGCCAGACAGCGATGTAACTGGTCCTCGGCCAACAGTTCTTCAGGCCGTGGCGCCTGCACATCCTCCAAAATGTCCGCGAGCGTGCCACCGTCTTCCGCTAAGGGTTGTTGTAAGCGCATCACCGGCTGCACCGCTGTTTGCAGCTCTTCGACTTCCTGGCGTGTCCACCCTAGGGCCACACTCAGTTCGTCGCTGGTGGGCGGTCGGCCATTTTGCCCCCACAGGCGTTCCATCGCTCCGCGCAGCTTATTTTTGCGCTCCCCAATGTGATTCGGCAGACGAACCGTACGGTATTGCTCGGTAATGGCACGACTAATGGCCTGGCGGACCCACCAGTGTGCATACGTCACGAATTTGAGGCCACGGCTGGGCTCGAACTTTTCGAGGGCGCGCATCAAGCCGATATTGCCTTCTTGAATCAGATCCAAAAATGGCACACCGCGTCCACGATAGCGGTTGGCGACATGAATCACCAGACGCAAGTTGGCACGAATCATCGCCGCCTTGACGTGGGACAAGCGCTCATTGGCACGCTGCCAGGACCGATGCGCCGCGCGGAGACGTTGATCGTCAGGCTGGGCGGCGTGTGCCGTGGCCAACGTCTCACGCAGCGTCTCATAGACGTGTGGGTGTAGGCCGAGCGCTTCCCAGGTTTTACACCATTGCTGCCAGAGTTCGACTGTGGCCCGGCGCCGTGTACGGCGTGTCGCGAGCGTCTGGACCGCCGTGGCCTGTAAGTCGTGCGCGATATCGTGCAGGTCGTGTAGCGCCTGTGTGCCCTGCTGTTGTAGCGCTGCGGCTTGGGGCGCCAACGCGTCGGTGAGGCGTAACATCTGCGCGAGAGGTGTTGCTCCCTGTTCCACCTGGTGCCATAAACGACGGAGAGTTGACAGAGCGACGGGAGACATGTAGAGTGACCGTCGCACACGCTTTTGGGCGTGTTCAATGCGACACCAGAGCGCTTGCTCTTGGGGACGATTGAGCAAGGCGAATTGTCGCACATCGCCAAAATAGCGGGCGACTAAGTTGTCAAAATTCTCTTCCTGCTCGTGAGGGGACTCTTCAGCATCGGTATCGAGTCCAAACGCCACATCCTCCGCTGACGTCGCCCACCGATCCTCTTCTGGCCCGAATGCTACGGAACGATGGCCCTCTGCAAGCATAGTCCACCTCTCTCCTTCCTGCATGCACCCAATCATGATGTCTGCCCCTCCTGTCTGTGGAATGCTCCCCGCACTGTTGGGACACTCTGTGTCCGTCTCTCAAGGAAAGCAAATTTCATGCCACAATAATAATGAGGAAGCGCCTTCTCGACCCATCATCGTCAATGTAACAACGCCAAGAAATAGATTATTTCATCTGGCTATTCGCTTACAGATATGTGCTCTATCACACAAGGTGTCACAATTTTGACGCATAACACGTCGCAATCTTGACATATGTTATGACCGTGCCATCTCTACAGATAGTATGAAAGGCAGTATAGCTGAGTATGGACAGCATTGCTGTGTTCTTCCTCACACTTGGGCTGTGATGTGGAGAGGGACGGCAACGTCGTAGGCTAGGAGCCGCCTGTCGCACCTACCTTCCAGAAGATCGTAGAGAAAACACAGTCTGAACTTATCGCATGATACTGTATACATGCTAAGATAGCATGAATGAACGCAGGATCGCTCTACAATAGATCCTGTGATGTGTGCTTCTATTCTCTCGTGAAAGTTGTCACTGTGTCAAGCGTTGCACTACTCAGCTGTCCTTTCGATGCGTTCCTCACGCGGCTCACCACCGATCCCGGGGTGGGGCCGTCCATCCACCGGCACGCCACAGTGGTGCCCGGGGCGCTGCCAACCCAGGAGTGGCCGACGACTGTCCCGGCTTGGCTGGTGGCCTGTGGCGTCACCCAGGGTATCCACCGCCTCAGCGCCGCGCAGTGGCAGGCGCTCGACGCCATGCACCGGGGCCAACACGTCTGTCTGATGGCACCGACAGGGGCCGGGAAGGGGGTCGTAGGCCTGAGCGCGCTGTATCAAGCGTTGGGCACTGCACCGCAGGCGCATGCCTTATGGCTAGTGCCCTATAAAACCCAGGCGCTGCACTACTGTAGCCGGCTGGCCGCCTGGAATGCGGGGCTGGCCCCGGAGCATCGTTTGCGTGCGGCCATCTATGATGGCGGCACGCCAGGCACTGAGCGCCGCGCCATGCGGCAGGTGTCGCCGCGATTGATCCTGACAACCCCTGAGATGCTCCATGCGGGCCTGTTAGCGTATCACAGTGGCTGGCGGGCCTTCTGGCAGGCGCTGCGCGTGGTCGTCATCGCGGATGTGCACCTGTGGAGCGGTGCCTTGGGTGCGCACCTGGCCCATCTGCTGCGGCGTCTGGCCCGTGTGGCCGGGCACTACGGGTCGCAGCCGCAGTATCTGCTGACCTCAGCCCCGCTCGCGAACATGGCGGAAGTGGCACACACGCTCACGGCCCAAACGTGTACGGTGATACGCGGGGCGGCTCGCCGTCCGCAGCCCCAGACCCGGCTGCTGTGCACCACGCAAGGCGCGCCAGCGGACCTCGGCCAGGCGTTGCTGGCCCAGCATCACGCGGCTGGGCTGACAGCGTTGGTCGTCGCCCCCAGCGCTGAGGTGCCGCGCTTGCAGGCCCAGGGCCTGGGCCAGGTCGTGTCCTATCAGACACCGCTGGCCGCCCTGCCCATCCAGCCCTACCAGAGTCTCATCTGCCTTGGGGTGCCCCAGTCTCTGAGCCGCTTACACGCCTATCTCGACTGGCTCGGCAGCGGTACACTACCGAGTCTGAGCTGCCTGGTGCTGCAAGGGCAGGCACCGTTAGAGCACTATATTCAGCGCTATCCAGCGGTCTATGAAGCGCCCTGGGTGCAAGCGCTCGGGTGCTATCCGAGCAATCCAGCGCTGACACGCTGGCATTTGCACTGTGCCGCAGCCGAGTTGGCCCTGGCCGCGGGTGAGCGCTATGGGGGTATCCATGGGGTCGGTGAGCGCATCCAGGACTTGGCCAAGGCGCGGGCGATTACCCGCCATGCCGCGTCCGGCACCTGGGTGGCAACAGCCACCCGACCGCACCGCTATGGCGCGCTACGCATGTATGAGCCCAGCGTGGCCGTGGTGCATGCGCTGCATGGGCGTCGGCTGATGCAGTGGACGCCAGCTCAGGCGTTTCGTGACGGCTTTGTGGGGGCGATCCTGCGTGATGCCCGTGGCACCTGGCAGGTCGAACGGGTGCTCGCAGCCCGGCGGCGCATCCTGGTGCAGCCGGTACACGCCGCATATGTGACGCAGAGCCGCGTCGCCACGGCGGTGACGGAACGGCGCCTTGCCGCCTCGGTGGCGCCTGGCGCCTGGAGCCTCCTGTATGGTCCCGGGGTGCTGACAGAGCGCTGCGGGGCCTATGAGCGCCGTGATCCGCAGACCGGGGTCTGCCGCAGCGTACACATCCTGCCCGAGCGGCAACGCCAGTGGGCGACGCAGTGTGTGTGGCTGCGCCCTGACGCCACTGCTGACACCGGGCTGCCCCACACGTCTCCCGCGTGGCATACGCTGGTCCATGCGGTGCTGGCCGCCGTGCCATTGCTGCTGCTCAGCGATGGGCCCCTCCTGCGTGGCGGGGTGTATCACAGCGCCGATGGGGTGGAGGCCGTGTGGTATGATGCCCATACAGGGGGCAATGGTGCCAGCGCCTGGCTGTATCACACCCATACCCAGGTGCTGCGTGTGGCGCTGCAGCTGCTCCTCCTGTGTGACTGCGTTTACGGTTGCCATCGTTGCACGGGGCTCGCACCCTGTGATACGTGTGCGCAGGATGGAAGCAGGCCGCGTCAGGCGGGGATGACGCTGTTGCAACGCCTCCTTGGGGAGGCCGCTCCCACCTTCGCCAGCTTGACCGAGGTGGAGGCGTCTGCGGCCACGCTTGCCCCGCGCCAGGTGTATCTGGCCCTCAGACCCCAGAAAAGCGTTGAGGAGGTTGGTGGCTGGCAACACGCACACCTCCTTGGACTCGGGGTCGCCGTGACGTACGATACCCGCGAGGATCGTACGCACGTCTACACCACGGAGACCATCCAGGACTTATTGACCAGCCTCCGCGCCGCTGACCTCGTCATTGGATTTAACACGCGGAACTTTGATTATCAGGTGTTGCAGCCGTACGCCGCTACCCCGCTGGCCACGCCCCCCACCCTGGCAATCTTGGATGACGTCCAACAGACCTTGGGATTTCGGCTCAGCTTCCGTCATCTCGTCCAGGAAACCCTCGGCCTGGAGCGACCCGAGGAGCATCTCCAGAGCTTACAGGGGGATCAAGAGGGTGCTCGGGACCGTCTCACGCAGCACTGTCGGCGGGATATCGGACTGCTCCAAGCTCTGGTACGCTATGGCCGCGAGACCGGGACACTGATGTATCGTGATGCTGCCGGGGTACAGCACGCGTTGCCAGTCCACTGGCCGCGGCAGGAGCGTCGCTGACTATGTTCTATCTGGGTACAAGCGGCTGGGCGCACCACGATTGGGTAGGTGCGTTCTATCCCCACGACATGGCACCGGCAGCGTATCTGCACACGTATGCCCAGCAGTTCAACACGGTGGAGATTGAGCACACCTTTTTCGAGATGCCGACGCGGCAGGCCGTGCAGGCGTGGCAGCGGCGCACCCCAGATGGCTTCCGCTTCAGCCCGTGCCTGCCACGGCAGATCACGCATGGGCAGCGCCTCCGTGATGTGCAGAGCCTCCTCACGGCCTTTCTCGATACCATACGTGAGTTGGGGGACAAACTTGGCCCTATCTTGGTGCAATTGCCGGAGAATTTTCGCCGGACGCCGCAGGCCCAGGAGACGCTGGCGACTTTTTGTACCCTCTTACCATCCGATGTGCCGTTCGCGGTAGAATTTCGCCATGGGAGTTGGGTGAACGACACCACCTTCCAATTACTCGAACAGCATCAGATCGCCTGGGTCGTTGTCGATGCCCCCTTCCTGCCGCGTCTGCCGCGTGTCACGGCCCGCTTTGCCTACGTCCGCTGGCACGGGCGTCCTGGGCATGCCACCCGCCGTCAACTGGATCCCGCCGCGGCACTGCGCCCCTGGGTAGCCGTGCTCGCTGCCCTGGCGGCACAGGCCCAGGAGGTCTATGGCTACGTCCATAACCACTTCTCCGGCTATGCGCCACGGGATTGTCAGACGCTGCGGGCGCTCTTAGGCATGGACGATCACGGGCAGGCCGTGTAGTATACCGCCCCCAAGACCTCTCCTCCCACAGGGCGAGGCCCGCAGATACCCCCCTCAACTTCCAAGGGAGAACGCGATGGCTGAAGCACGATCCTCCGTCTACGAACAGATTCCCCAACTCGGAAAACTCCGGGATGAAGTGCTGTTTGGCAATGTGTGGGAGCAGCCCGAACTGACCAAGCGCGATCGCAGCTTGATCACTGTGGCGGTGTTGACGGCCTTGTATCGTACGGATGAATTACGCGGGCACATCCAGCGCGCCCTGGATAATGGCGTCACGCAAGACGAAATTCGCGGCCTCATTACGCATTTGGCGTTTTATGCCGGCTGGCCGACGGCGGTGAATGCCGGGCGCGTGGCCATTGAGGTGTTTGACAAGCGCTAAGGTCTCGACGGTCCCACATGGGCGAGATCATCCTGGAAGCGTGACCCGCGCTTCCAGGGATAACCGAGAGTTGCTGCAGGCACAACACGAGAAAGCGTCCCTATGAACATTGCCGAGATCGTGCGTCGTTCCTCCCTCATTATGCCAGTGAATCAGCCGCGTTTTGTTGAGCGGGCTTTCGCACGAGGTGCCGATGCTATTGTCCTGGATCTGGAAGATTCCGTGTCGCCGCGGGAAAAAGCCCGGGCGCGCACCATGGTCAAAGACGCTATTCCCATGGCCGCACTGGGCGGTGCTGATGTGTTCGTGCGCATTAACAAAGCCACCGAGCTGATGCTCGAAGACCTCGACGCAGCGATCCATCCGGGGCTCACCGGGCTGTCGGTCCCCAAAGCGGAAAGTGCGGCGGAAATGCACATGCTCGATGAGCTGGTGGGCTACTGGGAGCAACGCCGTGGTCTGCCAGCCGGCAGTGTGCAATACACCGTGGCCATGGAAACCGCCAAGGGCATCTTGCGGGCCGAAGAGATCGCCGTGGCCAGCCCACGCATTGCCTGCATTGGCGCTGGTCCGGAAGATCTAGCGCTGGACCTGGGGATTGAGGCGACCGTCGAGGGGCGCGAATTTCTCTACGCCAAATTGCGCATGATTCTGGTCGCCACCGCTGCTGGCGTCCTGCCCATGGGGCTCATGGGGACGCTGGCCGACTACGCCGACCTGGAAGGGTTGACGCGCAGCGCCCAGGAAGCCTACCGTGTGGGGTTTCGCGGTGCCAGTCTGATTCATCCGGCACAGGTGCCGATCTGCAACGCGGCCTATGCCCCTGCCCCGGAGCTGGTCGCGTGGTCCAAGCGGCTGATCGAAGCCTTTGACGACGGTGTCGCCCGTGGCACCGCCTCGGTGGCGCTGGAGGGCCGCATGATCGACATCCCCCTCGCCGAGAAAGCCCACCGCCTCCTGGCACGCGCCAACGCCATTGCCGCCAAAGAGGCGAAAAAAGCCGCGGCCTTGCAGGCTGCTGGTGTCCCGACACCCCCAAGCTAAGCACCGCGTCCGGTCGGGGCCATCCGCTGGTCGCCCCGACCAGGCGGACGGGTTAGCAGGCGAACCGGTGGACCTGCGGAAGAGCCAGCGGGGGTGTCGTGCCTAACGCAGCACCTTGCACAACGCCTGTGCCAAGCTCGGCATCAGGCGAGGCCGTAGCAAGCGCGGGTCGTAGCGCTGCATACGCTGGGCATTCTCCGCCAGACAGCGTTCGAGAAAACCGCGTGGGGTAATCGCCATGTTGATGGCCTGATGCCCGTGCATGGTGAAATGCTGATCGCCCCGGGCGGCCAACGCACTCTGGAGGCGTTGCCAGACTTGGGCGACGCGTCCCAGCACGCCGCGCCAGACATGGCGGGGACGTTGCCACAGCGCACTGTTGGCCTGGCGATACGCTTCCCAATTGACAAAAAAGAGGATGTGGCGGGCTTCCTCTTGCATCACGGGCTCGAATTTTTCCACCAGGGGTGCCGGAAAAAACCCGGAATCACGGGCAATGGCAAACAAGGCAAAGGTAAAAAAAGCGTCAAAACACTCACTATAGCCCATGCGCAAGAAGGCCCATTCCGCATCGGCTGGGGGTTGCGGGGGTGGGGGAATGGTTACCGGAATACCATAATGCTGCGTCAACCCCTGGATGATGGCCGCGTGCCGAGCTTCTTCATAACCTTGTAAAACCACCGCATGGCGGATCAGCGGATCGGTCTCGAAGGGGGCCCAGGTCTGGATAGTACAGGTGGTCATGCGTTCCGTGGCCACGGCTTCATTCCACACCGGCAAACTCTGCAGACACTTGTGGCTGTCTTCATCAATCTCTGGCCAGACAATTGCCGCGGGATCAAAGGTCAGGTGGGTCTCAGTGAAGAAATGACAGAAGAGTTCTTTGTGTTCCTGCGAACCAACAACCAGAGCGCGTGGCATGGCAAGGTCCTTACGAGCATATGGTGGTCATCGGACGTCAGCCGCACTCAGCGTCGTGTGGCGTCGCGTGGACTCTAGCGTATCTTTGGCAGACGCGCACCGCATTTTTTGCCATGAGGAGAACGATTCGCATGAAGATCACACACGTAGAAACCATTGTCCTCCACATGCCCATGCAACTCGACGGCCCGGTACCCATGCAGGGGGGCCAGGCACGTACCAGTATTGACATGCTGCTGGTACGTATTGACACCGAGGCCGGGGTGAGCGGCTGGGGTGAGGGTTTTGGGCATCGCATCTGGCCCGCGACCCGGGCGGCCATTGACACCCTTATCGGGCCGATGTGCGTGGGCCGCGACGCCACGGCCATCAACGCCCTCATGCATGACTTACAGCGCAACCTGCACGGCGTCGGGCGCACCGGGCCAGCCATGTATGCGCTCTCCGCCATCGACATTGCGCTGTGGGACATTGCGGGCAAGGTGGCCAATCTGCCGCTCTATCGCCTACTCGGTGGCTCGCCCCGCGCGGACCTGCCGGCCTATGCCAGCCTGTTGCGCTATACCACGCCCGAGGCGGTCACACGCTATACGGAACGTGCCCTCGAGCGTGGCTATCGCTACCTGAAGCTGCATCAAATTGACGTCGCATCGGTTAAAGCCGCCCGTGAGGTCGCCGGGCCGGCCATCCCCATCACCATTGATACCAACTGCCCGTGGACGGTGGACGAAGCCATTGCCATGGCGCACAAGTTCCAGGAGTTCAACCCGATGTGGTTGGAAGAGCCGGTGTGGCCGCCGGAGGATCATACGGGACTGGCGCGTGTGCGTGCCGCTGGCGGTCTGGCGATTGCGGCAGGCGAGAACGCCACCACGGCGGATTTTAAGCGCATGTTCGACGTCGGTGCGGTGTCGTATGCCCAGCCTAGTGTCACCAAGGTTGGCGGCGTGACGGAGATGGGCAAGGTGATGGCTCTGGCCCAGGCCGCTGGCGTCTCCGTGGTACCGCATTCGGCGTATTTTGGTCCAGGGCTGCTGGCGTCGATCCACTGTATCGCGGCCATGCCCACGGAGTCGCTGGTGGAGCGCTACGATTGCGATTTTGCGCTCAATCCGTTGCACGATGCGATTCATCCGCGCGATGGACGTATCGCCGTACCACAGGGGCCGGGGCTCGGCGTGGAGCCGGATGCCCAGGTGATCGCGCAATTGCGGGTGCGCTAGGGCTCCACAGCGCACGTGCGGTTCCAGTGCGCTCCCCTGGAAGCAGCAACCACAGCATAGAGGAGGGATGACTACATGTTACATTATCGTCTCTTGATGAGTCTTTGGCTCAGTGGGATGGTGCTGGGTCTGGCTGGATGTACGGCCACCACGCCGGAAATCCCTGTGGTGGCCGAAAGCCGCAGCCAGCCCGCTGTAGCACCGCCAGTCACCCCGGTGGTAGCACCGCCAGTCGCCCCGGTGGTGCCACCGCGGCCAGCAGTCTCGGCAGGGCTGCCGCCAGTCGTCCCAGGAGTGGCAGTGGCGTCCCTAGGGCCGGGAGCCTCTGGGGCGCAGCGGCGCCTAGCGCTGGTCGTTGGCAATGAACAGTACAATAAAGGTCCGCTGAGCAATGCTGTCAACGATGCGACGGATCTGGCCACGACGCTGCAACGCGTGGGATTTACGGTAACGCCCCTCTTCAACGCCACCCGGCGCCAGATGCAAGAGGCCATTGATGCCTTGCGCCGCGACCTACGACCAGAAGATGTGGGCCTGTTTTACTTTGCTGGCCATGGCATGCAGGTGAAGGGGGAAAATTACCTGATCCCGGTGGATGCCAGACTAGAATCCGAAGCGGATGTCCCGTACGACACCGTCCCCGCTGGCCTGGTGGTCGATAAGATGGCCGAAGCCGGCAATACCCTCAATCTGGTCATCCTGGACGCGTGCCGGAATAATCCCTATACCCGACAGTGGCGCTCCGCGGGGCAGCAAGGGCTGGCGAGCATGCAGGCGAGCATCCGGGGGGACAAGGAGATGCTTATTGCCTATTCCACGGCACCGGGAGACTTGGCGGCGGATGGCCGTGATGGCAACTCGCCGTATACCAAGCATCTGGTCGAGCATCTACAAACCCCGGGTCTGCCAGTGGAGGAGGTGTTCAAGCGCGTGCGCGCTGCCGTGGTGCAGGAGACGGCTGGCAAACAGCGCCCATGGGAATCGGTCTCCCTGACCGGGGACTTTCGTTTTGTGGATGCCGCGGCATCGGCATTGCCCGTCTCGGATAGCACGGAACAGCGGCGTTTAGCCGAGCAAGTGCAGCGCCTAAACGCCCAGGTCCAGCAGCTGAGCGCGCAGATCCAGCGCCCGCTTGGCGAACAGGCGGAGGGCGCGAGGACGCCGGAGATTGTCCCAAAACGGCCACCGCTGCCAGCGCTGCCGTCCAGTGAGGACGGAGGCCCGCCGGGCCTAGAGCCTACAGGGCCTACTCCACCCTTGGAGACGCCAGGCACGCACCAGAAGGTGGCGGCTCTCGTCGCACCACCCGTGGCACCGCCAGTCGCGTTCCCCATGTGGCGTAACAGCCTAGACATGGAGTTCGTCCTGCTACCGGAGGGGGACGTGCAGATGGGGACACACGACGGGAAGCCAGGGCAGACGGTGCGCTTGAGCCGTCCGTTCTATCTAGGGAAGTATGAGGTGACGCAGGCGCAGTGGCAGGCCGTGATGGGCACCAATCCCAGCCGCTTTACGGGCCACCCGCAGCGACCAGTGGAACGCGTGTCCTGGGATGACGTGCAGGAATTCCTGCGGCGGCTGAATGCGCGGGAAGGCGGCACATCGTATCGGCTGCCAACGGAAGCAGAATGGGACTACGCGGCAGAGGCTGGCATCCTGACGTCGTACAGCTTTGGCGATGATGCTGCAGCGCTTGAGCAGTATGCGTGGTATGGCGCCAACGCCAGCCAGCGGGCGCACCCCGTGGGGCAGAAGTTGCCCAATGCCTGGGGCCTGCATGATATGCATGGCAACGTCTGGGAGTGGGTGTCGCAGGGGACGACGGCCGCGGCAGCGGATCCGGCCGGTCCTGACGTGGGTTCCCACCAGGTATTCCTGGGTGGGAGCTGGGGCACGAGCGCCGAGTATTGCCAGGTCGGCTCCCGGGTGACCGCCGACCCGGGCTACCACGACGGCGATCTGGGCTTTCGCCTGCTGCGGGTAGCTCCGTAGCCCGGTGCCAGGATGGGCGGCTGGTGCAACGCGGGGCGGATCAACACGTATGCTCGTGTTGTCTTCCCTACGCGTGCGGTCAGTCACCAGCGGTCAACAGGGGTACCAGGTCGCGCGCACACGCCAGCAAGAGTTCATCAGCTCCAGGAGCACCTGCCAGGGACAGGCCGACGGGGAGCCCGGCCACGTCCGCCACTGGTAGTGTGATCTGTGGCCGTCCGGTGCTTCCGGCAATGCAGGTCAGCATCGTGATGCGGGCACGCACGTCACGGCGGACCGACATACGCTCGCCGCGCAACGGTGCCGGCGTCGGCGTGGTGGGCAGACAGAGCACCGCGTCCGCGCTGAGCACCGTGTCTAGGCGCTGTCGAATCATCGCCCGTAGGGCGTAGGCGGTGGTGATGTCGGCCTCCGTGGCCTGGCGGGCCAGCACGTAACGCTCGCTCACCTCAAAACTGAAACGCGGATTCACCTGATCAATCCAGTCCTCTGCGGTGGCCCAGGCTTCGCGCCCTTGTAGGATGTTTTGCTGATTGGCCCACGCCGCCAGCCCTTCCGGGGCGAGCTGGATCGTCGTGGCCTGCCCTATGAGGCGGGCCAGGCGCTCGACCCATGGGCGTAATGCCTGCGCCACCGCCGGGTCGGCCAAGGTAAAGGCATCCTCGGCCAGCACCAGGCGAGAGGGACGCATGGCAGGGACGTGACTCTGCAACAGCACCTCCCCCAGACGAGCCAATAACGTGGCATCACGTGCGAACCAACCAATGGTGTCATAGCTCGGCGCCTGCATGAGGAGTCCATCCAGCGGTATCCTCCCGTGGGTTGGACGTATCCCGTACAGGCCACAAAAACTCCCTGGCACCCGCACCGAGCCACCAGTATCCGAGCCCAGCGCCCCATCCACCAGCCCCCCGGCCACGGCTGAGGCCGAGCCACTCGATGACCCGCCTGGCACACGCTCGGGAGCCCGGGGGTTGATCGGCGTGCCGTAATGCGCATTTTCGCCGAGAATACCCCGGGTGATTTCATCGGTAAGCGTTTTGCCGACCATGGTTGCGCCAGCGTCAACCAGCGCCTGTACGGCCCAGGCCGTACGTGTGGCGGGCGCATGGGTGGCGTGCCAGTCGGGATTACCGCCACCGGTCACGTAGCCCGCCACATCAAAAATGTCCTTGGCGGCAAAGGTCACCCCCGCCAACGGCCCAGTGGCCGCCCCAGGGAGATAGGCCTCCGTGTCTTGACAAAAGGCGTGCAACGGATCGTGTAGCGGGGGGCGAGTGGTACGCATAGTGATCTTCCAGCATCAGAGGGTTGTGGGGCAACATGCCACGCATGCACATGGCGAGTATAGGCCATGCCCAGCCGCTTTTCACGCGGGTCTTGGCTGGTTCTCCAGGTGCGCCCATCCCATGCCGTGTTCCAAGAGCGGTGTGGAGCTGCCCAGCTTCAGTCTGGAGCAGCGGTGTGCCGCCATCCGGTGCGCCACCCAGGTCGGACACAGGTGCCACGACACGCCCCAGGAGTGCATCGTGCTCTCGGATACGCTGGAGCTGTCACAGCGCGTCGTGGCCCAGCATCACAGGCGGCCCGCTGGGGTGACGGAACAGACGGCGTGTGGGCCGTTGCCTCTCAACGATGCCCCGGCCCTGCCACAGGGGGCAGAGAGTGCCGCTGGGGTGGCAGGCGAGCCGTGTGTTGTCTCCGCCCGGGTGCCCAACACGCACGGCCAGTGTCGTGTCTGGTGCGACCGTGGATGATTGCCGGACTGGAGTCGGTCAGATGTAGCCCTGGACACGGTAGGTGACGTAGCCGATCAGCTCATGGACTAGAGCGGCCATGAGATCCAAGGCATGCGTGGAGGGCAGCCACATCAAGACACTCATGCGGCCTTGTAGACTCTGAAAATCGACGGGATAGCGATCAGGCGTCAGGCCCTGCTTCGCAAACACGGCTGCCGACCGGGCCATGTGCAAGGCGCTCGTAATAAGCACCAGTTGCTTATAGTCCCCAGCCCGGATGATCTCTGTGGCTTTGACGGCATTTTCGTAGGTATTGCGTGACACTTCTTCCGTCAGTACCTGCTCCTCACGTAAGCCAAATTCCACCACAAAAGGGCGCAGGATTCTGGCCTCACTCCCGTCACGCTGCACCAGGTGACCGTTGCCGCCGACGATAAGCAATTTATCCGCCACCCCCTGCTTGACGAGACGCATGCCTTCGAGGATGCGCTCGACGTGCTCATTAAACGCCACATGCCCAGGCCGACTACGGCGCAAATCGACCATCCCTGTGAGCACGATGGCCACATCGTAATGTGGACGCAGGGTCTCCTGGGCTATGGGAGGGCCTTCCAGCCAGCGCACCAGTGAGAGCACCACCACGGGCGCACTCATGCCATACAAGAGCAGGATGACCGAGGCGAGGAGCCAACGCATGCCACGCCGGCGATAGCCGCAGAGGACGATGAGTAAGGCGGCAAATATGGGCCCTAATGGATAGATCAGCCAAGCCAACAGCTTCGAGGCAACAAAAAACACCGCCCAGCCTCCTGTGCCCGTGGGGAGCGTGGAAAGTCGTCGGGGCAACCGGCTGGTCGCCCCTTGCGGGATAGGCGCTTACGCAATCGGCAGCAGGCGCTCGGTGCGGTTGGGGGGCAGATCCGTGTCAAAGGAGTTAATCAGCACCGCCAGCATACTGTAATTGCCGAAGACCAGCGCCAACTCGACGACGCCTTGACGCCCGAACTGTTCGAGCGCCGCTTGAAACGCCCCCCGGCTGACCCGGTGGGTACGGAAGAATTCCAGGCCGTACTGCACGACCGCTTCCTCATCGGGTGCCAGGGCTGGCAGCGTGGCGCCATCGCGCAGCGCATCCACCACGGCGTTGGGCACACCGGCTTGACGGGCTGAGGCCGCGTGCGCGTTCCAGATATGCTGGCAATCCAACGACCGCGCCGTGACCAGCATGGCCAACTCCAGCACTTTGAGGGACAGCGAGGAGTTTTGGCGCAGATAGTTATTGAGTCCCGTGGCCCAGTGGTGGGCCTGGGGCACATGGATCATCACCGAGCCTGGGCCCTGCTGCGGGATGGCGCCCATGCCCCGGACGATGTCATCAAAGAGCGCCTGCTGGGCTGCCGGGACGCTCTCACGCGTTGCAGTAGGAATACGAGCCATAAGCACCTCGGAAGTAAGAGAAACGGATGCGACGCCGCTACGGTAACGCATTGTCCCGAGGCGGTCAACCGCCACGCCCGCAGACTCTGGCTCCAGGAGTAGCCGCCAGCGCCTGTGCCTGGTATGATAGTCCCCTTGGACAGTGCTGGTCTTATCACACAGGAGATGCCCGATGCCCGACACCGATCCCAACCAGATCCGTCTGACTGGCGAAAATTCCTTTATCCGCTTGCACTTGGAAGAAAACGGCCCGCAGATGACCCGCGTCAGCCACTGGCGTATTTTGTATTCCCCGGGTGGACCAGGTCACGTCCTCTTCATCCAAAGCGATGTCACCGACAACCTCGTGCAGATCTACTCGGACAACATTGCCATGACGCGTTGGCTGCAAGGCGAAATCGAGAGCCTGCTCTATCCGCCCTTTGCGGATGAGGAACTGCCTGTCATCGAAGCAGTGTTCTCCAAAACGGGTGACCACTGGTCGTTCTGGACAGAGACCATCGAGTCCGACGATGAGCGCATTGCCCTCACCTGGTACGACTTTGGTACGCCCTTCATGCTGACCGTGGCGGCGGGCAGCGTCCCAGGCCGTCCGCATGGTGTCTACAGTTGTTTTATCCCAGCCCGGCGCGCCCAGATCACGCTGAATGACCGGGTGGCGGTGGGGCAGCCCTACCCGCAGAAACGTGGCGACAAGGACAGCAGTACCGCCTGCCTGGCATGGTCAGAGACCTGGGTACGGCCCTAAAGGGCAGAGGGGAGAGAGGCGAATGGAACAGACATTACACTTGGGCGTGGTCGATCAATCGCCCGTACGCGATGATGGCACTGCGGCAGAGGCGCTGCGGGAGACCATTGCGCTGGCCATGGCGACTGAGACGATGGGCTATGAGCGCTACTGGGTGGCGGAACATCATAATGCGCCGAATTTTGCCGGCACCGCGCCGGAGATTTTGATCGGCCAGATTGCCGCACGTACGAGAAGTATCCGGGTGGGTAGCGGGGGCGTCATGCTGTCGCACTATAGCGCTTTGAAGGTCGCCGAGAATTTTCGCTTGCTCGAAACGCTCTATCCGCAGCGCATCGACCTCGGCATTGGCCGTGCCCCAGGCAGTGATCAACTCACAGCCGCGGCCCTCGCCTATCCAGGACGTCCACGTGATGTCAGCGCTTTTCCCGAGCAGATCACGGATTTGCTGGGGTATCTCAACAATACCCTCGAGCCGACGCATTCCTTTGCCAAAGTCCACGCGGGGCCGGGGGAAGGGACCATGCCGGAAGTATGGCTCCTGGGTTCGTATACGGAATCCGCCTACCTGGCGGCCATGTTGGGACTGCCATTTGGTTACGCCCATTTTTTTGCGCAACGGGTGGAAGATGGGCCGGCCATTGTGGACAATTATCGCCAAAATTTTCGGCCTTCAGTCTATTTGGCAGCGCCGAAAGTAGCGATAGGCGTGCACGCCCTGTGCGCCGAAACCGAGGCCGAGGCGAAACGCCTGGCCTCAAGCCGCAACTTCGCCAAACTGAAAACCGCTCTCGGGCGACGTGAGGGGGTGCCGTCGGTGGAGACGGCCTTGGCGTACAAGTACCATCCGCAGGAGCTGGCCTATATTGCTGAGTTTAGTCGGTCTTATATTGATGGCACGCCGGCACAGGTGAAAGCCGGGATCGAGGCCATTGCCGAGCAATATCAGACACCGTATATCAGTGTCGTCACGATCTGCCACGGTTTTGCCGAGCGCGTGCGCTCCTATGAACTCATCGCCGAAGCCTGTGGCCTCAAGCCGCACACGGCGCCAGAGGTGCTGTAACTCTTGGCCTCGTCCTCCCTCGTCGCTTCGGGGAGACCGACGAGCTGTTCGAGGCGCTGGGCCAGCTGCCGATGCAGGGTGATGGTTTGCTGGGTTGCATCCATCGCCTGGAGAAAAGAGTGATCGGAGCGTGCCTGGACATAGCGATCCCAGGCCTGTGTTGTGGCGCACTCCGCCTGGGTAATCTCGGTGCGGAGGGTCGTCAGAATTGTTAGGACGTGCATACTGGGCTCCTCAGAAGGCGTATCTGACATTCCTTAAAAAAACTTTTCGGCAAGAGTGCCGTGTTTCTTGAGCCTCGCGGCACCGCATTGGAGCAGAGCATGCGGAGCGGCACCAGCACGTTGTCTCACGCGATCCGCCCCTGGCTGGCACGTGTCTGGGCCGTGCGCATATGCTGGTGCGTCCTCTGGTGCGCCTGGGGAGTTCAAGCGGGAGATCTGCCTGTGCCACACATAGGGAGCCTGGGTGACACCGCGGCAGTGACGTTTCGTGGGCCGTTCGGGGTCAGCGTCGGTGCGGATGGGCAGGTGTACGTCGCCGATGATCTGGCCCATACGATCTACGTGTTTGATCGCCAGCACCAGCTCCGTGCCACCATTGGGCGGCACGGCAGGAAACCTGGCGAACTCGCCTGGGTGGACGCGGTGGTGGCGGATGCGGCGGGGCATCTCTTCATTGCGGATACAGGCAACGACCGAGTGCAGGTGCTTGATCCCCACCATACCGTGCAGCGCACCTTCGGGAGGCGGGGGCAGAAGCCGGGGGAGTTTCAGAATCCGCGTGGCATTGCGCTGGACTCGCAGGGGCGCATCTACGTGGCGGACTGGGGGAACCATCGCATCCAGGTGTTTGACCAGCAGGGCCAGCTCCTGCGGCATTTTGGCGAACTGGGCACGCAACCAGGGCAGTTCAACAGTCCGCTCACCCTCTTCATCAATCCCGACGACCACGTCTGGGTGTGCGACTTTAAGAATCACCGCATCCAGCGCTTCAGCACCGCGGGGCAGGTGCTCGCGACCTGGGGGACGCAGGGGGCCAACGCCTTACGGTATCCGAGTGGGATTGCGCAGGATGCACAGGGGCGTGTATATGTCGCGGACTCAGGGAATCACCGCATCCAGGTGTTTACCGCCGATGGTATGTGGCTCGACGCCTGGGGGCACGATGGCGTCTTACAGGAACCGACCAGCGTGGCGGTCCGGGCGCACGGGGAGATCTATGTGGTCGATAAAGGCCAGCGGCGCGTGCACATCTTTCCGCCGCGGCCCTGAGTGGTGCTCCTACCCATGGCTGACGCGGCAAGACGGACGGGGCGCACTGTGGGGCACGGCTGGGCGGTCCTCAGCCTGTAAGCACGTGTGCTACAATCACCCGCTAATGCGAGGCGTCTCCACGGCGGAATTGTGAGGAGTATCATGAGCCAGCCACCGTTTCATGCCCAGCTACGCCACCAGACCGACACGATCTGGGAGGCGATTTATACGCATCCGTTTGTGCAGGAAGTGGGCCAGGGGACGCTGCAGCGCCCGGCCTTTACGTTTTTTATTCGGCAAGATTATCTCTACCTCAAAGAGTTTGCGCGCGCGCTCTGTCTCGGTGGCGCCAAGGCGGACACCCTCGACACGCTGGCGATGTTTACCGAACATGCCGCCACGGTGGTGCGTGTGGAGCAGACCTTTCATAGCAACTTTGCCGAACAATTGGGCTTGACCGCCGAGGCCCTGGAAGCCACCTCCATGGCGCCGACCACCCGGGCCTATACACGCCATCTGCTGACCATCGCGCACAGTGGCACGCTGGGCGAAATCGTCGCCGCCGTGCTGCCGTGCTATTGGATCTACTGGGAGGTCGGCCAGCGCCTCAACCAGCACATTCCCGCCGACCCGATGTATGCGGCATGGATCCAGGCGTACGGCAACCCGGCCTTTGGCACCCATGTGCACCAGCAACTGATGCTGGTTGACCGTCTGGCGGCGCAGGCCACGGCGGCGGAACGCGCGCGCATGACGGAGCATTTTACCCACAGCTGCCGCTATGAATTTTTATTCTGGGATCAGGCCTATCATCAGACAGTCTGGCCCGTCTAGCCGTGCCAGGAGGTATCATGCGACGCGATCGCTCTGTCGCCCTCGGCTTGGGACTGCTCGTCATTCTTAGTGGCTGTGTGGCCACGACAGTGGGCGGAGGGCTGAGTGCCACCGTGGGAACCTATTCCTACTTTGCACGGACGTTGGAAGTCGTCTACGGTATGTCGTTGCACAATGTCTGGCCCAAAGCGCTGGCAGCGGTGGAAAGTCTCAACTTGCAGATTGACCGCCAACAGATCGATGGCTTAGGCGGGAACATTGAGGCACGCCGTGCCGATAGCACACGCATACAGGTCGCCCTGAAACCGAGTGGCGACCATAGTACGAGTATTCGTGTGCGCGTGGGTGAGTGGGGAGATCGGGAACAATCAGAGCGGATACAACGGACGATCCGGCAACACTTGGGCATCTAACCCAGCAGAGGAGCACGCATGCGCTCACGCGAGATATTCTTTGTCCCTTGGCAAGCCGCGGATTATACCGGGCTAAAGGTGGAGGCGATCTACGAACTCCTCGCCTCCGGCGAGTTAGCGGGCGAACAAGTCAACGGTGGCTGGCGGCTCCGCAAATCCACCCTCGATACCTGGTTGGATGCGGAGGCCAGTCCAGAGGAGTTGGAGCGGCTGGCCACCAAGATGAGCCGCCTGTCGGAAGAGGAGGCACGGCAGGTGTTGGCACAAGCCCAGGAGCAACCCTGAGGGGCTGGCCAGGCGCGCCGCCCCAGGACGCTGACGGTCCTTTAGGCTCCCGGCGGTGCCACGACCACTTGCTCATACGGATGGCGTGTGGTGATGAGCTTGGCATGCAGGAAGACATCGAGGGCGGCCTCGTACGTGTCGCGTGGGATGGCCAGGGGTGGGTGCCAGCATCCCAACTGCTGGTAGTAAGCGATGGTCTGCGTCAACGCGCTGAGGTCCGTGGTCGGGAACAACGGTTGTTCCGCACGGGCAATTTCCGCCGCAGGTGCGGTCTGCACCCACTCCCGGGCCTTGCGGTAGGCGCGCATGAAACGCACGGCCTCCGGGGTACGCAGCCAGGCTGGCGTGGCCGACAGGCTGCTAAAGGCCACCGGACCGATCACCTCGCCCACAGACGCTACGATGTGACCCACCTGCTCGTGCACCAATTGCTGCGGATACGGCCCTTGCTCGTGAAAATAGTCGCCCCGCCCCTGACGCCACTCGGCGAGCATATTCTCGGTGCTCCCGGCGTTCACCCCCGTCACCCCGGCCATATCCACACCCTGCTTGTGCATGGCGTAGGCCAGCATGGCTTGCGGCTGGCCCCCGTGCACAAACATGAATCCGCGGGACAGGAGCTTGGTCCAGGTAAACGCCGGGTCTGGGGTCCGACTGGCAATCAGGAAGCCGTCGCGGGCGTTGATCTGGGCAAAGTGGACGGTCGGGGGCTGCTCGCCCTTCTCCAAGGGGGCCCAACTGGACGACACCGCGGACTGGGCAACATCAATCTCTCCAGCCACCAGGAGTTGGGCCACGGCCTGGCCCGGTGGTAGGGGGGTATACGTCGGCTCAAAACCTTCTTCCTGCAAGAATCCCCCGGCAATCGCCCCCAGGAGTGGGCTATAAAAGGCTGAATGCCGCGAGGCCATGACGCGCAAAACCGTCATAAAGTGTGTCTCCCTCTAAAAGGAACATTGAGGATCCTAGGATAGGCTAGTGCCTCAACCGAGGCCTCAACCGAGGCCTCAACCGAGCTCAGTTGAGCAGTATCCTGGGAGCGCCACGCGCCAGCGTGGCTTCCGGAGCCGGGCTGGAGCCCGGCGCTCCCAGGGGGCAGCACCTGGCACCACAGCTCGGTGAAGGCACTAGGCGAGTATGGGGTATCGGTTACGGGAACGCAAGACAGCGGCGAGGCGGATAGCGTACAATACCACGTGTCGTCGGCGCAACTCCCTCTTGCGTCTATCCGACTCAGCACATCGCAATGGCCTGGAGAAAGACCACGCATGCAGCCACCGACGACACCCGATGCCTGGCATCTCACGATTGCACAACCCGACGCGGGCTACCGTTTTGCGCTCGATGCCTTTTTACTGGCGGATTTTATCCCCACCACGGCGCGGTCGCCGTTACTAGATCTGGGCACGGGCTGCGGGGTGATCGCGCTGTTACTGGCCCGACGCTTGCCGCACATGTCCCTCGTGGGGCTCGAGTTCCAAGCGCGTCTGGCCGCGTGGGCGGGGCACAATGTCCGTGACAACGGCCTGCAGCAGCGTCTGGAGATCGTGCAGGGTGATATCCGTCAGGCGACCTCACTCTTTGCGCCGGCGAGTTTTGGCACGGTGGTGTGTAATCCGCCCTACCGCGCTGTCAGCCATGGTCGCCTGAACCCTCACCCCGAGAAAGCCATGGCCCGCCACGAACTGACGGTGACGTTGCCGCAACTGCTTCAGGCCATCACCCACGTGCTGGAGCGGCGCGGCGTCTGTGGGCTGATCTACCATCCCTCACGCCTGTCCGAGCTCTGTGCCCGTTTGGAAGAGGCGCACCTGCGCCCTCGGCGTCTACGGCTGGTCCATGCCACGGCAGCCACCCCCGCCACGATGGTGCTGGTGGAGGCCGTGCGCGAGGGACGCCAGGCCCTCACCGTGCTGCCACCGCTGTGTGTGTACGAGACATCGGGGGTGTACAGCGCGGAAATGCAGGCCATTTTTCGGGGGCGTGACCTGCCATCGGCAGGGTGCATAGCAAAGGAAAGTACACGTGTCGTCCACCGCACATCCTGAGGATCACCATCCCATCCCGGCCAGCACCACGGCAGACGTCGGCGTGCTCTACATCGTCGCCACCCCGATCGGCAATCTGGAAGATATTACCCTGCGCGCCTTGCGTATTCTGGGCAGCGTGGATGTGATCGCTGCGGAGGACACCCGCCATACACGTCAACTCTTGACGCATCACGGCCTGTCGCGGCCTCTCGTGAGCTATCACGACCATAATGAGATGGGGCAAGCACCGCGCCTACTCAGCATGCTGCAAGCGGGGAAAAGTATCGCCTTGGTCACCGATGCCGGGACGCCTGGTATTGCGGACCCCGCCTACTATTTGTTGCAAGCCGTGATCCCGCACGCCATTCCCATCGTGCCCATTCCCGGTCCCACCGCCGCCATGGCCGCGCTCACGGTGTCCGGGCTGCCCATGGAGCGTTTTGTCTTTGAAGGGTTTTTGCCGGTGAAAAGTGGACGGCGCCGGCAGCGTCTGGCAGCACTGGTCGAGGAAACGCGCACCGTGGTGCTCTACGAATCGCCCCATCGCCTGCTGCGTCTGTTGCAAGAACTCGTCGAACACCTGGGGCCGGAACGTCGTCTGGTGGTGGCGCGTGAACTGACCAAACGCTTTGAGGAAGTCGCACGCGGCACCACAGCAACCCTCCTGGCGCTGTTCCAGACGCGGACGGTGCGGGGGGAATTGACCCTCGTGATCGGCGGGAGCCAGTCGTAACGCTCTCCCCGACGCTATGAGAGAAGGGGTTTGTATGGAGAGTTATACATATCTGCTCTATGAAGCCATTGGTCGGGTGGCACGCATTACGTTAAACCGTCCTGAGAAATTGAATGCCTTGAACATCGACTTGCATACCGAATTGCTCCAGGCTGCCAGACAGGCCGAAGAGGATCCGCGTATCCATGCGGTGATCATCCGTGGTGCTGGAAGTGCCTTTTGCGCCGGCTATGATATCACCCCGACCCCAGTGAGTGGCGCAACGCCCGCGACACGCACCATCCGTAGTGACATTGCCCGTCTGGAAGCCACGGTCGAACGGTGGCGCCAACTGTGGAATCTACGGATTCCGACCATTGCCCAGGTGCACGGGGCGTGTGTGGCGGGCGGGACGGATCTGGCGCTGCACTGCGATATGATTCTCGTGGCGGAAGACGCCCGCATTGGCTTTCCCCCAGTGCGGGCCATGGGCACCCCGCCCACCCATATGTGGCTGTACTCCGTGGGACCGCAATGGGCCAAGCGCCTTTTACTCACGGGGGATCTGATTGATGGAAAAACTGCGCGGAACATTGGCTGGGCCATTGAAGCTGTCCCAGCCGCCGTCTTGGAAGAGACTGCCCTCAAGCTCGCGACACGCATTAGCCATATCGGGAAAGACGTGCTCATCGCCAATAAAGCCCTGGTGAATAAAGGGCTTGAACTGATGGGGCGCTCGCTGTTGCAGCAGCTCGCCTTGGAGCATGACGCCATCGCCCATCTGGCCCCCGAGGCACTCGAATTTCACCGCATTGCGCAGGAGCAAGGCCTCAAGGCCGCCTTAGAATGGCGTGATGGACCATTCCGCAGTTAGTGTGGTCGCCAGTAAAGGCCCCCGCGGTGATGTGCAGATGCGTCAGTCTGTGCGCTGCAGGGGGGCGCTGACGGGGTCAGTTTGCCAGGAGTTTCTGCTCTTCACGCCACTCGGCTAATTGCTTGCCCATGCCAAGTTCCTTGGCCAATTTACGGCGCCGGGTCGACAACGTCCGGGCGCTCAGAGCCTGGGTCATGCGGATGCCATACTTGTGTTTGTAAGCACGTGGCGTTAGGCCGTGCAAGGCCAGATGGCGATTCGACAGGAGTTTAAACGCTTTCCCGCATTCTAAACAGAGTACCTGGTTGCGCTGAATGGAGGATTGGGGGTCACGCGTCAGGCCGCTCTCAGCTTCTGTGCTCTCCCCGAGCTGTTGGACTTCCTGCAGGGTACGAAACACCTGCCGGAGGCTGGCAATAATATCGTCAGATGACATCGTCGCATGGCTGGCTTGTGCACTAACAATATCGGCACACATCTCGATTAACGACTTTGACATGCCAGTTGCTCCTTGCATCTGGAGAGTTTCTCCCTCGTCATAGCCACATTGACCAGTACATCGACTGATGGACATGGCATCAACTGGTGCTATTTATTGCAGAAGAAAGAATAGATGTCAAGGCATTTCCAGTAGTGACATAACATCAATACGAGGAATGATGATATGTATGTAGGTAATAATCTGATGATATATTAATAGTGTCAGGAAATCCCCTAAGGTTATTGGGCATGGAAGGTTTGCTTGGTCTGTAGGCAAAAGGCTGTCAGTGTCCCATACCCGAGCTGGGCATAACACGCGCCGGTATCGATACCAATTTTATCAACATCTCGTCTGACGATCCGAAAGGGGGTGTGACCAAACACCACGTAGTACCCTAAGCCGTGGGGCACATCCAGGAACGGGGCGCGAATCCGCAGCAAATCATTGGGCTTTTGGTGCACCAGCGGAATGCCTGGGCGCACGCCAGCGTGGACGGCTAGATAGTGCTTGTCCGTCCAATAGAGGGGTAGGGTGCTGAGAAACTGTACGTGTGCGGGGGGGATCGCTTCGCGTACGCGCTGGTCGTGCTCGTGACGCAGACGCGGCTCATAGCTCTGGAGGGTAGCCGTGCCGCCGCCAGCAAAAAACGGTTCACTGAGCCACGCCGCGCTCTGCGCGTCTTGCTCCCACGCCTGGAGATACGCCAGGAAGTTCTCTTCATGATTGCCCATCAAGAAGACGTGGGCGGGATTCTCCTGCTGCAGACGCACCAGGAGATCGAGCACGCCTTTACTATCTGGTCCACGATCAATGTAATCGCCGAGAAAAATCAAGCGGTCTGCTGCCGGGTCATAGCGAATGACCTCCAGCAAGCGCTGCAGCTTGTCGAGACACCCGTGAATGTCGCCAATGGCATACTCCATACCCTCTCCTCTGTTATGTACGTCCGCCTGTCGCGCCTGGCCACGCCTCCTATGGAGCCATCACCGAATAGCCACCATCGACGGCGAGGGCTACACCCGTGACAAAATCCGAGGCGCGGCTGGCCAAAAAGACCGCCGTGCCCGCGAGGTCCTCGGGTTCACCCCAACGCCCTTGCGGCGTACGGGCTAAGATGCGCTCGTAGAGACCGGGAATCTGTTGAATGGACTGCTGGGTCAGCTCAGTATGCAGCCAACCTGGCAAAATGGCGTTCACTTGAATGTGATCTTTGGCCCACGCCACCGCCAGGCTTTTGGTGAGTTGGACGATACCGCCCTTGCTCGCACTGTAGGCCAGCACATAACTACCGCCAAAAAGGGAAAACATCGAGCCATTGTTAATAATTTTCCCCCCACCTGCCTGCACCATGGCGGCATAGACGGCCTGGGAACAGAGGAAGGCGCTGGTCAAATTGGTGTCGAGAATCGTATGCCATTCGGCGGCCTGTAGCTCTTCAGGGGGTTTGCGGATGTTCGTCCCGGCGTTGTTAATCAGGATGTTCACGTGGCCGAAGGTGTCGAGCGTGCGCGCGACCATCGCCTGCACCGCGGTGTCGTCACAGACGTCTACGGCCAACTCTAAGACGCGCACGCCGTATTGCGTACGCAGTTGCGCCGCGGCCGCGGCCGTCTTGGCCTCGTTGCGCGCAGCAATCACGATGTCGGCGCCAGCGTCCGCCAGACCCGCGGCCATGCCGAGACCCAAACCACCATTGCCACCAGTGACGATGGCCACCTTGCCATGCAGATCAAAAAGTTTCATCGTACGCTCCTCTCGCGCTGGGTGTCAACGCGGCTCTCCGCTTGACAATGGCTGGCCGACTTGTAGTATATAATCTGTGATCGTGCGCGCTGTCACGCTCCATCGTTCCACCCCAAACACGTGGCAGGAACGCCACAGTGGCTTCTCTCATGTCGTCACATCGCTGGTAAAGGTTGAGAAGTGTCGTTCTCATGTTTGTGCATTGTTTCTATGAGGCATCATGCTCTATACTCGCGTGGTGCGGAGTCAATGGTGTCCATCACCGCACGGCTGGTGTGCCTGTGCGTGGTTCTTCGACAAGGCAACAGGGGGTGTGGGCTGTGAGAGTCCCAGACACCACAGGTTGCCCATACAGGCCGGGGTGAAGGGTCGCACAGGTCTCTGCAGTATACATCGCACCCGCGATCTGTGGGAGGATACAATTGCACAGGCTAGGGCACTATGGCGGCAGGAGACACAGGGTATGTTGACTGGCGAAATTGACGGATATTTGACCTATTATGAAATTGATGACTTTTCCGACCCGTGGAAAGAGCCGGAAATGGTCATGTTGTACCATGGTCTGGGCCGCACAGTGGATGTGTGGTACGGCTGGGTACCCATCTTGGCACGTCACTACCGTGTCCTGCGCACCGACTATCGTGGCCATGGTCGCTCCGCACCACCTCGCCCAGGTTACCCGTGGTCCCTCGCCACGCTCGCACGGGAGGCGAAACTGCTCTTAGATCGTCTCGCCGTCAAGCGGGTGCACTGGGCCGGGGAGTCACTCGGGGGGGATGTGGGGATTCAATTCGCGATTGATTACCCTGATCGTATTGCCAGCCTGACACTGTGTTCCACCCCCTACCGCTATACGGGCGATGTCCGTGCCAAAGCGCGCACGTGGCCTGAGCAACTGCGCCATATGGGGGTGAAAGAATGGTACTTGCAGGACACAGCCTTACGGTTTGACCCCAATAAGGACGATAAGCAGCTCATGCAATGGTTTGTCGACCTCGTCGGGGGCACCGATCCTGAGGTCATGCAGGCTATTTTGCGCTTTCTCCCGGATGTCGATGTCTCACCACTGTGCCCGAAGATGCACGTGCCGACGCTCATCCTGCATCCTGGCCAGTCACCGATTGCCCCGGTGGAAGAAGCCCAAGCCATGCACCGCGCCATTCCCAATTCCCGCCTGGTGGTGTACGACGATGCCAGTCATCACATTTTTCTGAATCGCGGTGAGGACTGTGCACGGGAGATGCTCCGTTTTCTGCAAGAATTACGCTAAGCCCCTCCCAGGAAAACCTGCGAAGGCCTACTCGCTAGTCCAATGCACCCGGCTACGTCGGAAGGGGCGACCGGCCGGTCTACCCCTCCTGTACGCGCAAGGCATGTGAACCTCCCCATGCCTCAAGGCAGGGGGTTGCGCGGTGGCTTTGCTCAGGCGATACGTTTGCGCCGCTTGTTATTGAGGTAATCCGTGACGATGTACTCGCCCAGATGCCCCGGTGACGAATAAAACGCCCGGCCCCGATTGATCTTGGTCATTTCCTGCACAAACCGCATCAAGTACGGATCTTGCTCCATCATGAAGGTATTAATGATGATGCCTTCTTTGGTGCAGCGTTTCACTTCCATCAAGGTCTGCTCAATCGTGCGCCAGGTCGGCGGATAATTAAAGTACGCCATGCCCTGCTCAATGTGGGCGGTGGGCTCGCCATCAGTGATCATCAAGATTTGCCGCGTGCCGTAGCGTTGCTGACAGAGCAAACGGCGCGCCAACATCAAGGCGTGATGCATATTGGTGCCGGGATTGTAGCCACTCCAGGAGGACGACGGGATGTCTTCCTGCTTCCACTCCTGGGCGTATTCCGCAAAGCCGAGCACATGCAGCTGGTCACGCGGATACTGCATCTTAATGAGACTGTGCAGCGCCAGCGCCACCTTTTTGGCGGCCTCAAAACAGCCATTATAGCCCATGGAGCGACTCTGATCCAGCATCAACACCGTGGTGCACTGGTTGAGGTTCTCGGTCCGAAAGACCTCAAAATCTTCCGGCGTCATATGGACGGGCGTGCCCTTGCCGTTGCGTTGCACGGCGTTCATCACACTTTGTTTTAAGTCGAGGTTAAACGGATCGCCGTATTCATACACCTTGGTATCGTGCGTTGCCTCAATGCCCACGCCCCGCCGGTCCGTGCGGTGCCCACCGTGCCGTCCCATCTTCAAACGATGAAAGATGTCATTGAGGGCCTTCTGCCCGATCTTGCGGACGCCCTTGGGGGTCAGTTCGAGACGGTCACCCTGGCGTTTCAGATACCCCGCCGCTTCCAGACGGCGTTCCAGATCACGCAGCTTTTCTAACTCACGGCGTCCCTCGGGACCGAGGATTTGTTCGAGGGTGGCCTCATCGACATCTTTGAGCGAGCCGTCGCGTCCGACGTTCTCGAGCTGCTCCTGGAGTTTATCGACCTTCTGGAGCTCGTCCATCAGGTGCATGGCTTGATCCAGCGGCACGCCTTCGGCCCCCGAAAACTCATACGCCTGGCGTTCGTCCGGGGACAGGAAGTTGAGATTGGCTTGCAATTCCGCCAGCTCAGCGGCGAGCTGTTCGTCCTCAAAGGCGGAACCTAGCATCTCCTGCAACTCCTGCCGCAACTCCTCGGGCAGACTATTGAAGAGGGACTGCATCTGGGCAATCTGCGACGAGAGTTGCTGCACCAGTTGTTCGAGATTCTGCGGCGGATTCGGGCCAAACATGTCCCCGTACTTCTGCATGAAATTCTGGAAGTCGGGTTGTTCACCCCACACCTGCTGGTCGAGCATATGATTCAGGTCCGCCAGCATGTCTTTCAGGCGCTGGATGTCTTCAGGCGTCATCTGGGCCATTTGTTGCGCCATGTTGCGGAACATGTTGCCCATGGCCTGCTGCTTGAGCATGTCCAGCAGCTCATTAAATGCCTGCTGGGCGTCGGGATTGGCAAACTCGTAGGAGTTTAAGGCTTTGACACGCCCGGGGAAATCCGGTGGTAAGCCTTCGAGATATTGCAGGCGCTGCGGGTCACCAGCCCCCGATTGGCCTGCCTGGCCTTGTTGGCCCTGCTGGCCTTGTTGCCCCCGTTGACCCTGTTGACCCTGTTGGCGCTGTTGGCCTTGTTGGCCCTGTTGGCCTTGTTGGCCCTGTTGGCTTGGCTGCCCTTGCTGGCCGGCCTGCGGTTGACCGTCTTCTGGGCTGCCAGCCGCACTGGGTGTGCCTTGCTGGCCCTCGGCGCCCTGCTGGTCAGCCGTGGGTGGCGGCGCCAAGGTGTCACGTTCCATCTGCAGAATGTCGTCGAGGCGTTTTTTCAAATCATCGACCAGCGAGGCGAGATTATAGCGCTCGAGGCGTTCGCGGCTCTGCTGCTTCAGGCGCTCCAGCATCTCCCGAATGCCTTCAAAGCCGCTCCCCATGGAGCCCTGCATGCCACGCCGCATCAGATTGCGCAACGCTTGGTTGAGATCGCCATGGGACGTCAAGTCGTCCGCCATCGCATCCATCAAGTCGTCGGCGTCCACCGCTGAGAGATCTTGAGTCCCATCCCAATCAGAATAGAGGTAACTTTTCATCACGCCTCCTACGGCGGCGAGCGTTGTGGCTCACGGCAGCTACACACCTCAAGGAACGTCCTGACCTGGCCATTGCTTCTTTGATGATGGCATGATCCTAGCGTTGGAGCAACTGCTTTTCGTGACAGTAGGTCCACACGGCATGCGCGAGGAGCCGCGAGAGCGCTTGACGCCATGCCGGTGCCGACAGGATCATCCTCTCCACCAGCAGGCCGCAGACCTGTGCGGCGTCAAACATCGAGTAACCAACTGCTGGGGCTAAAGCCCCGCAGCTTTCAGGAGCCCTGTGGACTTCCCACTCCACCGGGAGTGGACCCACGGACCACGAGCCTGGGCTACATTCAGGCCCAATATGGCGAGGTTCTTGGCGGCATGCCCATCGGCATCCCCGCACCAGCCGCAGACCGCGTTGGTGCACGCAAAACGTTTGGCCTGGCGGTGGCCGAGATGCAGGCAGGCGTGGCACATTTGTGAGGTATAGGCGGGAGGATGCCAGACGACCAGCACCGACGCCACAGCGGCTTTATAGGCCACGAACTGCCGCAGTTGGAAAAACGCCCAGCTATTACTGCGACGGCGTTCGGTCTTCGTCCGGCGCTGCGTGTTGGTCCGCTGCCTTATCCCCTGTAAATCTTCGAGCACCAACATCGCCTGCGCTGCGGTGGCCTCCGCGACCAGGGTTTTACTGATGCGATGATTCGTGTGCCGCTGAAAACGTTTTTCCCGTCCCGACAGCCGTGCCAAAAGCTGACGGCCCCGCCGTCTGGTGCTTCTGGTGCCTTTCGAGACGTGCTGCTGCACACCACGCCGGACGCGGGCATAATGATCGCGGACCCGCCTCATGTCGTCTCCCGACCAGGACTGCCCCGTGCTGGTGTGCGCAATGTCGCGCCGTCCCAGGTCGACGCCTATGGCCTTGTCGGGCATGGGGGGAGGCGTCAGCGGCGTATGCAGTTGGATGTGCAGCGCATAGGTTCCGTCCCCATGCCGACACAATTGGGCGGCAGTGGGCGTGGCGCCTTTGAGCTTGCCCCGCTGGTAATGGCCCAGAGCCAGGCACAACCGCTCGCGCCTGTGGAGCAAGGTCAAACTGACAGTATGGCCACGCTCACGAAAGCTGAAGATGCGAGCATCGTACTGGATACTCGTGGGCGCAAACGTGCCGACCCCACTCTGCGTCTCGTGGGCGGCTTTGCGGTGCATGGCGACACGGCGAATGGCCTGAATGGCGAGATGGGCCGATAACTGAAAGCGGTCGCGCACGTCGCGGTAGATGAGGGCCTGCATGCGGTCTTTGTTACGCATGTTCGGCGGCAAGGTGGCGTGGACATAGGTACACGCCTCTGCAAAACGCACCAGGGTCGCGTGCAGTTCAAGTTCCTGCTCCTCAGTCGGTTGGAGTTTGCAGACCAAGGTACGTATTTGTTCCATGACAGAAAATATATCATCATGATGACATTTTGGTACAGCCTTTGGCTCAAGCCAGGGAAAGCGTTTCCTCTGCTGGCATTACAATGCCGCAGAATCCACGGGCTAAAGCCCAAACTTGTTGACGTCTTGGGACAATGCTTGTTAAGCTAGGCGGATGTTGCATCGCTGGCTCAACTCCATCATCTTACGCCCTGATCGCTATTGCTACCAGATTCCAGAAGACGTGGGACTGTGTGCGAGCCCGGTGGCGTTTCCGAACGGGCAGGGGCAACTCTTGCGCGGCTTTCTCTTCGCACCTCTGGAGCCGGAAGCCGCATCCCACCTGCCGTCACGCGCCGTCCCTACGGTCCTCTTTTGTCCTGGCACGGCAGGAAATCTGTCATCACATCTGTATTACGTGGAACTGCTGTGCCGTGCCGGGTGTCGCGTGCTCAGCATCGATTACACCGGTTTCGGCCAAAGCGCCGGGCAGGCCTCCTTGGAAACTCTGGTCGCCGATGTGTTAGGCGCCAGTGACTTCCTGCAACGTGAGCAGCACGTCGAGACCATGGGCATCTTCGGCCTGTCCTTGGGGGCAAATGTGGCGTTGATGGCTGCGGCCCAACAGCCCGCCATTCGCGCTGCGGCTGTCGAGGGCCTGGCGCTGTATCAGGACATTACCTACGGCGTCTTGACTGATGGCGTGATGGGCCACCATGACGTCACCACCCTCCTGTACGAGGATCGCCCGCCGGTACGCCGCCGACTGGATGTGGTCAACCGCCACTTCGTGCCTGCGTGGCTGGCGCGCGCGTTGGCCGGGGGAGGCATGCGCCTGTTCCCGTGTCCGGCGAAAGATCCGTTGACCTCTGTTGCGCTCTTACGCGATACCGCCGTGTTCTGCATGCACGGCGTGGAGGATTCCCTGTTACCGTTCGAGGGCACGTTACAAGTGTATAACGCCCTCCCCGGCCGTAAAGATCTCTGGCTCATCCCCGAGGTCAGTCATCCACAAGAAGCCGCCTTGGCGCAGGATGGGGAATATGTGGCCCAATTGGCCGACTTCTTTCATGCGACGCTGACCGACCACACGCCGCGCCAGGCGACCACCATGACGCTTGAGGTGGCCCACCTGCGCAACACGGGCGCCGCCGGTCTGGCCTTGACGACGATCATGGCCGACCACACCCTGGCCTGTCGGACCACATGGGTGGAGGCGGCGGCGCACTGTGCTCTGGCGGGGTTCGAGTCGCCGGGACTGCTGAGTGGCCGCCGTCTCTTTGCGGTGGAAGGCCGTGGCGCCACGGCGCAGCCGCGCCTCACGCCACGCGGGCAACAGTATCGCCGCCTCTGGCAACCGCTCATGCGGGACATGGGCCAATTGCTGCATGAGCGCCGTGTGCACGACATGGAGCCGGTTCTGCGTCGGCTGCCGTCGGAGCGTCCCGAACCGCCCTTTGATTTTTTTCTGGGACTCTATTGCGTGGACGTGATGAAGCGGGCCCAGCATACCATGCCGCACTTAGCGCACCTGGCGGCGCAGGCGTTTCTGCGCTACTGGCACTACGGACCGGCTCCCGTGTCTCCAGGGACACCGACCTTGTGGGATCTGGCGTGCACGATTGTGGGCCGGGACGTCGCACATGCGCAAGATCGGTGACGCGACACGATGATCACCACCCTCTTCGACTGCTTTGGGCGTCTGGCCGTTGCCTATCCCCGGCGTATGCTGGCGTGCTACGCCCTGCTGTTCCTGGCCGCCGTTCCGCTGGTGTGGCGCATGCAGCTCGAAGCCAATGTGCGTGACACGCTGCCACCCGATATGGCCCAGGCGCTCGAACGCCAGAACGCGCTGTTTGGCACGGCGGATCTCGCCTTCCTCTTAGTCCAAGGCCCGGCTGGAGCCCGCGAGACACTGCTCGCCTTTGGCGCCGCTGTCGCAGCACAATTGCGGGATGCGGCCCTGATCCGGCGTGTCGAGTATGGCTATGCCCCAGAACTTTTACCCCTGCTGGAGCGTTTGAGCTTTGAGTATGCGCCGCTCTTTGTCACCCCAGAGCAGCTTGACGCCTTGGACCAGCTGTTGACGCCGCAAGGGATCACGACGCAGCTTCAGAAGACCGTGCTACAGCTCCAGGTCAGCAGCCCTGGCTTGCAGGATCAGTGGCTGCTGGAGGATCCCCTGCAACTGCGCCGCTTCGCCTTCGCACGTCTCAGTGCCTTGCGTGGCACGTTTCGTTTCGACACGACCTCGCCCTATTTTTTGTCCACGGACGGCACCGCCCTGCTGATCAAAATTGCCGGCCAGCACTCCGTACACGATATGGCGGCGGCCAAAGCCATGGTGGCCTTGTTGCAGGAGACCACTGACGCCCTCCTCGCCCTGCCGGCCTTCCGCGGCCTGCGCGTTGAAGCCACCGGGGGCTACTTCTTTGCGGCGGAAAGCGAGCGCATTATCCGCGGCGATATCATCATGAGCGTGCATCTCACTATCGTCAGTATCTGTGTGCTCATCGCCTGGGTGCTGCGCCGTTGGGGGGTGCTGATTTACGGCATCCTGCCCACCCTGCTGAGCCTGTTTCTGGCGCTCGGCATCTTTGTCGCCGTGCGCCCTATGCTGAACGCCTTGACCCTGGGGTGCATCGCCAGTCTGATTGGTTTTGGCATGGACTTTTCGTTACACGTCTTGCAACGTGCCTTTGCCGAACAGGGGCGCGGCCTGTCGCGGCCCGCGGCCTTGCGCCTGGCCGTCCGCGAGACCGGTGGCGGCTTGGCCCTGGCCGCCCTGACCACCATGGCGAGTTTCCTCGCCTTCTATGCCTCCAGTCAGCCATTTCTGCGTGACATGGGCTTACTCGCGGCTCTTGGCATGGGGCTCAGTTGTGTGCTCAGTGCCACCTTCCTGCCAGCCATGCTGGTGCTGCTGCCCCTCGGACCAGCTCGGCCACCGTTCCAGCTCGGGTTGCCCACGATCATTGCGGCGGTGACGCGGTTTCCCCGGGTGATCCTGGGCGTGTCGGTGCTGCTGTCGGGTGCAGCCGTGGCGGCGCTGCTGTGCTGGCCGCCAGCGTTTGAGACCGACTTACGCAATATCCACGCCTCGGACTCCCCGACCCTGCGCGTGCAGGAGCGCATCGCCACGTTGTTCGGTGGTTCGCAAGAACCGCTCATCTTCCTGATCGAAGCGGACACGGAACAGCAGGCGGTGCAACACCTGCATACCCTGCAACCGACGTTGACCGCGGCGATGCAGGATGGCTTACTCGCCGCCGTGACCTCGCCGGCCCTGCTCTATCCCGCGCCCACAGCTCAGGAGGCCGTGTTCCAGCGTCTACGAGCCAAAGACCCGCAGCAGTTGCGGCGCACGCTGCTCACCAGCCTGGAAGAGGCGGGTTTTGCTACGGACACGGCGCAGGCCTATGCGGATCGCCTCCAGCAGCTCTTGACGCACCAGAGCCCGATCGATCTGCCGGCCTTTCGCGCCCTCGGCTTCGAGGCCTTGTTACAGCCATTATTAGCCCACGATGCCCATGGTGCGGTGGGGTTGGCGCTGCTCTTTCCCACCCAGGATCTCTGGACCCCGACGATCCGTGAGGCGCTCACCCAGCGCCTCACCGCCGCGCTCAGCGCGCACGGCATCCGTGGCACGCTGAGCGGCCTGTACACCGTGTCCTCCGCCTCGGCGGCGCTGCTCGGTGCGGACTTTCTGCGCATCACGGTCGTGGCCTTCCTCGGGGTAGGGCTCATCGTCTGCCTCAAAGTCCGGCGCCTGTGGTTGAGTGGCATGATGTTACTGCCCGTGGCCTGCGGCACCCTGTGGGCGGCGGGATTTTTTGCGTTGTATGGTTTTCAGCTCAATGTTATGAACATTGGCATCGTGCCCATGCTCCTGGCTACGGGAAGCGACTATGGCATTTACATTGTGCACCGTTTCGCGTTGCATGGCCGGGCGGACACCCGCGATGCCTTGCAGATCTCCGGCCTGGGTGTCTTGTTAAGTGCCTTCACCACCCTGGAAGGCTTTGGCACCCTGGCCTTTTCCGTGAATCGTGGGATCGCCTCTGTGGGCCTGGTCTCGCTGGTCGGTATCTGCGCCTGTCTGGGCGCGGCGTTGTTGACGTTGCCAGCGCTGTTGCATGTGTGGAGCAAGAAGGAGAATCCGGCGTGATGAAGCAGCGGCATTTGACCCTGGAGGATTGGTTTGTACCGGTCTCGGCAGCGCAACGTGCGGCCGGCCTGGAGGCGTACGAGGCCCATCTGGCAGCCCGTGATGGCCGGCCTGACGTGGCGACACGCCATCTGCCGTGCCGTGAGGCGCGCATGGCACAGTTTCGACACGATGATGGCCGTTTCCAGGGACGCATCGACGCGGCGCAGTTTGCCGCCTACCTGCACGCCACTCCGGGGCCTGGGACGCCAGACGCGCCACCCGTACCACTGGATCTGCTGTTTGTGTTTGCCTGTGTCCGCGCCAACACGTATGAAGAGTATGCCGTCGAGCAACTGATCGAGACCATCGAGCTGCACCAGGAGGCCATGCCGAATCTGGTCAACCTGACCATTATGTTTGAAGAGTATTACCACACCAAATTTTTGTGCTCGATCGCCGCTCTCTTTGGCCTCAACCTGGGTGTTGCCCCTACCCCGCCGTTCGTGGTCCGGGCGCTGATTGCCGGACTGCGGCATTTGCCGCTGTGGGTCGCGCACCCACTGACCTTGTGTGCCGAAATTATTGGCCTGGCCCTCTTTCTCCAGCTCTACGAACTCGCCGGGGCGGTGTTTGCCGACGATCCGGCGCTGCGCCACGCCATTGAGCTGCGCCTGGGCGAAGTCATCGCCGACGAACTCGGCCATATCAGCTACAACCGACTGCTCATCACCCCGGTGGGCCTGCAGATAGCGCGTCGCCTCCTGCCGCTAGTCGCCCGTGGCTCGCGCCATGGCTTGCCCGGTACCGAGGCGCTGGGTTTATACCCCTTCTCTTTTGCGGCCATGTACGATTGGCACGTCGGCTGCCTCCCGGATGGTATTCTCGATCAGGCTTTTCTGGCGTAACGACATGGCGTACGTCTCAGCAATCATGACACTCCTGGAAGGATCTACTCATGGTCATGCAGCGCGACACTGGTTGGTACCGCTCGATTTTTTCACCCAATACCCCCGAGGAACGAGCACACAATTTTGAGCTCTATTGGCAATTTTCGCAGGACCATGCCGGCCTCTTACTGGAAGCCGAGCAAGACCTCACCCGTAAACGGGAGACCCTGCGTGGCTTCCAAGCCGATCCCATCCGCTCCAGGGCGCCACTCCCGGACCCCGAGGCTTTTTACCGCAACTATGTGCAGTGCCAGGATGCCCCCGGCGCCATCGACCGCAAAACCTTACTGCTCACCAGCATCTATAAAGTGGCGCGCCATGAGTGGGTCGGCATCACCGGCGCCTGGAACGCCACGGAGGCTTTTAGCGACACACAGCACGTCGTGACGAAGATCTGCCGCTATCATCTGGCCGAAGAATTTGGCCACATCCGTCTCTTTGAAGAGATGTTTCACACCTTCCATCTCACCCAGGTGCAGTGGGTGCCTTTACAACCCTTCATGCAGCGCGTCTATCAAGTCTTTCCACGCCTGCCAGGCGCCATGATGGACCCCCTGGCCTTTGTGTCGGAGCTGATTGGCTTGATGTTTTACCGGGCGGTGGATGCGGTGCTGGATGAGGTGTATGCCGACGAACCCGAGGCCTGTCACCGGGTGCGGGCCCTACTGCACGAGATTACCGTTGATGAGCTGGCCCACATTGGCCAACGCCGCAATTTCCTCAGCCCGCGTGGCGTGCGCGCGGCCCGCTGGTTGGTCCGTCCGATGTTTAGCGCGTTCTTCAAGGGTATTCCCGAACACCCGTATCTCTTCGATGTGCAGGCGATGACGCGTGACGCCCTGGCGTTTGATTACAACACGATGGCGCCAGCCTTGCTGGAGCGCAGTTGGGTACCGACCTATTGCCGTCCTCTGGAGACGGCGCTGTGTGCCACGGGGACGCCATGAGCCTGCCTACAACCGCCACCTGGCGAGGTCGGTGGTGCCTTCCGGGTCGAGTAGCAGCGCCGCCCGGGCAAAAAACTCACGCGGCGTGGCCCGGAAGAACTGCGCTGCCGGGTGCGCCGGATCAAACCACGCAGGCTGTAGCCAGGGCTTGCCTGGTTCGTGCAGGAAAATGCGGCGCAGCAGCGTTGGGAACTCCTGCGGGAACTCGCTAGTCGCGGTGGCGGCCTGCACATCCTCCGGGAAGGTGAAGGCCCTGGCCTGCTGCATGCCCTTGTCGAGCAAGGCATTGCGGGCGGCACAACGCTCAGGTGTGCCGGCGCCGAGCAGCATGAGGCTGGTCAGGCCCAGCAGGCGTGACCAGTCATCCGGGGCCGTGGCCAGGCGCTCCAGGGCCTCGCGGTGCGGCTGTACGAGGTCTGGCGGCGCCTCCGGGGTGAAAAACAGCTGTTCGGCCCAGGCCACGTCGCTGGCCAGGCCCTGGCTGTCGCCTAACCATGCGGGCGCGGGAGAGCTTGTCGCCCGCGCCCACGCCCGCGGCCCCC
>SXND01000261.1 GCA_005777235.1 Pseudomonadota bacterium
AAACTAGAGCGGCTGAAAATGAGGACCAAGCTTCATCATTTTGCCCTAAAGTCCAAACTCTACCTCAATGCCCTCCGCTCCGCTTTCGCCACTTTACGGGCCCTCACCCCCGTACAGGGCTCCGCGTAAGGTGAGTCACCAGCAAATATCGCGCTGAGCACTGTGGGGGTGGTACCGTCATGTCGCTTTTGACCTCGACACCCATTGCTCCCGTATGCTATTTTCTACACTTGTTCCTCACATGGTGGATGTATGATGCAGCATGAGGGTGCTTATGCGCAACACTCTCTCTGCCGTATGGTATCTCAAGAGGCGTGATGATAGGCAAGGTGATGTGAGGCAGACTCGTCTTGATGCTTTCTTACGGCAAGGGGTTATGAGGTCGCCTTACCGATGGTACGTGTATGGCGTTGTCTGCTGCGTCATGTGGGGAGTGTCTCCCTGGTGCGTCCAGGCAGCTATTGTGCGGGTGCCTGGCAGTTATCCTACTATCCAGGCTGGTGTGATGGCGGCACAGAGTGGGGACACTGTACTGGTAGCTCCTGGTGTGTATTACGAGCGAGTGACTATGAAAACAGGTGTACATCTCCATGGTGAACCCGGAGCGATTCTGGATGGGAGCCGCGGAGACAGTCCACTCGTTCTCGCAACCAGCGGGGTAGAACAGACTGCGGTGCTGTCTGGGTTTGTCATTCGTTATAGTCGTCACGCTGGCATTCTGCTGAATCAGGCGGCACCGACGTTACGCAACAACGTCATCCTAGAGAATGCGGGCCCTGGCATTGCCTGCGCGCAAGCCTCGCCGCAGCTCTTCAACAACGTTTTTGTGGCCAATGCTGGCGCTGGCATTGTGTGTGAGTATCCCGGTACAGCACCGACAATTACCTATAACAACTTTTGGCAGAATCAGCCGCAGGACATCCTTGGCTGTACTCCAGGGGTGGGGAATCGTTACGACGCGCCGGGTTTTGTCGATGCCGTGGCGGGTAACTATCGTTTGCAGGCGACCTCGCCGCTAATCAATGCGGGCAACCCCGATCCGGTGTGGCGCGACAAGGATGGATCGCGTAGTGATATTGGTGTCTATGGTGGACCGCCCCCACCGCTCATCGCCCCGCCAGCTCGCGTGACCTCCGATCTCTTGGAGACGTTCTTTGGTACCTCTACAGTTCTGCGTAATAGCCTCTCCACCCGGGGCATGCCTGGGCTCATCCATGTGCCGACGGCAACCATGGTTCCAGAGGGCAGCGTGGATCTGGGGTATAATGTCACGCGTGACCGTACCGTGTTTCCGGGGGTGGATCGGCAGAAGAGTTTTGGCTTTGCGCTCGGATTGTTACCGCGGTTGACCATAGGTGGCCGTGGGGTGGTGGCAACTGACACGGATACGGGTCTCGATCTGGCGCGTGATATTTCGGCGAATGCGCAGGTGTTACTCGTCGAAGATCACAGCTGGTGGCCCTCGATAGCGGTGGGGTTGCAAGATATCGGTGGTGGCGCGACGTTTTTCCGTTCGCGCTATGTGGTCCTGAGCAAAAGCCTGTTTGGGCGCCTCCGTGGCACGGTAGGCTTTGGGGCCGGGCCTGATGTCCTTGATGGACCTTTTGGCGGTGTCGAACTCGCGCTCAACCAGTTTGTCACGGTCATGGGTGAGTATGATACCAAGGTGTTCAATGCGGGCCTCCGACTGTTTCCGTTCCCAGAGCGCTGGGAAGCGTACGGCATCCCGCGTCCGACTGTGGATGTACTCTGGCAGGATGGCCGGCATGTCTCGTGGGGCATCAGCATTCGGGCGGGCCTTGGTGAAGCGAAATTTCACGCGCAGCGTGAGGCCCGTGCTGAGAAACGTTACAGCCGGCGCAGCCAGCGTGGGGAGGCTGAGCTCTCCTTGCAAGCAGTCAGTGAGCGCTTACAGGCTGCCCTGATTGATCGTGGTCTGGAGAATGTGCGTATTACGATAGCACGCCTCGACGCAGGCCTTACCGTCGTGGTGGAATACGAAAACCGGCGCTATAATCGTGATGAGCTGGATGCGTTGGGGCTAGTGTTGGGGCTCGCAGCCCTCGAGACGCCCTCCCAAGTCACCCACATGCGCGTGATTGTGCAGGAAGTCAACGTCCCGGTGCTGGAAGTGTCCAGCAGTGTGGAGGCCTTCCTGGCCTTTCTGAATGCGCAGATGTCGGCAGCGGCCTTTGCCCAGCAACTCAGGATGACGCAGGAAGTGCAATGGCCTCTGCCGGCGCTGACGCCAGAAGCCCGCACCTCCATGCGTGAGCGCAGTTGGTTAAAATTAGATATCTTTCTCCGTCCGGGTATTGAGACCCAGATTCTCACGGAAGTAGGCGTGGCAGACATGCGATTTAGTCTTCTGCCTGATGCCTACTTGCAATTAACCCCTGGAACAGTGCTGAATGTGCGAGCAGCGATTCCAGTGACGCGTACGGCGGCCTTTGCCCAACCACTTGGTGACCCCGCTGTTGACCGCGTGTTAGCGCATCAGGCGCTACGCTTGCCTATAGGGAGGTGGTGGCCAGGAGCTACAGGGTTGACGCAGGTAAGCCTTGGCCGTTTTAGTCGAGAGGAGGTGGGGATTGCCCATGAAACTGCGTTGACGTTAGTCGAAGGAGTCGCTTTGCTGAAAGGGAC
Source organism: Pseudomonadota bacterium (assembly GCA_005777235.1). Taxonomy (GTDB): domain Bacteria; phylum Tectomicrobia; class Entotheonellia; order Entotheonellales; family Entotheonellaceae; genus SXND01. Next base: position 2,647 of record SXND01000261.1, read on the forward strand.
GTGGGCGCGTCTTGGGCCCTCGTATGGCGACCTGGATCATTGGGTGGCTCTGGCGAATGGTCGAGTGCGCTATCCTCCATGGGATTTGACGCTGAGCGTGACGGCTGGGCGTTTTCTCGATGGGGATCAGGGTGTGGCGGCGGACGTCAGCCGCTTTTTTGGCAACACCGAAATTGGGGTGTTTCTCCGGCACTCAGATCATGGCTCGCAAGCCGGGTTACGTTTTGCGATGCCGTTGACGCTCTCCAAGGAACTGCCGCCGTGGCGTGTCCGGCCGCGGTTGCCTGACGTGTATGCTTATGAACAACGCACGACCGTTTTTACGAATACCAACGTCATTCGTAACGATATTGGTCGTGAGCTGAATACAGGGCATGCAGTCGAACGGGTGTATTGGAATCGTGATCGGCTGTATCCGGCGTATATCCGGTACCATGTGGATACGCTGCGACAGGCCGTGCGAAGGTGGATTGATGACGAGGCAGAGAATGTCTCAATGACACAGGAGAAATAAGATGCAGAAATGGTATGGGAGCAGGACGATCGTCCGTAGCCTGGCGATAGTCGGCGTGATGGCCGGGATGTTGACTATGACCGGTTGTGGCGGTGGCGATGATGAAGCGAAGTTCGCCCAAGGGAACGCCATCGTCCCATTGAATAAAGACACCGTAAAGGCCATGGACAACCAGGTTTTTACGGTCCCAACCGGGGCTTTTTCGGCGGTGCCGGCGTTGGCCAACCAGCAGACGACGGTACGGTTTACCAACACGGCCACGACGCCCATCGGCACCATCACGGCAGCCAATGGTACTGCATCAGGGCCCGCCACGTTTAGCTCATGCATATTTACTATTCAATCGAGTACTATCCCAGGCATAGCCGTCGGGCAGGTGATCACGGTCAATCCATGCCAATATAATGTCCTTACACAAGGGCTAGAGGCCACAGGCCAGGCCACCGTAGGGAATATCTTGTTGCAACTCGGGCAGACCCCGTCAGCCGCCGTACCATTCCAGGTGTCCATTGCTCCCGACACTGGCATTGTGACGGTGAACAACGTCAACACTGGCGTCTCTGTCGTGCTTGTCGTGACTGGTAGCTCAGGCGGCTAAGGCAGCGTCGCGTGGCGAGTCATCTTCCCCCACCCTCTCCCATTGGGGAGGGTGAGGGGTGTTCCGCCGGGTTGTTACCACTCCCGCCGGGAGTCAGTCTTGAGACGGCTGCCGGCATTCTCACCGTAACCACGTCCAGCGTGCTGCCCCTTGTTGCCAGCCCCATACGGCCAACGCCGCCCCGATACCATCGGCGATGAGATCGGCGAGCTCAGCGCTTCGTGCCGGGACAAAGAGCTGATACAACTCATCGGTGGCACCGTAACCGATGGTCAGCAGGAGACTGAGGAGGGCAATGCGCGATGGCCGCCATGTTGGCAGTTGCGGGGAGAGGGCACGACACAGCAGGAGACCAAGCAGACCGAATATGCCAGCGTGGATAAGTTTGTCGCTGATATGCACGCTGGGGAGAGCCTGTCCTGGGATGGACGAGAGGGTGAATATACACACCGCATACCCCGCCAGGCAGGCCAAGCGCCAGCCAAGCTGGACGGGCTGTGAGCATACCTGCATACGACCTTTCATAGATCTCGGCTCTCATGGAAGACGGAGGTTGTGTCATTGGATGGTAGCGCGGACATCCAGCATAAGACCATCAAGCATATCCGTGGCGCTCGGGACCGCGCCACCTTATCATGGCCTGCCTGCATCGCCGACGCATTCCGCCGTCAGACCGCAAGCCAAGTGTGGTAGGATAGCGTGTGACGTGCTTGTGGCAGCAGCTTCCTGTGGAGGGCTATGCGTGTGGTGTCTGGTACTCGATGGTGGTCTCTCTGGTGTACGGGTGCTCTCTTGCTATGCTTCGTCTCCTCAAGCATCGCTGCCGTTACCGTCAATATCCCTCTCGATGACCCGGTGTATCCTCTCCTGGAGAAACTCGTCCAGAGCCGTCTGACCTTTACCAATGCCCTCACGCTCAAGCCGGTGACGCGCCTCTACGCGGCCCAGCTCCTGAGTGAGGCACTGACCAAACGCCGCGAGGCCTTGGACACCACACCGCATCCCGCGCCCTTTCTGGATGAGACGCTCGACTACCTGGTCGGTCGCTTTAAACGCGAACTCCAAGAGAGCGGCTTCCTCACGCGCATCCAACGGACCGACGCCGTCTTTGTCGCGCCATTAAATGAGGTGAAGGTGGATACCGTGATAGCGCGGCAGCAATTCGTAACACGCGATAGCAGCCGCTTGACCACCAATCTGCAGGGCGTCTTTGGGCATAACGAAGGCTTTGCCTACGGGAACGATTTTACACTGCGGGCCCGCACGGTATCCTGGGCCACGCTGGGGAGTCACGTGGCGGCGTATCTGGAGCCCAGTTTGACCATCCGCAGTCAGCCCTTACTGGGAGAAGACATTTTTGAGACGGCTATCCATAAAGGGTATCTGAAAGCCGGTTATGGCAATCTCGAACTGACGTTTGGCCGTGATACCCTGTGGTGGGGACCAAGCGCCCAGGGCGATCTCGTCCTGTCGAACAATGCCCCGCCGCTGAATCTCGTCACCCTCACGACGCCCCAGCCTTTTCGTTTGCCTGGTCCATATCACGACCTTGGGGAGTGGCAAATTGCCTACGTGGCGGCACGTCTGGAAGCGCAGCGCGACTTCCCCCATGCGCTGTTCAGTGGTCTCCGCCTGACGTATCAGCCCACGACGTTTGTCAAAGTCGGCTATGCCAATGCCTTGCAAGCCTTTGGGCGTGGCGGTGTGCATTTGAACGCGTTGGCCTATGGCAAGCGGCTCTTCGTGCCTACCCTCGACACCACAGGGCGTACGATCAATAGCGTCACCGCCTATGATATTGTCGTGAGCCTGCCCGTGGCGCGGCTCATCCCGTGCATTCACGGGTTCAACCTGTATTGGCAACGTGGTCAGGATCATGCTAAACCCGGTCGTGGCTTCCTCGGCGGCGCGAATGTGGTGGGAGGCGTACTCGACGGCGAGCGCTGGGACGTGCGCGTGGAGTTTGGTGAAACGCGTGACAGCTCTGCCGTCTGGTATACCCATCCTACCTACACCAGCGGATTTGCCTGGCAACAGTTTCTCCTGGGCTCTCCCCTCGGTGGGGCAGCGCAGGGGTTGTGGGGACGTGCGACGTATTATCTCACACCGACTGCTTGGATTGCCGCCGATGGCCGCCATGAGCAATATGGCTTTGACACGCAGAGCGATGTCACCTCGCAGTACCGTTTTGGCGTGGAAGCCTCGTATCAATTACCCTGGCAACAGCGCTATCTCACGCTGTGGGGTCGGGTCGAATATGCCATGCTGGACACACCAGGAGTGAGCAATGACCACACGATGAATATCCAGCTGTCGACCCGCTGGCGTTTCTAGGGTTCCACCACGCCAGCAGCTCACACCAGCACAGATGTCTCAGCAGCCAGTAGGCCGTGTGCGACAGGCTGTGGAGCGAGGGGTTCGATATGCGCGCTATCCACGTCGACGGCAACGGCGTGCTGAATCAGATCCAGACGGATGACAAAACGGTTCTTCTGTTTTCTGGTAATGAATATGCCCTCCACACCGGCGAGTACCCCGTGGGTAATGCGTACCGGCATTCCTTCCACCAAATAGGGGTGCGGCTCGTAGGGTAGACGCTGCTCCACCATGGTACGTACCGCCAAAATTTGTTCTTCAGGCACGGACACCGGCTTGCCGCTAATACCGACAATACGCACCACGCCGATCGTATCCAGGATAGCCAGGCGATGCTGCAGCGCAAAATAGCCGAACAGGTAGCCACCAAATAATGGCACCTCAACGAGTTTGATGCGATCCTTCCAGACACTTCGTTTGCGCCATAACGGCAACAAGTGGGTAATCTGTTTCGCCACGAATTGGTCACGCACGACCTTTTCGTGACGTGACCGCGTCTGTATCGCATACCAATACGCTTGAGAAAGGTCGTCTATGCTCATGCCAGGATGTGCTTCCTTTCCTGTAGGGTGCACCATAACGCCGACAGCACTCGATTGCGCAGGACTGGGAGAGGTGTGCCGGCCGCGGTGGGTGTCCACGGATACATGGCAGGATCGCCGCTGGGCCTCAAGCATCGTCTCGGCCACATCGGATAAACACTTGAGCCCTCGGATACCTCGTTCCCCTGATACGCAGGTGTTTTTGTCTTACACAGCGGCTGCCAGGGGTGGCGCTACACCATGATTGAGGCCCGCCGCTGATGCGAATCAATACGCCGCGGTCATGACGTCTTACAGGACGAGGACCAAGCGAGCAGGATCCGTCAGGTAACCCAGGAGCGTATTGAGAAAGCGTTGCGCCTCAGCCCCGTCGAGCGCCCGGTGGTCAAAGGTCAGGGAGAGTGGCAACACAGTCCGCACTGCAATGGCGCATTGATGTACCATAGGCTTGGGCAGGAGCTTGCCGATGCCGAGGATAGCGACCTCGGGCAGGCGCAACATGGGTGTGGCGAAGATGCCGCCAATGGCACCGTAGTTGCTCAGGGTAAACGTGCCCCCACGCAGCTCGTGCAGGGCAATGCGGCGCGTCCGCGCCAAGTCGGTCAGGCGGGCCAGTTCCGTCGCCAGGGTCAGGAGGTTTTTCTGCTCCACGTGCTGCACCACGGGCACGAGGAGCCCGTCTGGTGTATCGGTGGCAATGCCCAGGTGGTAGTAGTGTTGCAGCACTAAGCGGTCGTGGGACTCGTCCAGCACGGCGTTGAGGGTCGGGTGCTGCCGCAGGGCTGCGACCACCGCTTTCATGAGGAACGGCATGAGCGTCAGATGCACCCCCTGCGCAGTGGCGGCGAGGTTACTGCGCTCACGCAGGGCGACGAGATCGGTGACGTCGGCTTCATCGGTCGTGGTCACCGGGACAGCAGTGGTCGCGGCGGCAACCATGGCCCTCGCAATGGTGCGCCGCAGGGCGGACAGCGGCTGATAGGTCACCGACTCCGACGACTCGGAGGCCAGGACCGAGGTAGAGACGGGAGCGGAGAGGGGGACAGGCTGACGTGAAGACGCCGCCTGCGCCACATCTTCACGGCGGATGCGTCCGTGCGGACCAGTTGGTGTAACGCGTGTCAGATCCACACCAAGATCGCGTGCCAGCTTGCGTACCGATGGGATGGCGAGCACGCGACGCGGCGGTGTGGGTGCGGCTGGAGAGGCTTCGGACGAGGGTGGTAATTCGGTCAGCGCGAGGTCTAGGGAACCGACCACCGAAGCCGAGGCCGGTGGTACTGGTGCGACGGAGGGCGTGACCATAGGCTCTCCTACCTCGCCAATCACCACCAGCACGGACCCCACCTGGATCTTTTGCCCTGCGGCCACCGCCACACGCAGAATAGTCCCGGCCTTCGGTGCGGGGATTTCTACCACCGCTTTATCGGTCTCGACCTCGACCATGGGCTGGTCCAGACGCACCGTGTCGCCGGCGTGCACAAGCCAGCGGACGACTTCGCCTTCATGAATCCCTTCACCAACGTCAGGAAAACGAAATTCAAGTGCCATGCAGACCTCAGAAGGCCAGAACGCGACGGATGGCCTCGACCACACGCTCGGTCGTTGGCAAGTAGTATTTCTCCAGTTGCGGCAGCGGAAACACCGTATCAAAACCGGTGACGCGCTCTACCGGCGCCTGCAGCGAGAGCAGGGCGCGTTCGTTGATCTGGGCCACAATCTCCGCCCCCAGCCCGCAGGTCCGTGGCGCCTCGTGCACCACCACCGCCCGCCCGGTTTTTTCCACCGAGGTGATCAGCGTTGGCACGTCCATGGGCGACATCGTGCGCACATCTACCACTTCGACGCTCACTCCCTCCTGGCGCATGATCTCCGCCGCTTCGCTCACCTCACGCATCATGGAACCCCAGCCGATCACCGTGATGTCCGTGCCCTCCTGCACCACCCGCGCCTGGCCCAGGGGCACGGTGTACAGGCCATCGGGTACCTCCTGGCGAACGGCGCGGTACATACGCTCGGGCTCTAGAAAGATCACCGGGTCAGGATCGCGCAGGGCACTGATCAGTAAGCCCTTGGCATCATACGGTGTCGAGGGAATGACCACTTTAATGCCCGGAGTATGCGCCAGGATCGCCTCGCCGCTTTCCGAATGGTGCTCCGGGGGATGAATACCGCCGCCGTACGGCGCCCGGATGACCATCGGGCAGGTGAAGCGGCCACGCGTGCGGTTACGCATGCGGCCCACATGGTTGGTGATCTGGTCAAACGCCGGATAGAGAAAGGCCATGAACTGCATTTCCGCCACCGGCCGTAAGCCCGCAATGGCCATGCCAATGGCCATGCCCACAATGCCGGACTCGGCGAGCGGGGTATCGACCACGCGCTGCGGGCCATACACCGCTTGCAGTCCCTCGGTGACGCGGAACACGCCGCCTTCCTGGCCCACGTCTTCACCCAGAATGATCACCCGGTCATCCGCCGCCATCTCACAACGCAGCGCATCATTAATCGCTTCAACGAGCGTGCGGAGCGCCATGACTGTCTCCCTGGAGGTGTAACGAGGCCAGCAGCGCCGCCTCCTGTTCGCGCAATTGCGGGGTCATCTCGGCATACATATAGCGGAACATATCTTGTGGCGGGGGTGGCGGCACAGCGGCGGCTTCTGCCATGGCCTGCTCGACTTCTGCCGTACAGGCCGCGAGCATTTCCTGCTCCCAGGCGTCCGACCACAGGCCAGCCTGTTGTAGATAGCGCTGCACGCGCAACAGCGGGTCGCGGGCTTTCCACTCTTCCACCTCAGCGGTGTCGCGGTATTTGGTGGGATCGTCCGCGGTGGTGTGCGCCCCCATGCGATAGGTGTAGGCTTCGATCAGCGTCGGCCCCTGGCCGCTCCGGGCTCGTTCCACGGCCTCGCGCATGACGGCATAGACCGCCAGCACATCGTTGCCATCCACGAGAATGCCCGGAAAGCCGTACGCCAAGGCCTTCTGGGCAATGGTGGGCGAGGCGGTCTGCCGATGCCGTGGCACGGAGATGGCATATTGGTTATTCTGGCAGAAGAACACGCAGGGCAGTTGGAACACGCCGGCCATGTTCATGGCTTCGTGCACATCGCCTTCGGAGGTGGCGCCATCGCCAAAGTAGGCCACCGCGATACTGCCATCCTGGCGATAGTGGCCGGCATAGGCCAAGCCTACGGCATGCAGGGGTTGCGAGCCCACTGGAATCGAGATCGGTAACACGCGCACGCCTTCCGGCATGTGGCTGCCAAATTCATTGCCCATCCAGTACAGCGACAGCAGTTGCAGCGGCACGCCGTGCATCCACATGGCCCCGGTTTCCCGGTACGTCGTGGCCATCCAATCCTGCGGCTGTAAGGGCGTGACGCTAGCCACCATGCAGGCTTCCTGGCCTTCCATCTGGGCGTAGGTGCCAAAGCGCCCCTGACGCTGCAAGGCGACCGCTTTGCGGTCGTACAGGCGCAACAGCGACATGTGCCGATACATCTGACGTACCTGCTGCTCGTCCAACGGCGGTGGTAAGGGGGGAGTATACGAACCGTCCGGGGCAAGTATACACACCATTTCGTGCTTTAGCGGATCGTAACGCTCGACGAACATCAGCGTGCCTCACGTGTGGATTGCAGCGGGCACTCTCCGGGTGCCCAGCGGCGTCGGAGCAGCGCACAAGCGTAGCGGTGTGGTATTGTAGGGAAAAACGCCGTGGGCTTCAAGTTGACAACGCTGACGCTCCTGCCCCATAGTAACAATGGCACTGTGCGGCAGGCCGCAGTCGGCCCACGTCAACTCTTATGCAAGTAGGATACCATGCAATTTGCCTTGTTTACCCACGTTCCTTGGCCAGAGGATACGGATCTGCCCCGGATTATGGCACAGACCACCGAGCAGATCCAGTACGCCGAGTCGTTAGGCTTCCGTGGCGCCTGGCTGGCGGAGCACCATTTTACGCGTTACAGCATGGTCTCCTCGTCGCTCGTGCTAGCCAGCTATATTGCCGCACGTACCACGACCATCCGCGTGGGGACTGCCGTCGTGGTCTCGCCGCTGCACAACCCCATTCAGGTCGCCGAAGACACGGCGATGGCAGACTTGCTCAGTGGTGGGCGCCTTGATGTGGGCTTTGGACGGGGCACCACGGGGTATGAGTATAGCGGCTACAATGTGGACCCGGCGGAGAGCCAGAAGCGCTTCCAAGATTCGCTCAAAATTGTCCAGGGCCTGTGGACCACACCAGATTTTAGCTATCAGAGTCCCTTCTATACCATCAATCGCCTGAACCTGGTGCCGCCTCCGCTGCAAAAACCACACCCGCCGATCTATATTGCCGCCACGCGCACTCCAGCGACGCTGGAGTTTGCGATAGCACAGGGCTACAACCTGTGCATCGCCGTGGTGCAAGATACTGCCGATGCCCTGGACCTGTGCCAGCGTTTTGTGGCCCGGGCGCGCGAGGCCGGCCTTGAGCGGCCCATGGCCCAGATTCCCTTCTTCCGCTACTGCTATGTCGGGGAGACTGCAGAGCAAGTGCAGCGTGACACCGCGGGTAAACTCGACTGGGTTGCCGACATCATGCACTGGCGCCGCTTGATCACAGAAGGCAGCGAGGTGTATCAGCGCATGGACGATTGGCGTCGCACGCGCTCGGAGTCGCCACAGGGCTCGGCCTACCTGGCGCAGCACCGTGCGGTCATCGGCACCCCGGAGCAGTGTGTCGCCCAAATTCAGGCCTTGCGGGCCCACGGCATTGAGTATTTCGGCGGTAATTTCGACTTTGGCGGCATGGAACCGGAGAAAGTGCGGCGCTCTATGGACCTGTTCGCCACAGAGGTGATGCCGCATCTGCAGTGAGTCAGAGCGGTGACGATGCACGAGGACCGTACAGGATCAGCACCATACCCAGGAGGCAACAGAGCGCCCCAAGGATATCCCACTGGTCCGGGACTTGCTGTTCGATAAGCCACTGCCAACCCATGGCGGTAGCAATGTAGACGCCGCCATACGCGGCGTAGATCCTACCAGCGCTGCTACTCAGGTGGAGGGTGAGCAGCCAGGCAAACAAACCCAGGCTGACGACGCTTGGCAGCAACCACCAGGCTGAACTCGCCATGTTGCGCCAGCGATACACGGCATAACACCCGAAAATTTCTGTACAGGCGGTGAGGACGAACAGCACGGTGGTCGTCAGCAAAGTAACCATGGTGGGGATGACCTACTCGCCGAGCGAGATTAGAACCGTGACACAGCGTGCAGCACTTCTCAAGACCGCTGGGCTTTTCTGGGACAGGAGCGCCGTCAGGGGGCGGCGCAGCACACCCGTCTGGCTGAGGGCCTCTCCCGGCAGAGGCGACCGGCCGGTCGCCCCTACGACCCTGGCGGAGCCTTCGGATACCCTGCTGAGATGGACTCTAAGGCAGCGCTTCCCGCAGCGCTGGGGCGACTTCCTGGGCAAACAGGCGCACGGAGTTGGTCACCCGCTCTGGTACCATCTGGCCGCCCACATTGGATTCCATCAGGATACCCGACAGGCCCAAGGTATCGCGCCAATGCCGCAGACGCTCGGCAACCATCTGCGGCGTCCCATAGGCCAAACGCTCACGCAACAGGTCATCGTAGGTGATGGTGGACAGACGGGCCGCCCGCTCGGCACGCTCTTCGGTGGCATTGGTGCCCAATTCCCCGGCAGATTTGGCAAACGATTGCCGCAACCGCGCATACGACACCAGGGTACTGGCCTCAGGCTCCTCTAACGCCTGCTCTTGAGTCTCCGCCACGTACACCGGCACACGCAGAATCACACTGCCCTCGCCCGCATGACCGGAATCGCGCCAGACCTGGCGATATTCCGCAATCGCGGTGGTCAGATCCGACACCGTCATGCCCCGCAGGCCGACGAAAATGGGCAGCCCCAGACGGCCCATCAAGGCAAACGTTTCCTTGGTGGTGGCGGCATAGCGCAGCGGTGGATGCGGCTTCTGGTACGGTTTCGGGATCAGGCACACATCATTGAACGTGTAGTATTTTCCAGTATACGAAAAGCGTTCCTGCGTCCAGGCCTGGCGCATGATCTCCAGGTATTCCTGGAAGCGCTCGCGACTCTCGGCATAGGGAATATCGTAGCCCTGGTAGGCACGCGGGAAACCACTGCGGCCAATACCCAGGTCCAGGCGCCCACGGCTGATCTGGTCCAGCGTGGCGACTTCTTCGGCCAGGCGCACGGGATGGCCCAGCGGCAATACCAACACCGCGGTGCCGACACGCAGGCGGCTGGTGCGCGATAAGATGGCCGTCGCAAAAATCAGTGGCGATGACGCAACGGAGGGGATACCGGCGCCTTGCGGGTCCAACGGATTCCGGGGACCGGCAAAGTGCCGCTCCGCCAGCCAGACACCGTCAAAGCCAATCGTTTCCGCGAGTTCTGCCGTGGCAAACGCCTCGTCGAAGGCTTCTTCTTGCGTCCGCCCTTCGCGGTAATCACACTCCATAATCAATCCAAGATGCATAATGCTCCCCTAAAATTTCCGCTGTGGAGACCCCGCGCTTCAGCGGGGGGAGGACACCGCGGTGCCTGCGACCGCAGGCAGGGCGTACGTATAGCCATCGGCAGCCCACAGCCGCGTGCAATGCCTCTGATGCACACTGGCCTTCTTGCCATGGATGACCAGGTCAAACCAGCCACGCGCCTTGACGACGACGCGGCTGATCCAGGTGCCGGCATACTTCCCGGTGGGCACGACCGCTTGGACGATATCCCCGGTCTGCATGCCACCATAGTGTTTCTGCCGAGCACGGTGGGTCTTCGGGAACCCGTGGGCATCGACGCGACACATCTGCCTGGTCCCGTGGCCCATAGCGCGGATGCCCAGCGGCCGTATCCCTGCCACACGGAGTGGGTCCGGCGTGCTGGCGCCAACGCATGCCGCATCCGCCCAGTGGGATTTCTCGATGCCGAGGCGTGTACGATTGTATTTCGTGCGCCCACCCGTGCCTGTCTCCACGGGCAGTCCCGTGGCGTGCAACGCCTGAGAGAGCCCCCAGCGTGTGGCGTTCACGGCGGCCGCGTCGTGCAGCGGCCTCCTGGCCTGCGCTTGGACCTGCGGAAAGCCAAACTCGGCGGCGCTCCGGGCGCCTTTCTTCTGGTTGCACGGCACGCAGGCGAGGGCCAGATTGCTGACGCGGTTGGAGCCGCCGCGGACCTTCGGAACGATATGCTCGACTTCCAGGGGGACCTCTGTGGCTCCACAATAGGCACAGGTGCGGTGCCACTTCTCCAAAAGATACTCGCGGACTTCGTACCCCGCCAGCTCGCCCTGCTGGTACTGCACGCCAGAGATCTCGGCATGCTGCATCAGTTGCATGTCAAACCGAACGAGCTCTTGGCTCAGCGCGGTGATCGGACACAGGCGCGCCAGTCTCTCGACCCACGTCATGAGGTTGCAGACACGACTCTGAAGCGACGGCGGCAGCCAGCCTACAGGACGTGTGCGGTTGAGGAAACGTGGCTGCCGGTAGCGCATCTGGCGTTGCCTGCGACCCCGCCGAATAGCCCGTCTGGTCTCGAGTGCCGCTTTGATGCGCTGGCCGCGGTGGGTCAGCTCTGCCGCCCAGATGACGCGCGGGCCTTGCACGATGGCCAACCCGCTGGTCTTGCTGCCTGGATCAATCTTCAAGCGGTGCGCATGCACCATGGACGCGGCGCGCGTCCGGTCGTGCAGGATGATCGTGAAGGGGAAGCGCCGGAACACGGCGGCACGGCCAGCGTCGAGTAACTGCCTCGCCCGTGCGGGATGACACGGGTCGAGGGGTTGGCGGTCGGGATCCAGCACACACACGGAGATCATGAGTTACCTCATACGCGCCTTGCGGCGGTGACGTTTGCCTCGACAATGTTCCGCAGGCTTGTCATACGTGCCGCACGGCGTGGTACTCGCCACGGCTGTTTAACGACACGTGATAGAGCCTGGAGCTGGCACGCACTCCAGGGTATCGTGACCTGCGGAACGGAGCACCTGACGGTGCTGAGTCTGCTCGACACCGACTCTCAGTTTCCTCAGAGTCCCCCGACTTCAGTCGGGGAAGTACGTCGACACCCCTTCGCATCAAAATTCTGTGAGCCACGGCGCGGAGCATACTGCGGCAAGGCGGCGAGTGTCAATGGCGGCTGAGCCGCCAGACAGGCTGTACAGCCTGGCGAGCCTTCCAGCAGGGGCGACCAGCCGGTCGCCCCTACGACTTGCTTAGACTCTTAGTCCGCGACTTCTGCGATATACAGCTCCGCCCCTTGGCGCTTAAACTCGTCCGACTTCTCACGCATCCCCGCTTCCAGGGCCTGGGCATCCTCCAGACCCAACTTGGCGGCAAATTCGCGTACG
>SXND01000262.1 GCA_005777235.1 Pseudomonadota bacterium
TGCCCTCGGTCGGGTCTGGCACGTAGTCCCCTGGTCCACACATGGTGTGCTCCCCTCAGAAAAAAGGTTGGGAGCGGTAGTATAGAAACCGTCACCTACCCTGTCTAGAGCAATTTCAGAATCGTCGCTACAGTGTCCAATATTCTCCAGAATTAAATATTATAGAGATACTATGGCGCTTTAGAAAATATGAATGGATAGAGTTGGATGCTTAGAAGAGCTGGACACATTTGGTGAACTATGTAGAAAATGTGCTCCAGAATTTCGGGGAAAAATATAAAATTATTTTTGTTTAAGTACATAACACCCAGTTCTTGCAGGAACGGGAAGCCTTGCGGAGTGCCTGGCAGCACGACCAATACGCCTCGCGGTTTACGACGATGTTACGCCGTATCCAACAGGACGCACTGCAACATTACGATGTTTTTCTGGCAATTTACGCTAAGAATCTGGAGAAGACGTTGCAAGTCGTGCCCAAAAACGAAGTGCCGGTGATTCGTGCGCAGGTTGAAGCTGCCAGAGCATGCGCGGACGGCAAGCTCGATCCGCAGATTACCTTGCCCGGTAGTCATACAGCGCAAGAGAAGGCGCGTAGCCTCGACCGGCGCGGGGAAAACATGTCAGAGCACTGGGCTTTTTTTACGCAAATGGATGCCGTGCATCATTTGAGTGCTGAGTAGCTAAAGTGAGCCATCAGCCTAGGCATCTACAAATCATAAGCATATTAAGAACTATATTGACGCCAGTATATGCTAGACATAGGGAGTGAGATGTGGCCAGCACGGCCTTTCGCTATGGCGGTGGGGAGGCGAACTACCTGTCCAGCCAGCTGCAACGCGCCCTGCGCGCTGTACATGGTACGGCGCAGCATCAGCGCCAGCAATGATGCGTATGAGGAGCATGCTCAGGGGTTGTTGGGGCTGGCGGGGGCGCCGTCGGGGCAGTGGGCCTCTCCCCGCCAAGCTGGCAGGGGCTGCACCGCGGGGCTCCTATCCTCTGGCAGCACAAACGAGCCCCTATGCCGGAGGAGTAACACCAGGGTTCTCGCCCGTGGGTGCAGAGTCCACAAATCCCAGGGTACGCTTCAGACGCTCAACCACATTGTAGACAATAGGGCACGTTTCCGCATTGTCGAGCACTTGTGGGAGGCGAGAGCGGAAGTTGCGGTGTAAGTGGGGATACTGCGCGCACACGGCAGGGCGCACCTCGTAGATCGAGCAGAGTGCACCATCCAGGAAGGGACAGGGGAGCGTGCGAGTAATGTACTTCCCCATGTCAGCGTCAGACTGGAGATAGCGCGTGCGGATGTCCTCCAGGGTCAGCCCCAAGTAGGCCGCAATCCGTGTGGCTTCGGCCCGGCTGAAGACAGGTTGACGTACCCGGCAGCAGTTGGCGCACTCCCGACAGTCAATATGCTGCCACACGGCAGCCGTCGTCTCCTGGACGAGCGCATTGAGTGGACGGTCGGAGAGCGGCACTTCTAAGGTGACAAAGGTCCGAAACGCCAGGTTGTCTGCCTCATGGGCCACTGTCGTACGTTGGATATGGTGCAGATCCGTGATAATCTCGTGAGGCATCATGTCCTCTCTTCCCGTGTGAGCTTTGGCGGACTGCCTCTCGGCCCCAGGTCTGGTGACGCAAGCGGACGGGGTTGAGCACCCCAGGCTCACTCCTGGGGACTGAGCAGAATGGCCCCGAGAATATCAGCCTGCACATCTTGCAGGAGAGCTTTCGCCTCTATGGCCTTATCCATCTGCGATGTCCCCAGAGTCAGGACCAGACAGGTGGCATCGACTTTACTCCCTAAAAGCGCGGCATCTACCCCATCAAGGACCGGAGGAGCGAGGCATACAATCAAGTCATATCTGGCTTTGTATTGCGCCAAGAGCGTATCAAACACTGACGAGGCGAAGGCGGCGGCGGTCGCGGGGAAGGCCGTGCCAGTGGCCACGACGTGTAGGCATGCGATGCTCGTCTTCTGGATACTGTCTTGCCATTGATCGAGCGTGGCGAGGGCTTCGGCGACGCCCGGTGCCGCGGCACAGTGTAACAGGCTGTGGAGGGAGGGCTGCGAGACATTGCTGTCAACGAGAAGGGTCGACAGGCCAGCGTGGGCTGCCGCCATGGCCAATTCCGTGGCGAGAGCGGCGACAGCGTCGTGCGACTCTGTCCCGACCAGCAGGACGGTGTGTATCTGGCGTTGACTTTGGAGGCTCTTGAAGCGCGCATAGAGGTAGCGTACAGCTGGCGTCGCCGTAGGAGGGAACGCCGCATGATCTCCCGAGAGTGTCTCTCGACCTTGCTGGCTTCTGCCCGACGTGGCCATGGGGACAGTCGTCAGCAATTCTAGGCCTACGTGTCGTTCTACCTGACCAGCGGTATAGAGGGTCTGATCCGAAAAATTCCTCAGAAACACGAGGACCACACCCATCATAAGGCCCACAAACAGCCCCAGAATGGCTGTTTTCGTACGGGCGGGCTTGCTTTTCTTCTCTGCCGGAAAAGCCTGGTCGAGGACATGGAAGGTGGTATCCTCGCGTGCTTCATCCAGCTTCGCTTGCTCAAGATGTTGTGTCAAGAACGTAAAGACTTTTCCGAGGATCAAGGCCTCGCGTTGCAGGCGCGCATAGACCATCTTGATCTCGGGGAATTCTTCTAAGGAGAGCTGGTTCTGTGGTTCTATCGTACTCGCCTGCGTCTCCGGCCGCACGGACAACGTACCCGAATGCAACTGCGTCAATTGGGCACGCAGTTCGTGCAATTCTTCTTGTAACAGGTAGACTTCACGATTGGCGCTGGTCATCAAGCGTTGCTGCACCCCCACACGCACCTCACGCTCCCGGATTTGTCCCTCGATCTCGGCGTTAGCTGCCACCGCCGCGGTCGTCTGGGCTTCCAGAGAGACGATTTGGTGTGTCTGTTCGAAATTTTTGAGCGTTTCTTCGGCGATATGCAGGGCTTGGCGAGTTTTGTCGAGCTGGGACGCCACGAACTCCCAGTTCTTTCTGGCGAGCGAGAAGGCGTTACTATTGACCGTACGATGGAGGACCTCAACGTAGTGCTTAGCAATCACGGCAGCCAAGTGCGAATCCGTACGTGACACCACAATGGTCACGATACCTTTACGATCCGCTGAGAGAGCCACAGAGCCCTTCAGAGCGAGAAAGGCGTCTTGTATGGTAGGAGCTTTTGGTGTTTTCCATTGCCGTGTCTCGGCATCCCATCTGCCTGGAAACAGGTGAGGCAGTAAATCGAGATCCTGGATCACCTCGACTGCTAGCGTACGACTTTGGAGCACGTTGAGGAGACGATCGGCTAGATTCTCTCGGCCAAACAGCGATCCAGAAGCGGCTGGGAGAAGCCCACCAATCTCTCCGAGTGCCGAGGACAGGCCACCGCGCGCTGCACCCAATGCCATGAGGGTGACCGTGCTTTGGTAGATATTTGGCTGGGACCGCACCCAACCTGTGATGCCGAGCGTCACCACCAGGGTCGCGCTCCAGAACCAGGCCCGATACCTGACCAGTACGGCCCAATAATCACGCAGACGAATCATCTCTCCCCCAGGAGCCATCTCCATGGGTCTAACCTCATGAGCGTAAGGTATATGACAGTGGACACGCGCTCAACACTCCCCTGTCGGCTGCCATAGGAGGGACATGATGACACTGCCCGAGGTCGTCCCAATTATAAGCTGACCAAAATGGCTGCGATGACTCCCAAACTGGAGATGCCTTGCGAGATAATCTGGACAATATCACGCGTGGTACGCAGGGTAGATGGGGTAACCACACGGCGTGGCACGATGATACTATCCCCTGGTTGGACATGGACAGCATAGAAATCTTTAAATTTGAGCGTTTTGCCACTGGTAAGCAGCACCGCAAATTGATTTTGTGTGTTACTCATAACCGTGCCATTGGCCTGGACTAGGAAGATCCCTTCCTCCTCAGCAGTCTTTTTCAGCCCACCAACTTTACTGAGATAGTACGCTATTGTTTTTGCTGGTTCATAGAGTAATGACGTGCGATTGTAGACCTCGCCCAGCACATTCACATACTGTGGGGTTGAGGGAATCGTGAGCTGATCACCCGGCTCTAAGACGAGATCCTCCAC
This sequence comes from Pseudomonadota bacterium, assembly GCA_005777235.1. Taxonomy (GTDB): domain Bacteria; phylum Tectomicrobia; class Entotheonellia; order Entotheonellales; family Entotheonellaceae; genus SXND01. The sequence continues at coordinate 4,117 of SXND01000262.1, forward strand.
AGTGCCAGCCAACGCCTCAAGAGGGCGTAAGCGCACGACGATGCGCCCATCAGGTTGCACAGCGCTGAGACGCCTCAGCATGTCCCGACGAAAGTCGGCGACTTGCTTTTGCTCTCTGGCATCGTCTGCGCTCAGGGTCGCTTGGATCTCCGCCGCATTTTGGCTGAGGAGCGCACTTTCTTCCTCACGGATCAAGTCCTCCACACGCCTTGCCTGGTCCTGTTTTGTACGTACACGGGTGAACGTTGCGCCATGTAAATATGCGCTGTCGGTAAAACCACCGGCACGCCGCAGGACGGAAGCCAAGTGCTCGCCTTTTTGGACAGGATAACCGCCCGGAAAGCGCACTTCGCCCAGCACTTCCACCACACGCTCCAATTCGATATTCGGAATGGGACGGATTAAGAGTTGATCGAAATCTTCCAAAAAGATGTTGTCGTTGGTCTCACCGGCAAGGGCTTGGCTCAGACTGATTTCTAGGCGGATCGCTGTATCCCCGGTCTGCGTGATCCTGTGGCGCGTTAATTCGGCTTTCTCCAGATACGCCAGTTTCTGCACACCCCCAGCGCGGAAGATCAGATCGCTCACCCGCATATCTCTTGTCAAGGCATAGCTTCCCGGTCGATGCACCAGACCCAACACCTGTACCTGCTGAGGAAATTTGTATTCAGAGAGGTTATGCACTACGACCTTATCTTCGTTGTGTAGGAGGAGATTATCCAGTCTGCTATCGCGTATGGCGCCTTCGAGGTGAAAGGGTAAGGCTTGGAGATCACGCGTTGCAGTGACCCGCAGGATCTCGGCGCGCTCCAGGTAAGCCACGTTGGTGACACCCCCAGCTTTGGCGATGAGATCCGCCACCCGCATCCCGCCTAATAACGGGTAGGATCCCGGCTGTCGGACTTCCCCCTCAATCGTCACGACCGGGGGATCGGTAAAATCCGTTTTGGCAAAGATCCGTACCCCATCCTGGGGTTGGAGCACCAGGTTCGCCGCTGGATCACCGGCGAAGAGGGCGTGGAGGGTAAAAGGCACAATGGTGCGCTGCAAGTTCGGCTCCACGTAACGCACAAGTTCCGCGTAGTCTGGATAGGCTTCCGGGCGTAACGCTTGGTACGACGGCAGCAAATCACGTAAGCGCATCCCAGGCTTCAATTCGTAACGCCCTGGTCTGAGGACATGCCCGTCGAGTGTGACAATGTTTTCCAGGGTCGGGATAATGGATAACACCCGGACCGAGTCGCCCTCCACGATGGGAGTCTGCCACGGATCACGGCGGGCTTTTTGCTGCGCTGAGAGATCAAAATCTACGACGATACGCTTTTCGTTGGCGACCACCCGTTCGACCTGCACCCGCTGTAAGTAGCCCAAGGGCGTAATCCCCCCTGCCAGATCAAAGAGACGGCGCAGGGTGATCCCTGGCTCGATCTCATAGATCGCCGGCCGTTTGACATTGCCCGCCACTCCGGCTACCGGACCAATCAGGGGAACGAAGATGGTATCGCCCATTTGTAGCGTTTCGTCCTGACTTTTGTCGCCTTGTAGGAGGAAATTGTACAAATCAATCGTATGAACCTTTTTATTCTGATGTGTGACTTGAATGCGCCGTAAAGAGCCGTTTTTTGTGGGACCACCAGACGCGAACAGGGCGTTGACCAGCGTGGATAAAGAACTCACCGTATAGGCCCCAGGCTGTTGCACTTCCCCAACCACATACACCAAGATCGTGCGTAACTTTCCGAGCGTCACGGCCATACGAAAGTCAGCATAGTATTCGGCAAAGCGGCGTTGCAAGAGGTTTTGTAATTGATCCAGGGTGAGCCCGCCCACGGCCACGACGCCGAGCCTGGGGAGCGTTAGCGTACCGTTGCGCTCAATCGTGACCTGATAGGCTTCTTGCACGCCTCCCCAGAGCACGATGTTCACGCTATCACCCGGGCCCACGATATAATCTTGACTGATAGGTACGTCGGTAATGGGAGCAAACGTGGTGGGCGTACGCGCGAAGAGATCATAGCCAAACTGGCGTAACGGGGTCGAGGGATCAATCGCACTCCCCGCTAACAGACGCTCAATGGGGGAGAGTTCCTCGAGAAATTGCGTTTTGCCGGCGCTCGTCGTCCCGGTGTCCCCAGTGGCTGTAGCAGGTGACTCGCCACTCCCACTCGGCCCCGCCGGAGGTGTGGCCGGCGGCCTGCCCGTGGCATCCACTGGGGTGCCATCTGGTCGTAGAACGCCGGGAGCGGCTTGCGTCCTGGGCACGGTGGGTACCACGCCCGGCGCGGGCGGTGTGGGCGTGCTCCTCGGCGGTACCGCGGGGCTCGTCCCACCAAACGGCACGCCAGGAGGCTGACTGGCTGGCCTACCGGCTCCTGGGACGACAGTTCCTGGGGCGACAGGCGCAGAGGCTGGCTGCCCCGGTGCACCACTCGATGGGAGAAGCGGGCTCACACTCGACCCGGGGGCTGGTGTGCGGCCTGACGTCCCCGCTGGTGCGGCTGCCGGCACTCCTGTCGCTCGCCCCGCCGGCAAAGCCGCTGGAGTGGAGACACCGCCCCCGGCTGGCGCCGGAGCGACTGCCGGAGCCGATGTTGGCTGCCCAACGCCATGTGACGTCAGGCCCAGAGAGAGCCCCAACGCGAGACATCCTATGACACAGTGACGGGCTTGGGAAAGCAGACCTGACAACACAACTCCATCCTTTGAACCTCCCCAGGCCTAAAGGCCGGGGATTCCAGGAACCACCTTGCGGCGGTGTTCGTGGGTCGTTCCGACCCCGGCAGCAAACGTGTTGATGGCCGCATGCACATCACGGTCATGTGCGGCCCCACACGCCGCACACTGGCACTGCCTGACTTGCAAGCCCGCGTAGCTCGTGGGACTGGACAGGCTCCCGCATGCCGAGCAGGTCTTGGTGGAAAAACGCGAGGGCACTTCGCGGTCCTGCCTACCACTTGCAGTACACTTGTAGGCGAGCATGCCACGAAGCTGAGCATGCGCCGCACTGGCGACGCGCTTCCTAAAGGATCGGGCCAGGCCCTTGTCGTTATTTTGAGATCAGACAATCACCTGGTCAGCCGTGTACAAGCACGACGTGAGGCAACGCTCCTACCGCACGGTGCCCACCACTACAGTAGTAGTACAACCCCTTCTGCAGCCCCAACACATTCTAACGCCCCATGGTGTTGCGCAATGTACTCGCGGCAGTGTGCGAGTATCTGATCAATATCCTCGTCAGAATGACTGGGATCGTGATGAAAGAGTGCGAGGCGCTTGACGTGTGCCTGTTGCGCCAGTTGTACGGCATGCAGGTAGGTAGAATGGCCCCAACCGATACGCTGCGGCGCGTATTCTTCTGGAGTGTACTGCGCATCCTGAATCAGTAAATCGGCCTGTTGCACGAGGGCGAGGTGACGGGCAGGCCTGACCATGTGACGGGAAGCCAGCGCATCGCCGAAAGGCTCGTTATCCGTGGTATAGGCCAGGACTTTGCCCTGTGCCGTCAGGCGATAGCCCAGTGTACAACCAGGATGGTTGACCTGCCCCGCTTCGACGGTCGTGCCATTGGGCAAGGTGAAGACCTGTCCTTCTCCCAGCTTCACAAACTTGATGGTCGCCGCCATGACATGCATCGGAATCGGAAAATACGGGGTCTGCATCTGTCCAGTGACAATCTCTTCCAGGGTCAGCGTATCATGCTCTGGGCCCAGAATGGTCAACTCGGTCCCCCCAATATACGCTGGAATAAAGAAGGGTAAACCCTGGATGTGATCCCAGTGCGCATGACTGAGGAATAAATAGGCCTGGATGGGCTTTGGCTGCGTGAGCAAAGCTTGCCCTAAGGCGCGAATACCCGTGCCTGCATCAAAAATAATCAGCGTCCCGTCGTTTAGGCGCACTTCGACACACGCAGTATTCCCCCCGTAACGCATCGTGGTGGGTCCTGGTGCAGCAATAGAGCCACGCGTTCCCCAGAACCGAACCTGCATGCCCACTCTCCTAGCCTAGCGCTACTGGCCGCTGGCGGCGAGCCCACAACTCGCAGGGCTTTGCTGACGTATCAAGCGCTGATAGATGTGCACATTGCGTTCTACCACGCGTGGCCACGCGTACAGCTGGGCCCGTTGCACACTCTCATGACCACACAACGTGCTTAAGGTTGGCGAGGCAAACAGACGCATGATGGCCTCAGCAAAGGCTGCGGCATCCCCCACGGGCACCAGTAAGCCTGTCTGCTCGTGGACAACCGTTGAGGCTAAACCACCAACCCGCGAGGCAACCACCGGGATCCCACACGCCATGGCTTCGAGGACCACCATGCCAAAGGACTCATAATGCGACGGCATCACAAAGACATTCGCCGCCGCGTAGTACGGCGGCAAGAGTTCCTGAGGCTGCGCCTTCATAAAAGTCACGTGCGAGGTCACACCCAGCTGTGCTGCCAGGGTGCGTAAACGGGCTAATTCCTCTCCCTCGTGTGGGTCATCCTCGTCCACCCCCCCGCCGACAATCAACGCCTGCACAGTCGGGTAGGACGGTCGGACCAGATGCAGCGCCTGCAAGAGCGTACTGAGGCCCTTGAGCGGCTGCAAGCGACCGACAAACAGCAGCAACGGGACGGCAGGGGGGAGGGCGAGAGCCTGACGCGCCTGCTGTTGTGACATGGGCCGAAACAGGGTGGTATCCACACCGCAGGGGATAAGCTGTATACGCGCGGGCTCGACGCCATACTCTTGGATCATATGCTGTTTACTGGCGGGGCTTTCCGCGACTAAGGCATCACTGTGTTTGAGGACTTCATATTCCACTTGGAGACGCCGTGGCGGATCCTGCTCCCACACTTGCTGCGCCGCCGCATTCTTCGGATACCCCAGGGTATGCGACATATGCACCATCGGCACGGACCACAGCGCCCGTAATTGCAGCGCCACCCAGCCCGAGAGCCAATAATGACTGTGCAACAGATCGTAGTGGAGGTTCTCGCGGGCGGCAAAGTCCAAGACGCCCTCGACAAACTCCGGCAAATGATCCCAGACCCGATGCTTGGCATAGGGTGCGGCAGGCCCAGCCGGGAGGTGAATCACCCGCGCTCGTGGGCCAAAGTTGACAATCATCGGTTCCCAGGGATCCTGCCGTCGTGTGTAGACATCGACGGTAAGCCCTTGACGGCCCAACAGTCGGCTCAGTTCACGCACATAGACATTCATGCCCCCCGTATCACGACCACCGAGCGGTGCCAACGGGCAGCTATGCACGCTAAACATCGCCACGCGGCGTAGGGATGGGCGCGAGAGAGAAGCACAGCTCATAAAGGGGACCCTTGCACAGGACACGCCGTGCGCGCAAACAATTGGTACAGTGGCCGATCTGTTGCCCCAAAACGATATTTATACGATTCGTTCCCACGCATGAAATCAAAGGTAGTGAAGCCGCGGGTAATCGCCGCGCGAATACGTTCCGCAAACAAGACAATGCCTGCGCTGAGTTCGCTATACCCGGGATGATACCCCGAGTTATACGCGGCGTACGTTGTCCCGTAGGTAAAGCAGCAGAGCGTGGCAATCGGCGCGCCGTCAGCAGCCAGGAACGCCAGGTCGAGCCAGCCTTGCGCCCACATCTGATGCGCCATATCGCGAAAGAACGCTTCTTTCTCTGCGGTCATAAAGCCTTGCTTGGCATCCTGCTGACTCATCCGGTGCAGCGCCACAAAGGTATCGATATCCGCATCCAGGTGGACCGCATCCTGCGTGACGTGGTATGCCAACTGGGCCGCCGCCTCGGCACGCCGCAGTTTGCGCCGTAATTCGTGGCGGTCTTTCCCACGCAGCATCGTTAGATAGTCTTCCCAATCCGTCGGCAGATCAATCGTCGGGCAGGTCTCAATCTGTTCGACTTCGACCTTGAGGCCCGCACGCAGGAGCTGCTGGTGGAAGGCGTCCAGTGTGGAGGAACGATGATACACATTTGGCAGATGCAGTGCAAAATGGTCTCCACCCTGCTGGAGCAGATACTCGACGACCACCTGCGCCACCACTTGCGACTGCATCGACGACGTCAACACATCAAGATAGTCACACACTTCGAGATCGCCAAGCAGCGTGAGCGTCGGGGGGCCTTCCGCTGCAGGGCTCTCCATCAGTGGTACCAAACCCTGTAAGAGCCCTGCATTGGAACGCACGGCCAGGAGGCGTAATTGATGCGACGCACCAAAATGGCGCCACCACGTTTCCTGCCACTCTGGGGTATAAAACACACTCTGGAAGGGCAATTGGGACAACAATTGGCCCCACTCGGCCCGCAACTCCTGGAAGGCCGAGGCCGATGTATAGACCTCAACGTGCATGAATGAGCCCTCGTCCACGCAAGCAAACAACGCCCGACTACGTCAGAGCGTCTACCGAGAGGCAAGGCCGCCAGCTCTTACGCTGGCAGGAGCGTAACCCCTGCAGGAGCATTCAGTGATGGCTGGAAGGCATAGCGCACAAAGCCAAAGAGATTCCGGCAGATCACCCGTTGAAATTCGCGAAAGCCAGCTTTCTGCACCCCACGGATGGATGCCGTATTGTCATGCATGACAAAAATCAAGGCGCGCCGTAAGCCAGCCGCACGACTGGCCTCCAACATGGCTTGTAAGAGCGCTGGATAGAGATTTTGGCCACGATGTTCCGCAAAGGTCAACGCATCGTAGAAATAGACTTCATCCCGGCGAGGACTCATCACACAGCGAATTTCGCCGATTTTGACCGGTTCCTGTGTCGCCCAGCAATACCCCAGGATGGTATCCGCCTGCTGCACCGTCCAGAAGTGTTCACCACGGGCAAAACGAGCTGGATATAAGTGACGATCCGGAAAAGACGCGGTCTGACGCTGCACGGCCCAGGCGTGCGCATCAAGATGCTGATACGCGACAGACACCTTGGGTAGACAGATGGGTGCGGGCGCCGCGGTCAAATCCACCTCGAATAGACACAAGGTCTTGGTCGAAACTAACCACCCCATGCATGGTCTCTTCTATGGTGATGGTTCATCCTGAGACATCCCAAGTGTCTGCAGCAACAGTCCCTCAGCTTTCTTCAGGAGCTTCTCGATCGCTGCCAGCTTCACGCTACACAGCGCAATCTGGCGCACCAGACGCTCCTCTATCTCGCTCTCTGGCTGGAGACGCTCGAGCCACGACTCATACTGCGTCGGCACCGCAGACATATCGGGTTCCGGTCCTGTGTCCATCGTTATGACACATCCTGTGTGCTACGCATCGTTGCTCGCTTTCTGCGGCCCCACAGTGTGCAGGCCCAGCCTGCATAAAAGACGAGAGCCGCGACACCACTCCAATAGAGTAAAAGTCCCATCCCCGCTGTCCCAACGAACAGCAAGAGCACCCACCAGATCAAGACTAAGCCTGCCACTTGTAAGGTGCGTCCACACCAGTAGACCACCCAACGCATCCCTACAGGATGTTGTACGGCTGTTCGTGACCCGTGTTCGATGTGTTCTTCCGGCATCATATGTAGCTCATCTGGGGAACAGTGCCCCATCATAGGAGGCGACGTGGGCAAAAGCAAGCGCAAAGATACACGCGCATCCCTCGCATCGCCTCCGTGGCGTGGCGCGAGACATCTGGCGCGCTGTGCGGCCCATCCTCTACCCCACCCGCACGTTCTCCGTCCCCAACAGGGTTTCGAGGCCACCCAGGAGGTCAAGGGACGGTGTCACATTCAAGTGTTCGCCCGCCCGCAGTGCGATCCGTTCCCCATCGGGGAACTGCAACATGAGGACAATATGGCATGCCCCGGGCGTCTGGCCGAGCAGGTCGCGGACGTGCTCGAGCTTGGCACGATCATGCTCGGGCGACACGGTTAAGGTCAGACGGCGAAACTCGCCCAGGGCCAAGGCATCCTTGAGCTGGAGGATACGCTGGGCAATGATGCGCGCCTCCCCCCCCTCGCCTTCAATTTTTGCTTTGCCCCATACCACCACGGGCTCGTCACTTTCACAAGCGCTCAGGTTGTGACCATAGGCTTCGGGGAACACAATCACTTCGACGCTGCCGTAGAGATCTTCGAGCGTCAAAAAGGCCATCCGATCACCTTTTTTGGTCACCTGGGCCCGGTGTTGCGTAATCAGCCCGCCCATGGTGACCGTTGGTTCCCCTTGGTACTCTAACAGGGTTTGACTCGTCGCCGTGACCAAACGTCGCAGCTGCGACTGCACGGTGATGAGCGGATGGCTACTAATGTAAAACCCGAGGGCTTCTTTTTCGTGGAGCAGCTGGTCGTTCTCACCCCAGGGCGCGACCGGTTCCAGGGTCGGCATATGTTGATTTTTGTCGGTAGTGCTCTGCGCAAAGAGATTAAACTGCCCTTGCTTGCGATCGGCCTGCTGGCGCTGGGCCCATTCCAGCACCCGCGCCATATTGCCGATCATCTGGGCCCGGGACAGTTCGAGAGAGTCACAGGCACCACCTTTAATCAGGCTTTCAAACACTTTCTTATTGACCTGGCGGGAGTCAAGGCGGTCACAGAGGTCAAAAAAGGAGCGAAAGGGCCCCTGCTCTTGGCGTTCGTGCATGAGCGCCGTGATGGCCTGCGCACCCACGCCTTTGATGGCTCCCAAGCCGAAACGGATACGCTCACCCGAGACCGTGAAACCGTAGGCGCCTTCATTGACATCCGGCGGTAACACGGGCATACCCATGTCGCGGCAGTCGCCCATGTAGCGCATGACTTTTTCCGTATTATCCATGTCACTGGAGATCAACGCCGCCATGAACTCGTGGGGATAGTGGGCTTTGAGATAGGCCGTGCGGTAAGCAATGAGGGCATACGCCACACTGTGGCTCCGGTTGAAGCCATAGCCAGCAAAATAGGCAATGAGATCAAAAATCTTCGCGGCGAGTTCTTCGGGAAAACCATTGTTGATGGAGCCCTGCACAAAATGCTCGCGCTGTTCGGCCATGACTTCGGGTTTTTTCTTCCCCATGGCGCGCCGCAAGAGGTCCGCGCCGCCCAGCGTAAACCCGGCCAGCGTCGTGGCAATCTGCATCACCTGTTCCTGAAACACAATGACGCCATAGGTTGGCCGTAAAATCGGCTCCAGCTCTGGCAAGTCGTAGGTGATCGCGTGCCGTCCATGCCGACGCTCGATAAAATCATCGACCATGCCACTACCCAACGGCCCAGGGCGATAGAGGGCGACTAAGGCCACCAGATCCTCGAAGACGTGCGGCTGCAGCTTGCGGAGCAAATCGCGCAGACCACGTCCTTCTAACTGAAACACGCCATTGGTGCGCGCTTCAGACAACAGGCGATAGGTCTCGGGGTCGTCGAGCGGGATGATGTCGATGTCCAGCGTGATGTCCCGATTTTCTCGGATAAACCGGAGCGCGTTGTGAATCACGGTGAGGGTGCGCAGACCCAGGAAATCCATCTTCAACAGCCCCATGGCTTCGATGTCGTCCATGGCATACTGCGTCACCACTTCGCCATTGGCTCCTCGAGAGAGCGGGACGATATTGGCCAACGGTTCTGGCGAAATCACCACCCCGGCCGCATGCACCGAGGCGTGACGTGAGAGGCCTTCGAGACGCCGCGCCGTGGTAATGAGGCGTTCGACCCGCGGATCTGCCGTTTGCATCTCACGCAGGCGTGGTTCTTCTTCCAGCGCGCTGTCCAACGTGATGTTGAGATGGTTGGGTACCAGCTTGGCAATGCGGTCGACCTCGCTATACGGCATATCGAGGGCGCGTCCGACATCGCGCAGCACCCCTTTGGCCAGCATCGAGCCAAAGGTAATGATCTGCGACACGTTGGCCGCGCCGTATTTGTTCGTGACATAGCGGATAACCTCGTCACGCCGGTCCATGCAGAAGTCGATGTCAATATCGGGCATGGAGACCCGCTCGGGGTTGAGGAAGGGCTCTAACAGCTGGTTGTAGTGCAGGGGGTCCACGTCCGTGATGCGCAGCGCATAGGCCACCAGACTGCCGGCGGCAGAGCCACGCCCTGGGCCCACGGGGATGTCCTGCTCGCGGGCATACCGGATAAAATCCCAGACAATCAGGAAGTAGCCGGAATAGCCCGTGCTGCGGATGATGCCTATCTCACGTTCTAAGCGTTGCCAGTACGCTTCTTCCTGTGGCACGGGCTGTTTCCGCAAGCGCTCCTGTAAGCCGGCACGCGCCACCTGCTCCAGATACGTGTCGAGCGACAGACCATCTGGCGTCTCGTAGCTCGGTAACAACATGCCACCGGAGGGCAACTGGATGTTACAACGCTCGGCAATCCGCAGCGTGTTGCTACACGCTTCTGGCACCTCGGCAAACACTTGGTACATTTCTGCTGGGGTTTTGAAATAAAACTCGTGGGGACCATAGCGCATGCGCTGGGTATCGTTCAGCGTTTTGCCCGTGCCAATACACAGCAAGACATCGTGCGGGGCCGCGTCCTCGCGACGCAGGTAGTGACAGTCGTTGGTCGCCACGACCGGCAGGCCGAAGTTACGACTAAAAGTCATGAGCTGACGATTGGCCTGCTCCTGGCCCTCCACGCCATGGGACATGAGCTCAATATACAAATTGTCCGGCCCGAGGATCTGCCGATAGCTGTCGAGCGCATCTTCCGCCTTGCGTAAATCTTCGCCGATGATATGCCCGTTGACCTCGCCCTTCAGGCACCCCGTGAGCGCAATCAGTCCCGCAGAGTGCTGCGCCAGCAGCTCTTTATCAATGCGTGGCCGATAGTAAAACCCTTCGAGATGCGCTTTACTCACCAGGCGCGCCAGATTCTGGTAGCCCTCATAGTTCGTGGCGAGCAGCGTTAGATGATGGGCGGCATTGCTAATCCCCTGTTTGGTGCGATCAAAACGGGTCGTCGGGGACACGTAGGCTTCACAACCGATGATGGGATTGATCCCACGTTCGCGCGCCGCGTTATAGAACTTCATGGCACCAAACATGTTGCCGTGATCGGTCATGGCCACTGCCGGCATCCGCAATTCTTGGGTCAGATCGAGCATCTCGTCAATGCGATTGGCCCCGTCGAGGAGGCTGAATTCGGTATGCAAATGTAAATGCACAAAGTCCTGTTGGGTCATAAGGCCGCGGTCTCCGTACGTGGGGAGCGATGGCGAGCATAACGGCTACTCGATCGTCTGATAGTTGGGTGATTCCTGGGTCACAAACACATCATGCACGTGGCTTTCGCGCAGGCCGGCGTTGGTAATGCGGATAAAACGCGCCCGCTGCCGCAGATCATCAATGGTGCGACAGCCGCAGTACCCCATACCGGCGCGGAGCCCGCCGATCAGTTGGTAGGCGACATCGGCGAGTGCGCCTTTGAAGGGAATACGTCCTTCCACCCCTTCAGGAACCAGCTTGCTGGTTTGCGTCTCATCACCTTGGAAATACCGATCGCCTTTCCCCCCCGCCATGGCACCGAGGGAGCCCATCCCCCGGTACACTTTATAACTGCGCCCCTGGTAGAGCACGCGCTCACCCGGACTCTCTTCCGTACCGGCAAAGATGCTGCCAATCATGACGGAGTGGGCCCCCGCCGCCAAGGCTTTGACGACGTCGCCGGAGTATTTAATGCCGCCGTCAGCGATGATCGGAATCCCGTACTGTTGGGCCACACGGGTGCATTCGGCAATGGCAGTCAACTGCGGCACGCCAATCCCGGCGACGATGCGGGTGGTGCAGATGGAGGCTGGCCCCATACCCACTTTGACGGCATCAGCGCCAGCGTTGATGAGATCCCGCGTGCCCTCCGCGGTGGCCACATTGCCGCCGATCACCTGCAAACCTTCATAGGATTTTTTAATGCCCTCAACTGCCGCCAGGACGGCGGAAGAATGGCCATGCGCCGTGTCCACGACAATGACATCGACCTCACGCCTGACGAGTTCCGCGACGCGTTCGTACATATCGGGCGTGAGGCCCACCGCCGCGCCCACCCGCAGCCGCCCGTAGTGGTCTTTGCAGGCTTGCGGATATTTCTTGCGCTTCTCAATGTCCTTGATGGTGATCAGGCCTTTGAGATGAAACTGGTCATCGACCACTAAGAGTTTTTCAATCCGGTGCTCATGCAAGTGTTTTTGCGCTTCGTCTAGGCTCGTCCCTTGGGGCACGGTGATCAAGCGGTCTTTGGTCATCAAGGCTGCAATGGGTTGTTGCGTGTCCGTGACAAAGCGCAAATCGCGGTTGGTGAGAATCCCGACGAGCTTCCGGCTCTCCCGCGGCCCCTCCGTAATCGGAATGCCCGAGATGCGATAGCGGTTCATCATCTCAATGGCTTCATACACCAGTTGATGCGGTTCCATGGTGATGGGGTCGACAATCATGCCACTTTCGGAGCGTTTGACTTTGTCGACTTCCGCCGCCTGTTGGGCAATGCTGAGATTTTTATGGATGATGCCGATCCCCCCTTCTTGCGCTAAGGCAATCGCCAAGGCACCTTCCGTCACCGTATCCATCGCCGAGCTGAGCAGCGGGATATTGAGGGCAAGGGTCGGGGTGAGCAACGTCGACACCTCCGTCTCACGGGGCAACACATCGGAGCGGGCGGGCAAGAGCAGGACATCGTCAAACGTTAAACCCTCGGGCAGTGGTCCTTCGAGCATAGGGATTCCCTTCTGGATGGGGGGAGAGGGAGGCTGCCTGCAGGCATCATAGAGCAAACTTAGCAGCGCAGAAATTTCTTTTCAATATCTGCGAGGGCAATATGTAAAAGGACCGGACGCCCATGCGGACACGTAAAGGGCATGGCAGTGCCGGCGAGATCGCGCAGTAACGCCTGGATTTCATCGTGATGCAAGGGCTGATGCGCCCGGATAGCCCCATGGCAGGCCATCACGGTCAACAGATGATGAAACACGCGCGGCAAGCCCTCGTCCAGCACGTGGTCGGCATCCGGCGAACGCAAAATCTCTAAAATATCCATGAGCGCCGCGGCGTAGTCGCGTTCCGCTAGGAGCGCTGGGACACCGGGCAGACGATAGATGCTTCCGCCAAAGTGTTCCAGCGTAAAACCCAGGGCTTCCAACCGTGGCAGACACGCGGCAATCCAGGCAGGCTCTGTGGCGCCGAGATCAAGCGTGGATGGAAACAAGACGCGCTGCGCCTCGAAAGGGCCACTGTGCAGGCGGTCGCGCAGCCGCTCGTAGACCACGCGCTCATGCGCCGCGTGTTGATCCACCAGGAACACCCCTGCGGCATATTGCAACACGATGTACGTGTTGTGGAGCTGTCCCAGCGGCACACCTTCCAGAATGGCGCGCCCAGCTTCAGGATAGCCCGCATGCAGATCGAGCGCCGGTGAGGTCGTGAGCCCTTGGCGGCGCTCCATGGGCGCTTCGAAATGGCGCACGGACACCGGGGCGGGTTCCTGCCACATGCGCGGCACGGTGCGCACCGCGCCAGGGAGCGCTGGCAGATCGAGACTCCCTGGTGCTGGCAAGACAGCGAGGCCTGGCCCGGCCACACTGTCCTGCAGACAACGCTGGAACACCCGTCGGAGCTGGTCATAGATGCGGGATTCCTGCCGAACACGCACTTCGAGCTTGGCCGGATGCACGTTGACGTCCACTTCGCCGCTCGGCAGCGTCACAAATACACACGCCACGGGATGCCGATCGCGTGGTAACACCGTGCGATAGGCTTCATACAGGGCGCGGCTGAGCACGCGGTTTTGCACCGCCCGACCATTCACGAAGAAAAATTGCTGCCGGCGTGTGGCGCGATGTAAGGTCGCCCTGGCAATATACCCCGACACCTGAAAATCAGCGGTCTGCTCCTCTACGGGGAGCACTTGGTCGCGGAACTCGGCCCCAAAGAGCATTTCGAGACGCTCCCCCAGGGTCGCGGTGGCGTGCACCTGGATATGGGGTCGATCGTTCATCGACAGGGTCATGTGCACGGTGGGGGCGGCCAGGGCCAGCGTGGTAAAACACTGCGCGATGTGACTCGCCTCAGTCGCGGGTTGTTTCAAGAATTTACGGCGGGCGGGCGTATTGTAGAACAAGTCGCTGACCCGGATCGACGTCCCAGGCGGCGCACCACAGGGGGCGACATCGTGCAGCACTCCACCTTCCATCTGCACGCGTGTCCCCAGCGACGCCGTGACGCACCGCGAGGTGAGTTGTAGTCGTGACACGGTGGCGATGCTCGGTAACGCTTCTCCGCGAAAGCCCAGCGTCGTGAGATGGTCGAGATCGTCCAAGAGACTGATCTTGCTGGTGGCGTGACGTGTAAAGCAGTGCACGGCATCCTCAGCATCCATACCACAGCCATCGTCATCGACTTGCAGCAGGACGATACCGCCCCCCTGCACCATCACCTGAATGGTGCGTGCCTGAGCATCCAGCGCGTTTTCGAGGAGTTCCTTCAACACTGACGCTGGGCGTTCGACCACTTCCCCTGCGGCGATATGGTTGATGACCGCGTCAGGTAGTGTCTGCACCCGCCCCATACTCTCCGCCTCCTAGGCACCCTGTCGACTCACACTGACGTACGCCATCTGCAGTTGTGGCAGTAAGTCCTGCATCATCTGTTCTTCTTCCTGTGACAGGTTCCCGCGGGTCTTATCACGGAGCACCATCAAGAGATCAATCATATGCTGGGCTTGGGGCAGATTCCGCAGGTATTGCTGTGACCCCGGGGCTGGCATCTGCCCCAGGAAGACCATAGCATTGGTGACCAACATATTCACTAGCATCATAAAATCAGCGGCTGGGAGGTCACGGAGTGCCCCTGCACCGGCCTCGGGCCGTGGAGGTGGAGCTGTCGCACGCGGCGATTCTGCTGCACGCGGCGGTTCTGCTGCACGCGGTGCCTCACGCCGGGGCGGCGGAGGCGGCTGGGCCGGCGGTGGAGTCTCGCGTGGGGCGTCGGGAGCGCGACGCGACCCTTCCTTGGTAAAGAGGCGTTTATCCGAGATGACAAAAGCCTGCTCGGCTTGTTCTTCCTCGTGCCGTTCCGACGCCATGAGTTCTATCCTTCTACGCAACTACGCGGAGATACTCTGGGTAATCCAACCGCCACCGACCACGGTATCGCCGTGGTAGAAGACGGCAGCCTGTCCCGGTGTGACTGCGAATTGGGGAGTATGGAGAGTCACGCGGGCCCGCCCAGACGTCATGGGCTCGATGTCCGCGCTGACGGGCTGATGCCGATAACGAATCTGCACCGTCGTCGTCAGGCGTTGCGCTGGCGGTACACACATCCAGTTCACCCGCTCGACGTCAAAAGCCGTACAGCACGCGTCAGGGCGTGAGCCCACAACGATGGTATTGTTGGCGGAATCGAGGCGTGTCACATAGAGCGGTGCGCTCGCCGCCACGCCTAGCCCCCGCCGCTGTCCGACTGTATAAAAGGGTAAGCCTTGATGTGTCCCTACCGTCTCGCCGGCTGTCGTGACCAGGGGGCCTGGCTGCAGGGATGCTTCAGGTAAGCGTGGACGGAGGAAGGTGCGATAATCCCCGTCTGGGATAAAGCAAATCTCCTGGCTCTCAGGCTTGTCCGCTACCTTGAGGCCGAGTCGGACTGCGAGACGGCGGACATCATCCTTACAATACTCGCCAAGCGGTAACAGCGTCTGCCGGAGTTGCGCCTGCGACAGATCGAAGAGAAAATACGATTGATCTTTCTGCGTATCATGGCCGCGCCGGATGTAATAGCGCCCTGCCTGATCGTGCCCTACCGTCGCATAATGACCTGTGGCGACCCAGCGGGCCCCCAGTTGCTGCGCCCGCTGCATCAGGGCGGTGAATTTCAGATACCGATTACACTGCACGCAGGGATTGGGCGTCGCACCCTGGCGATACGTCTCCACGAAGTAGTCGATGACGTGCGTGGCAAACTGCTCTTTAAAATTGACGACATAGAAGGGGATGCCGATGGCCTCGGCTACACGCCGAGCATCAGACACATCATCAAGGGTGCAACAGGTTTTATGGCGACCTGCCTCGGCCTCTGGGCCGTCCCAGAGCTTCATCGTCATGCCGATCACCTCATAACCCTGTTCATGCAGGAGGGCGGCGCTCACTGAGCTATCAACCCCACCGCTCATCGCTACGACTACGCGCTCCGCCACGTGTGCTTCCCTTCCCTAGGCCTCTCGGTGTTTACGGCTCTTCAGCCTCTGCCTGGGGAGGAGGCGAGGCCATATAGAGGGACAATTGCGTATTCCCGTAGCGACGGCTTTTCCAAAGAGGCAGGTCAAGGATCGCCGGCGGTATCGCCCGACGCGCGAGATGTTGCCAAATGAGCATACCATCCGCCACTAAGGGACAGCGTGTCACCAACGCGGCAAAGGTGGCTTCTGCCAGATCGGATGCATACGGCGGATCGAGAAACAGCATCTGGGCTTGTAAAGACGCTGGCAGGTACCGTAAGGCCTGGGGTAAGGTCGCCGGAATGATGGTGGCCCGCTGGCTCATGTCACAACGCGCAATGTTCCCCTCTAAGATCGTGAGTGCGCGACGGTCATGCTCTACAAAATAGACGTGCCTTGCCCCATGACTCAGGGCCTCAAGCCCCACACTGCCGGTCCCAGCAAAGAGGTCTATAAAAATACCATCCTGGAGCACGTCACGCAACATATTCGCTAGCGCTTGGCGAACCCAGCCGCTGGTGGGGCGCACATCACGCCCCGCCACGCTGCGCAGCGGACGCCGGTTGGCGTTACCACCCCCGATACGCATCGCTTACCGCCATGCAGGTGCGACTCACATCCCACCGCCTGCCAACACCCGCACGGCGTCTTTGGCGAAATAGGTAATAATGATGTCGGCGCCCGCCCGCTTGATGCTGGTGAGCACCTCCATCATGGCCCGCTCTTCGTCTAACCACCCCAGACGCGCCGCGGCTTTGATCATGGCGTATTCGCCACTGACATTATAGGCAGCCAGCGGCAGGTCTGTCATGGCACGCACGCGTGCAATAACGTCGAGATACGGTAGGGCCGGCTTCACCATGACGATATCGGCCCCCTCGTCGATGTCCATCTGGACTTCCCGCAGGGCCTCACGCACATTGGCGGGATCCATCTGATAGGAACGACGGTCACCAAATTGCGGTGTTGACTGGACCGCTTCGCGGAACGGGCCATAGAAGCTCGAGGCATACTTAGACGCATACGCCATGATCGGAATGTTGTGATACCCTTTGTCGTCGAGGAAGCCGCGGATGGCCCCAACACGACCGTCCATCATATCGGAGGGTGCCACCATATCTACCCCGGCTTCCACATGGGACAGCGCTGTGCGTTGGAGCAATTCCAGGGTGAGATCATTGACAATATGCTGCCCGTCCACCACGCCACAATGGCCGTGGTCGGTATACTCGCACAAACACACATCCGTGATGACGACCAAGGTCGGCAGGGCCTGTTTCAGCGCCCGAATGGCCTGTTGCACCGCACCTGTCGGGCTATAGGCTTCCTGCCCCATCGCGTCCTTGACCTCTGGCAAACCGAACAGCAACACGGCCGGGATGCCGAGATCGACCACACTTCTGGCTTCCTCGACGGTTTGATCGACCGACAGGTGATACTGCCCTGGCATCGAGGCAATCTCTTGACGCACCCCATGCCCCGGCACGACAAATAATGGCAAAATAAACTGGCTCGGTGCCAGGCGTGTTTCCTGGACGAGACCACGCAACGCGGTACTCTCCCGGAGACGGCGGGCACGGTAGTGTGGAAAAGGCATAAAGAGTCTCCTTGCTGTATCCCACGGCACGGCGTTAGGGCTCGGGAAAACCTGCCAGGATAGCCCCTGCGCCATGCGTGCGCATCTGGACGGCCAAACGCTCGCCGAGCTGGGCGGCCATGTGCACGGGCCCCTCGACTTCCTGACGCAGGCTCTGTCTGCCGTCCGGCGTGCTCACAAAGCCCTGCAAGTGTAAGACACTATCCTGACAGCGGGCCAACGCCGCAATGGGCACGGTACACCCACCCCCGAGGTGATGGAGAAAGGCCCGCTCTGCCGTCACCGCACTAGCCGTCGGGGCATCATGCAAGGGACGTAAGAGTGCGTCCAGCCAATCGCCGGCGCGGGTTTCAAGCCCCAGCGCTCCCTGGCCTGCGGCTGGCAGCATCACCTCAATTGGCAGGTATTCGGTAATCTCTGCTTGAAGGCCTAGTCGCACCATGCCAGCAGCCGCGACGACAATGCCGTCGACTTCGCCCTGGCGCATTTTGCGCAGCCGGGTGTCCACATTGCCACGGATGTCCTGCACGTGGAGACTGCGCTGGAAGGCGAGTAACTGGGAACGACGGCGCAAACTGCTGGTGCCGATACGCCAGGCGCCAGGCGCCTCCCGCAGAGAAAGACCCTCGCGCCCAACGAACGCATCGCGCACGTCATCGCGTGGGGGCACCGCCGCCAGGTGCAATTCGGCTGGCAAGGTCGTCGGCACGTCCTTCATGCTGTGGACGGCCAGATCAATTTCCTGACGCAACAGCGCCTCCTCGATCTCTTTCACGAAGAGTCCCTTGCCGCCAATTTGCGGCAGCGGATCCTGACGATTCTGATCACCAGTGGTGCGAATGACTATGAGCTCAGTCGTCAAGTCAGCGTGATGCGTCCGCAAGGCATCCGCTACCCAATGGGCTTGCCAGCGGGCCAGCGGACTCCCACGCGTGCCGAGGCGGACGTGCCGAGGCGAATGTGTCATGGTCGGGTATCCAAATCAAAAAGGTGACGTACCACGTGGACGGCATCCCGCACCTGCCCTTCCCTGGAAGAGCGTTTGAGATAGACGGTGGGGGCGTGCAAGAGTGTATTCACAATCCCCGAGGTGAGGGCTTCCAGGGCCTGACGCTGGCGTGCATCAAGCGGGCCCAGTTTCTGCAGCGCTTTCTCCACAGCCTGCACCCGTATGGCCTCGCCCCGTTGGCGTAGCGCCACAATGGTGGGCACCGCATCACGCACCGCGAGCCATTGCGCGAAATGTTGCACCTCACGCCCGACCAGCTCTTCCGCCACCAGCGCCTCGCGTTGACGCTCATGACGATTTTCCTGCACGACATGCTGCAAATCATCCATATCATACAAGAAGACATTCTCCAGGCTATTCACGGCTGGCTCAATGTCACGCGGCACAGCAATATCAATAAAAAACATCGGGCGACCACGGCGGGCGCGCATGGCTTCACGCACCATGGTCGGATCAATAATTGGGGCGGGGGCACTGGTCGAGCTAATGACAATATCCGCATACGTCAAATGCTCTGGAAAAGCGTCCCAGGCAATCGCCTTGGCGTGCAACGTCTGGGCCAGACGCTCCGCGCGTTCCATGGTGCGATTGGCAATAAAGACCCGCGGCACCCCCTGGCGCACGAGATGACGCACTGCGAGTTCCGCCGTCTCCCCGGCTCCCAAGACCATGACCGTGCGTTCCTGCAAACTTTCGAAAATCTTTTTGGCCAGCTCTATCGCAGCATA
The DNA here is from genome assembly GCA_005777235.1 of Pseudomonadota bacterium. Taxonomy (GTDB): domain Bacteria; phylum Tectomicrobia; class Entotheonellia; order Entotheonellales; family Entotheonellaceae; genus SXND01. The sequence continues at coordinate 23,557 of SXND01000262.1, forward strand.
GCTCACCGAGACCGCATGGTCACTGATACCCGTTTCACTCCGCACCGCTTTCGCCACGCCAAAGGCCCGTTCAAAGAGTTGGGCAAACAGACTGCCCGTACGTCTGGCTGCCTGGGCAGCCAGATAGGCGGCTTTAACTTGCCCCAGAATTTGCGGTTCCCCCACGACGAGCGAGTCCAAACTCGCGGCGACGCGAAACAGATGGCGCACCGCTTCTAGGTCATGGAATTGATAGAGATGGGGTACAAACTGGGCGGGCGTCAGCGCATGCGACATGGCCAGGAATGCCGTACAGTGCTCGAAACTGGCCTGCACATCCACGGTGTGCAGATAGATTTCCACGCGGTTACACGTCGAGAGGATCGCGCACTCCTGCACCTCTGGTGGCCGAAAAGACCCCAAGGCTTCCGCGAGGCTGGCCTCAGAAAACGCGAGGCGCTCGCGCACCGCCACAGGCGCCGTAGTATGATTCAACCCTATGGCAAGAATCGCCATGTTTCCTGGACTCCATTACCCCGCAGGGCGCTCATAGAGTATGTACCACATAGGAGGCAAGCACCACAATGAACCCCCCTATGGCAGCGCGGGCGGCCTTGGTGCCTTGCCAGCCTAAGGCGCGTCGCCCTCCGAGTAGCAAGGCGTAGATTAACCACGCTAGGAGGAGCGGTAAGGAGGTCAGCTGCCACTGGAGATACGACCCGTGCGTGTACTTGGCCCATATCGAGCCGGTGACAATTCCCTGCGTTAAGAACGGAAAACCGAACAGCAGGGCCTTGGCGCTGAGTTCATCAAGCAGCGTCAGCGACGGGAGATAGCGATACAAGGCTCCAGACCGTTTGGACTTTAATTGCTGTTCTTGGATCAAGTACATGACCCCAGCACAAAACATCAGCACGAATGCCGCATACCCCAGTAACGCCAGGCTAATATGCAGCGCCAACCAGAGAGGTTGCACGGCCAGAGCTCCCTGCCCTGTTGCCGCAACGGGCACCCCCGCCGACGCGGTCGCGAGACAGGCCAAGGGGATGACAAAGGCACCCAACGCTTCAATACGATAACGCCATATCGCCACAGCATACACGGCAACGATGGCCCACGACAGCACACTCAGCGATGTCGTCAGATCGCCCGCGAACCACGCCTGCTGTGTGGCCAGTGAAGAACCCAGCGCCAGGGTTTGTACCCCGAACCCTCCCCAGAGCAGCCCACGGGCCAGCCGCACCATCCAACGTTGCTGGAGCCCCATAGAGAGCCAAAAGAGCAGAGAAGCCAGGAGATAGGCCAAGAGTATGCCGTGGAAAGCCACATTGTACATCATGGGCGACCAGCGATGGGGCGGGGTTGCATGATGCGTCTCCAGGTGTGCTCAGATGATGTGGCGCTGTGTGGCTGGTTGTCCCCGGTGGCCCATCACCCCGTGAATGTTACAATCAATTGCATACTTGTCAGCCTTTGTCAAGAGGATGGCGTGGTGTCCGGGGCACAGAAGTCGGGTGGTATCACCCCCCGGACCTCAGGTATACTACTACAGAACGAGGCAGAGACGTGTACGGGCAAAACCCTAAGAAATTCAGCATATTAGGGAATTTATTGCTACTTGACACCCCCTGCCAAGTGTGCTACGGTTGGCAGTGCAAGCATCACAAGACATGGAGTTTGCTCACCACTTTAAGGAGAAGGTTTCTTGACTATGGAGAACTTCCCGCAGGAAGAGAGGAAGGGGTTTGTCCGCGATACGATGCGCAAACTCTCCATCCATATGCCACGCTCCGAATCCTCAGTCCAGAGCAAGCTCGCTCAGTACGAGATCGAGATTAAGGATGTGCAAGAGCGTGTTCGCCTTGTGGAGCATAGTGCCGAGAGTGTCGTACGCCACTTAGAAAAGACGGTCAGTCACTACGAGGCGCTCAAACGCAAATATCAGCAGTCGCTTGAGCAGTTGACCCACGGCAAGAAACAGAATGAAAAATTAGTCGGTGCCTTGCAAGAAGCCAAAGAACAGATCAGTGCCCTGAAAAAAGAAGTCGAAAAGTTGTGCTTGCCCCCCAATAGCTATGGGGTCTTTCGTCACCGGAATGCTGACGGCACGCTCGACATTGATCTCGACGGGCGGCATCTCAAAGTGAATATGCATCCTCGTTTGGAACATGTCGCCTTGGCGGAAGGTCAGCTGCTCGTCCTCAATGAGTCGCTCAATGTGATTGACCTGAGTTTGTACGAAACGCGCGGTGAGGTGGTACGCTTAAAGGATCGCCTGGATGACCGGCGCGTCTTGGTGGTCGGTCGTGCCGATGAAGAGCGCGTCGTCTCACTGGCAGACCAAGCCCGTCTCCTGGACTTAACCGTCGGGGATAATCTGCTCCTCGAAACGCATTCCAACTACATCTTAGAAAAACTGCCCAAGTCCAAGGTCGAAGAAGTGATGCTCGAAGAGGTGCCGAATATAACATACGAAGACATTGGGGGCCTCGATACCCAGATTCAAGATCTGCGCGATGGGATTGAATTGCCGTATCTCTACCCTGAAGAATTTCGTGAACATCGTCTGCGGCCTCCCAAAGGTGTACTGCTGTACGGCCCTCCAGGATGTGGGAAAACGTTGATTGCGAAAGCCGTCGCCAATAGCTTGGCGCGCAAGCTCGCCGAGCGCAAAGGGGTGGAAGCCCACAGCTATTTTCTCAATATCAAAGGGCCTGAGCTACTCAATAAATACGTCGGAGAGACCGAGTCGAAGATCCGCGAAGTGTTCAAAAAAGCCCGTGAGAAGGCCAACGAGACCACGCCAGTCATTGTCTTTTTTGACGAGATGGATTCGCTGTTTCGGGTCCGAGGCTCTGGGATCTCCTCAGACGTTGAAATCACGGTGGTCGCACAACTGCTCTCCGAACTCGACGGCTTAGAATCGCTGGAAAATGTCATCGTGATTGGTGCCAGCAACCGTCAAGATCTCATTGATCCTGCGGTCTTGCGTCCCGGGCGTCTTGATCTGAAAATTAAAGTTGAACGTCCGGATAAGCAGGCAGCCAAGGAAATTTTTGCCAAGTACCTGCTCGAGGATCTCCCACTGCATGACGACGACTTGCGCCGCCACGGGTATGACCGTCACGCCACGGTCTTGGCGCTCATTGAGCAGACCTGTGAACAGATGTATAGCACGCAAGACGAGAATAAATTTCTCGAAGTGACGTACGCCAAAGGGGATCGGGAGACGTTTTATTTTAAGGATTTCTCCAGTGGGGCTATGATTGAGAACATTGTGGCACGGGCCAAGAAATTGGCCTTAAAGCGTTACCTCGCTCTGCACGAAAAAGGCATCACACTCGCTGATCTCTTGAACGCGGTCCATGATGAGTTCAAAGAGAATGAAGATCTGCCCAATACGACGAATCCTGACGACTGGGCGCGTATTTCCGGGACCAAAGGGGAAAAAATTCTCAACATCCGTACGCTCGTGGCCTCTAAAGCTCCGAAGATGCGACCTATTGAGGATATCACCCCCGGTCAATATCTGTAAGCACTGCGGCATGCAGGCGCCTGCGTCGCCTCCACAGGAGGCGACGCAGGCGCCTCACTTTGTGTCTGGAGGTGTCATGGCGCTCCCGAGGATTATTGGTGCGGAAACGGAATACGGCCTCATGGTGCAGCACGATCCTGAGTTCGATTCCATTGCCACCTCCTTAATACTGGTCAACAGTTACAACACAGACCAATCGCTCAAGCTATTATGGGATTACGACCAAGAAGATCCGCTGGTTGATGCCCGCGGCTTTGAGTTAGACGATGAATACGATGTCCCCGACCATCACGATAACATGGCGATTAACAAGATCCTGCCGAACGGGGCGCGTTTTTATGTTGACCATGCGCATCCAGAATTTTCGACGCCAGAATGCACGAATGTGTTGGATCTCATTCGCTATGAGCGTGCTGGAGATCGCATCCTCAATCTGAGCCGTATAGGGGCCAATCAACTGCTTCCTTCAGGTCGAACCATTGTGGTCTACAAGAACAACAGTGATCACAAGGGTAACAGCTACGGCTATCACGAGAATTACCTCTTAGATCGGCGCACACCGTTTCAGACCATTGTCGAGCGTTTCATGCCTTACCTCGTGTCACGGCAGATTTTTTGTGGGGCGGGGAAAGTCGGGGTGGAAAATGGCACAGACTATGTGCCGTTTCAGATTTCCCAGCGGGCCGATTTTTTTGAGACTGAGATAGGCTTGGACACGATGGTGAAGCGTCCCATTATCAACACCCGTGATGAACCGCATGCGAACCGCGACCGCTATCGACGCTTGCACGTGATCATCGGCGATGCCAACATGTCAGAATTTACGACGTATTTGAAAGTTGGGACAGCGCTGGTGGTGCTGCACATGATCGAGGACGGTTTTTTGACGAACCCGCTCGTTTTACGCAATCCGGTGCGGGCGTTACGCGATATCTCCCACGATACGACGTGTACATTGGCGGTACCGCTGAAAGACGGCACCAAGATGACCGCTATTGCCATGCAACGTTGGTATCATGCTGCCGCCTTGCAGTATCTGGCCCAGCACCCGGATTGCCCGCCAACCTATCCGGCGATTGTGGCAGAATGGGGAACGGTCTTAGAGCGCCTCGCCCAAGACCCCATGCAATTGTATCGTGAGATCGATTGGGTTATGAAACTCCACTTGATCACGAATTATATGGCACGTCGCGGGAGTGGATGGGATGATCCACGCATCGCCATGATGGATCTGCAGTACCATGATATTCGTCCCGAAAAAGGGTTGTATTACGTGCTGGAGCGTAGTGGGGGTGCACGACGGATGTTGACGGACGACTCCATTATCCAGGCAATGGACAATCCTCCAGAAGATACACGGGCGTATTTTCGTGGGCAATGCTTGAAAAAGTTTAAAAATCAAATTTTTGGCGTGAATTGGGACTCCATTTCTTTCAATCTTGGTGACGGCCCGATTAAGCGTATCATGATGGATGAGCCCACACGCGGGACGAAACAGCACGTGCAACAATTGTTGGACCGTTCGGAGACGGCGGCTGACCTCGTGGCAAATCTCGTGACGTAGGCAGCCTTGGGCGGCAGAAGAGCGCACACACAAGGAGTGCATCATGACGAGACAATACACCTTTGCAACGTCACCGGCGTGGGCCGCTATTGTTACCTGCGCTGAAGGTGGACAGCAGCAAGTACGGCGCACAAACGATACGCACACGCAGACGGCGTCGACGCCTGCGAGCAATTTATCGACCAAAGGCGAAAAGCTCCGGGATGAGATGGATGCTTTGATCGATGAAATTGACGAGGTGCTAGAAGAAAACGCTGAGGAATTTGTCAAAAATTACGTGCAACGAGGAGGAGAATAAGGTGCTGCTCTCGACGGGAAGCTACGATGGGGCGAGCTTCTTCGACCTCTTGCGGCATGATTTCCCCCACCTGCTCCCGTTTCAGCACCTGCAGCAGGTGCCACAGCTTGCTGCAGGTGAGCCTGCATGGCTGAAAGCGGTGCCCTTCGCCACAACCGTCTTGGCCTTACGCTGTGCGGATGGGGTGGTGATGGCCGGTGATCGCCAGGCAACGGAGGGCTTTGAAGTCTCGTCGCGACGTATTGAAAAAGTCTATAAAGCCGACGACTATTCGGTGATCTCTATTGCGGGAGCCGCGGGGCCATGCCTGGAAATGATTAAGCTCTTCCAGGTAGAGATGGAGCATTATCACAAAATTGAGGGTGACACGCTCGCACTCGATGGCAAGGCCAATAAGCTCGCACAAATGGTGAAGCAAAACCTACCAGCGGCTTTCCAAGGGCTGATTGTGATCCCGATTTTTGCGGGTTACGATCTGCGGGCGCAACAGGGGCGGATCTTTAAGTATGATGTCACCGGCGGACGCTATGAAGAATCACAGTTTTATGCCACGGGTTCGGGTGGAAAAGATGCCCGGAGTACCCTCAAAAAATTCTTCAAAGCCGAGATGTCCCGCGAGGCAGCGATTGCCTTGGCGTTGGAAGCACTGGTGGACGCAGCGGATGTTGACGTCGGCACGGGTGGTCCCGATTTAGTACGTGGTATCTATCCGATTGTGAAAATCGTCACACGTGATGGGGTCGACGATATTCTCGAGGATGAAATTCGTCCGCTGAGCGAACGGCTTCTGGCCTCGTTGCAAGGGTAGTCCTATGGCTGTGCCTTTTTATGTCTCTCCTGATCAAATCATGCAGGACAAGGCGGAATATGCCCGCAAAGGTATTGCCAAAGGGCGTTCCATCGTTGCCGTCGAATATGTTGATGGCTTACTCCTCATGGCAGAAAACCCGAGTGCCTCGCTGAATAAGCTCTCCGAGATTTATGACCGTATCGCTTTTGCTGGTGTGGGGAAATATAGCGAGTTCGAAAATCTGCGCAAAGCGGGGATTCGCTATGCGGATCTCAAAGGCTATTCGTACAGCCGTCACGATGTGACGACGAAATCGTTAGCCAATGCCTATTCCGAATCCATCGGCACAATTTTCACCCGTGATCCCAAACCACTCGAGGTTGAGATTCTAGTGGTTGAGGTGGGAGAGACCTCAGCGCAGAACGAGATGTATCATGTCTCCTTTGATGGCACGATTACTGATCGTCGACAGTTTGCGGTGATTGGTGGTCAGGCAGACCGTATTCGGACCTATTTGCAGGAGCATTATCGGACGGATCTTTCCCTAGCGGAGGCTCTCGCGCTCAGCCGTCGGAGTTTGCTGGCGGGGTATGAACGACCGCCAGCGGAGGAAAGCGCTCTCGAAGTTGGTCTCCTTGAGCGTCGGCGTGTGGGGCGAAAATTTTATCGTATGCCGCAGGCCGAGGCAACGCAGGCGATGATGACCATTAACAATGGGTCATGAACAGCTATGAAAAAACGCATCTATGGGTTAGAGAATGAATTCGGTATTGCCTTTACCTGTAACGGGCGGCGCACCCTTCCCTCGGAAAAAGTGGTGCGCTATCTCTTCGAGAAGCTCATTACGACGGAGGGCTTTTTGAATGTCTTCCTCGAAAATGGAGCCCGTTTCTATCTCGACACTGGATGTCACCCGGAGTACGCCACCCCGGAATGTGCCAGTCCTATGGATGTCATGATCTATGATAAAGCGGGCGAACGCATTCTGGAAAATTTACTCAATTATGCGCAAAATAAAGTGCATGAAGAGGGTTTTCAGGGTGAGCTAGCCATTTTCAAGAATAATACCGATTTTGTCGGCAATTCCTACGGATGTCATGAGAACTATCTGGCAGATCGTACGGCGGACTTTTATTACATGGCGGAACAGCTGATCCCCTTCTTGGTGACACGCCAGATTTTTACGGGGGCTGGCAAGGTTTTCCGTACTAGACGAGGGACGGTATATCACATCTCCCAGCGCGCGCAGCATATCCGGCAGAAAATTTCTGGGACGACGACTAACGAACGCAGCATCATCAATACGCGTGATGAACCCCATGCCATTAAAGAAAAATATCGCCGTTTGCATATCATCGTCGGTGATTCCAATATGTCGGAATTTGCCACATATATGAAAGTTGGGACCACAGCGATCATTTTAGAGATGATCGAGGAAGATTTTCTCCCCACGACGTTTGCACTGCGCAATCCTGTACGGGCGATCAAAGACATCTCACGGGATTTGACCTGTCGGGAACCTGTGCCCTTAAATAACGGCAAAAGATATTCCGCCCTAGAGATGCAGAAAGAATATCTAGAGCTGGCGCGTCGGTTTTACAGCACACGGCCTATGAGTCCAGAGGCTGCCGACATCCTGCTGAAGTGGGAATACGTGCTGACCAAGCTTGAAGAAGATCCGATGCAGCTCAATCAGGAGATTGACTGGATCATCAAGTTGCATCTCTTGCAAGCGTACGGGGAGCGTAGCAATTTGTCGCCGGAAGCGAGCGGAGACCGTATGCTGATGCTTGATCTGCAATACCACGACATTCGACGTGAGAAAGGCCTGTATTTCTTGCTCGAACGGCGGGGGCGGATCAAGCGGATGGCCACCGAGGCCCAGATCGAGACCGCCATGGTTGATCCACCGCAGAATACCCGGGCGAAGATGCGCGGAGAACTGATCAAATTGGCCAAGCTGAAGCGTATTCCTTACGATCTCGACTGGAATTACATCCGGATTGGCTATTTGCTCAACCTGTGGGTCAAGTGCAATGATCCATTCCAAGAAGAGAACGAAAAGGTGACGCAATTAAAGCGTCGGATTGAGCGCTCAAACTTTAAGTATGGTTACTTGCTCTGAGGTGCGCAACGCCCATGCCCGCTGATCCACCGCAGAAAACGCGCCTCGTCATCCTCTATGGTGGCCGTTCGGGAGAACACGAAGTCTCCATCGCATCGGCCACCTCGGTACTCCAGGCCATCGATCGACAGCACTATGACGTCTTGCCCGTCTATCTCACCCCTGAGGGACGGTGGTTGCCCGCGGTAGATCCACGTCATCTCCTCGAAGAGGGCGCACCGTCCTCGAGCACACCTGCGGCCCTGCTCTCCAGCGATCCTCAGCAGCGTGGTTTGCTGCCGCTTCCTACGGTTTCGGGAGCCCATATAGAGGCTATCAGGCCCATTGATGTCGTTTTCCCGCTCCTCCATGGGACGTACGGCGAAGATGGGACCGTACAGGGTCTGCTCGAATTGGCGGACATTCCCTATGTTGGCTCTGGCGTGCTCGGATCAGCCGTGGGCATGGACAAAGGGATCATGAAGATTCTGTTCCAGGCGGCTGGCTTACCCGTTGTGCCCCACATGGTGGTGTTACGCCGCGACTGGGAGCACCAACCCAGCGCTGTGCAAGAGCGTATCCTCGCGACATTGCCCTTACCGCTCTTTGTCAAACCTGCCAACCTGGGATCGAGTGTGGGCGTCTCCAAAGTCACACACGTGACGGAGTTGCCCATGGCGCTGGATCTCGCCTGCCAGTATGATCGACGCCTGCTGGTCGAGCAGGGCATTACGTGCCGCGAACTCGAATGCAGCGTACTGGGGAACGACACGCCACAGGTGTCCGTGGTCGGGGAGATTGTCTCACATCGTGCATTTTATGACTATGAAGCGAAGTATAGTGAGGGGCAAAGCGCGTTACACATCCCTGCGGACATTGAGGCACCCCTGGCTGAAGAGCTGCGGCGCATGGCGGCAGTGGCGTTTCAAGCAGTTGAGGCTGCGGGTCTGGCGCGCGTGGATTTTTTTGTCGAACGCCAGACCTTGAAGGCCTACGTAAATGAGATCAATACCTTGCCAGGTTTTACCACGGTGAGCATGTATCCCAAACTGTGGGAGGCCAGTGGGCTCTCCTATAGCCAGCTCATCGACCGTCTGGTGCAACTCGCTGTGGAACGGCACCAAGACCGTCAACGCTCTCGTACCACCTATGATGTGCGTGCACTCAACACCTCGCCTCAAGAACGCTCACGAAATTCCAAGTGATTAAAGAAGAAGGGGATTTCTCGGGCCGCAGAGCCAGGGGAATCCGAGCCGTGGACGGCATTTTTTTCCACGTCTATGCCAAAAGCCTGCCGTAACGTGCCCGCCGCCGCTTGGGCCGGATTCGTGGCGCCCATGAGATCACGTAGGGCCTGGATAGCGTTAGCGCGTGCCAGGAGGATGGGAATGGCTGGACCAGAGGACATGTACGAGGTCAGGCTGGCAAAAAAAGGCCGAGCACTGTGCTCTTGATAAAACCGCTGGGCGTCCTGCTGGCTCAGGCGGACCATCTTGAGCCCCAGCACGACAAAGCCCTCCGCTTCGAGACGTGCCAGGATTTGTCCGGCCAAGTTGCGTTGCACCGCATCAGGCTTGATAATCGTCAATGTCTGTTCCATGGGTCTCCTCTTAACCGCGTTGTTGTAAGATGTCCGCCATGGTTGCCCCAATCCTGGCCGGACTCTTGACGACCGTGATCCCGCTCCGCTCCATAGCGGCCATTTTGGAGGCCGCGGTCCCTTGTCCACCATCGACAATGGCCCCCGCATGACCCATCCGGCGTCCTGGGGGAGCTGTTTGCCCCGCGATAAAGCCCACGACGGGCTTGGTCACATGCTGCGCAATATAGTTGGCAGCATCTTCTTCTGCCGTCCCACCGATTTCGCCAATTAAGACCAGCGCCTCGGTGTCTGGATCCTGCTGGAAGCGTTTGAGGCAGTCAACAAACGTCAGCCCGCCGACTGGATCCCCCCCAATGCCGACGCACGTCGATTGCCCAATCCCACGCGCCGTGAGTTGGGAGACCGCTTCATAGGTTAGGGTGCCACTCCGCGACAAGACGCCAACGCGGCCAGGGAGATGGATACGGGCCGGCATGATCCCAACTTTCGCCTTGCCTGGCGAAATCAGGCCTGGGCAATTGGACCCCAACAGCAGGGACGATCTCCCCACCATGTAGCGCCGCACGCGCAGCATATCATGGACGGGAATGCCATCGGTAATGCACACCACGAGTGCCAGGTTCGCATCCAGGGCTTCAAAAATCGCATCTGCCGCCGCCGGACCGGGCACAAAGATTATCGACGTGTTCGCTCCAGTGGCTGCCACAGCTTGATGCACGCTATGAAACAAGGGGCGTCCGAGCGCTGCGCCACCCCCACGGCCAGGATGCACCCCGCCCACGAAACGCGTGCCATAGTCAATCGCCTGCTCGGCATGGAACCGCCCCTCGCGACCCATACCCTGCACCAGGAGGCGAGTATCCTGATCGACCAGAATGCTCATCGGGCTGCTCCTACGCTCAGATGGCCTGCGCGACTTGTTGCGCGGCATCTTCCATCCCATGGGCAATCAGAAAGTTGAGGCCAGACTCGGCGAGAATCCGCTGCCCCTCTTCCACATTAGTACCCTCCATGCGTACGACCACTGGCACCCGCACTTGCACCTTCGAGACGGCGTGCAGGATACCCTCGGCAAAAATATCGCAACGCAGGATACCGCCAAACACGTTGATCAACACTGCCTGCACATGGGGGTCGGTGGTCAATAAACGAAAGGCCTGCTCGACCGTGTCCGCACTGGCGCCGCCACCAACGTCCAGAAAATTGGCCGGAGCAGCACCAGCCAACTTGATAATGTCCATGGTCGCCATGGCTAAACCCGCGCCATTAACGATGCAGCCGATATTGCCATCGAGTTTGATGTAATTGAGCTTAAATTTTGACGCTTCCACCTCGAGCGGGTCTTCCTCGGCCACATCGCGTAAATCGCAGATGTCCGCATGGCGAAACAAGGCGTTGTCGTCAAATTGCATCTTGACGTCGAGCACCAACGGATGTCCCATGCTGGTCAGGATCAGCGGGTTGATTTCCAACAACGTACAGTCTTTCTCCTGGAACACCGTATACAGGGTGCGGAAGAGCGACGCGAGTTCGTGTTGGGCTTCTGGGCTGACCGTGAGCTGCTCGGCAAGGTGCCGGGCCTGAAAAGGTGCCAGACCAAGCAACACATCGATCGGGACACGGGTCAGACTTGCAGCGGCAGCTTCAATCTCCATCCCCCCGGCGGCGTTGACGAGACAGAGAGGCTGCCCTAAGCCTCGGTCAATCATGAAGGCGCAGTACAATTCTTGCGCAATGTCGCAGCCTTCTTCGATGAGCACCCGCTGGACAAGTTGTCCCTCTGGGCCGGTTTGCACAGTCACGAGCGGGTGTCCGAGGAGGGACGCAGTGATCTGCTCGACTTCTGCGGGGCTCTGCGCTAAGCGCACCCCACCGCCTTTCCCGCGTCCCCCTGCATGGATCTGCGCCTTGACTACCCAGCGTTGCCCGCCCAGCGTCTCGGCGACGTGGCGCGCTTCCTGCGGCGAGAAGGCCACCTGTCCTCTCGGGACAGGCACATTATAGGCACGTAGGATGTCTTTCCCCTGGTACTCGTGAATTTTCATACGTACCTTTCGCTCTCTGACGCTCCGACAAAACCCTGTGATGCTGTACCTTACCGCATGCGATACTGTAACACAACGCTCCCGCGTCGTCTTGGGCGTGTCTGTCGCCTGTCGCGTCCTTGTGGTATGGTTGCAGCGCAGGAGTTTCCCGTCCACTCACCCGCTTTGCGAGACTTAAGACACCATGGCCACCAAGATACCCTACCCTCAGAAGCGCCTCGGGCAGGTGTTTCTCCGCGACTCGCTTGTTGTGGAACAGATACTTCAGTGTGCAGACCTGGCACCAACGGATACGGTGCTCGAAATTGGGCCGGGTCGTGGCATCCTCACCACGGCGTTGGCACCGCGTGTCGCCGCCCTCTATGCCCTTGAAATTGATGTCCGGTATGTGCAGGCCCTGACGCAACACTTTGCGACGACCCCGCATGTGCACATTCTCTGGGCTGACGCACGTTCTTACGACTATGGACTACTGCCACAGCCTTTCGTGGTGGTGGCAAACCTGCCGTATAGCGTTGGCATGGCCATTGTACACCACCTCTTATCTTTCCATCCGCAGGTGTTACGCCTCATCATTATGCTGCAGAAAGAGGTGGTGGACCGTTTGCTGGCGCCCCCGGATAGCAGTGCCTACGGCGCGCTGTCAGTCTTCGTGCAATATGCCGCACAACTCACCCACCAGTTTGAGGTCTCGCGCCAGGCGTTTAGCCCCGTGCCGGCGGTGGACTCGACCGTCATCAGCATGGTGCCCTTTGCGGTGTCACCCTGGCCTGCCTGTGATCCAGCCTGGCTCTTTCGGGTAGTAAAACATGCCTTTGCGCATCGCCGCAAGACCTTGCGAGCCAATCTGCTCGCGGCGTTTCCCACCGCACTGACGCGGTCGCAAGTCACCGAGGTGCTCACCACACTGACTCTGACGGAGCATGCCCGGGCCCAGGAACTCACGGTGCTGCAATTCGTCCACCTCTCCCAGGTCTTACGCCAGCGGCTTCAGACAACGACCACGCCAGATCCGCTGGGTGCAGAGACGTCTTAGAACATCGGCAGATATAACAGCTTGCCCAGGCGATCAAGGCGCACGTGCTGGAGCAAATTGCCGTCACGGTTCCATGACCAATAAATAAAAAAGGCGCGCCCTTTGAGACGCGTGCTTTCAACAAAACCCCAATAACGGCTGTCCTGGCTGTTATCGCGGTTATCTCCCAACACAAAATAGTAATCATGCGCCACCATGCGTGGGGCGACAGGCTGCTGGAACGTAGTGCCAGGTGGGAATAAGGCGCCATAGAACACCTCCAACCCCGACATGGGCGGACCTTCATTTTTGGGCTGAAACAATCCTGAGGCATAGTAAGGATTGACGGGGGTTGGCACCGCTATCCCGTTCAAATACAAACGCTTATCGCCGCGTATCTCGACCTGGTCACCCTTTTTGGGCACGACAATAGGGCCAAACGTCTCTGACCGTGGACTGCCAGCGTACCGGGCATAGGGCTCGGTCAACGCCTGGTCATTGACCAGCACTTGTTGGCCTCGTACCACCACGCGGTCTCCTGGGAGAGCAATGACACGTTTGATGAAGTCGCGGTCTTCTTCCCAGGGGAACTGAAACACAATAATATCCAGACGCTTTGGTGGCATAAAATAATATAAAAACTTATTGACGAGGATGTGGTCGCCGACCAGGAGCGTGGTCTTCATCGATTCGGAAGGAATTTTGAAAGCCTGCACCACGAATTGACGCATGATGAGCGCCAAGACAATGGCAAACACAAAAGCTTCAACATATTCACGTACGACGGATTTGGCTTTCCGTTGCCTCATGCTATCCTCAATTGGCACACAACGACCTCGCAAGACACCCCACATCCGCGTCCATCCGTAGCGGTGCATCTCAATCTTTGCTGTGCTGGAAGCGGAGTGTGCCACACAACTCGGCCACGGTGGCAATGTGGTGACGTTGCAAATAGTGCGTCATTTCGGTCAGGATGGTGCGGCAGGCGGCGGGATCCACAAAACTTGCCGTGCCAACCTGGCAGGCTGTCGCCCCGGCCACGAGAAATTCGAGGGCGTCTTCGCCGGTCATAATGCCTCCCAGGCCAATGACTGGGATGTGGACGGCCTGGGCCACTTGCCAGACCATGCGCAGAGCCAGTGGTTTAATGGCCGGGCCGGATAAGCCCCCAAAGCCGAGGGGTAAACGTGTCGTACGTGTCTGTAAATCAATCGCCATCCCCATCACGGTATTAATCAAGGAGATGGCATCCGCCCCGGCCTCTTCCGCCGCACGGGCAATCGCGGCAATATCTGTCACATTGGGACTGAGCTTGACGAGCAATGGGAGTGATGTGACACGGCGTACATGCTCGACGACCTGAAAGGTCAGACGTGGATCACAGCTAAACAGCATGCCCCCATGTTGCACGTTGGGACACGAGATATTGGCCTCCAAGGCCGCAATGCCCTCGACGTCGCTGGCCCGCTCCGCCACCGCGGCATACTCGGCAGGCGCATCGCCAAAAAAGTTCACCACAACGTGTGTGCTATAGCGTCGTAGGCGTGGCAGTTTGTCGGTCAGAAATGCCTCAATGCCAATGTTGTGCAGCCCCACGGAATTCAGCATGCCCGCCGTGGTTTCTGCGAGGCGTGGGCCAGGATTCCCTCGGGTCGGTTTGAGCGACAGCCCTTTGACGACGACGGCGCCCAGGCCATTGATATCGACAAAGGGATGGAGCTCCTCACCATAGCCACACGTACCCGAAGCGGCGATAATCGGATTTTGTAAGGTTAAACCTGCAACCTGTACGCGCAGATCAGGAGTGCCCACGTGCCTCACCTTCCCGAGCCAGTGCTGTGCCGTCAGTGCCTGGAATCATACCACAGGAATCCGCATGGCTGGAACGACGAAGTGGCGCATGGTAAGATACCAACCGATTTGTGGTGTCAACTTGCGTCAGAAAGGAGTCGCCATGCCAGGAGAAGTGGGCGAGGTCGCCCCGGATTTCACACTGCCGTCGGTGAGCGAGGGTGATATTACCTTGAGTCAGTACCGCGGCGAGAAACATGTCATCCTGTCATTTCACGTGTTTGATTTTACCAGTGGTTGAACGGAGCAAGCCGTGACCTTCCGGCGTTATTATAACCGGTTGGCCGAGCGGCAGGCCCAGGTGCTGGGCATCAGTTGCGATCATGTGGCCGCGCATCGGGCGTGGTCCACGTCGATGGGCGGGTTACCCTACCCGGAGTTGTCGGATTGGCATCCCAAGGGGAAGGTAACACAGTCGTACGGTTTATGGAACGAAGAACGCGGGGTGGGAGCACGCGCTGTGCTGGTCATCGATAAGACCGGCGTGGTGCGTTTTCGGCAACGCTACACGCCGGGGAATTTGCCCGATGTTGAAGAAATTTTGCAGGTTGTCGAGGGTTTAGAGTAGCGCGCCTCCCCAGCGAGATGTGCGAGAGCCAGGGCCATTCCTGGTCCTGGTTTGGGGGGCTGCCTGGGGTGCAGGGGAGGCGAGCGCAGCGACGGGTGATGAATCGCCTTAACGCCCGATAAAACGCGGCGGGCGCTTTTCCAAGAAGGCCCGCACGCCTTCCTTGTGGTCCGCGGTCTGCCGGGCAAGTTGCTGGGCGCGGGCGGCTTGTGCGAGATGTTCAGCCAGGTCTTGCTGTTGCGCTTTATGCACCAGCATCTTAATCAGGGACATGGAAAACGTCGGGCCCTGCGCCAGCCGTGTGGCCAGCGCCATGGTGGTGTCCATCAGGGCCGCATGCGGTACGACTTTATTGCACAGCCCCATGCGGAATGCTTCCTGGCCGTCCACGGCATCGCCAGTGTATTGCAGGAGCAAGGTGTTGGACAAGCCAATGAGGCGAGGCAACTGCCAGGCACTCCCGTCGGCGGGGATTAAGCCATTGCGCACAAAGGCCTCGGAAAACCGGGCCGCTTCCGAGGCGATGCGAATATCGCACGACAGCGCCACGCCACAGCCCAGACCATACGCCGCACCATTGACGGCGGCAATCGTCGGCTTTTGCAGGTTCCACAGCTTGCGCACGATGGCTGGTCCCATGGCCTCATGGAGGCTATCAGCCATGTAGGCTGGGTCCAAGAGCTCCCAGGGGCCAGGAGGCGGTGGGGCGCCCTGGGCCTCGCGCTGTGCTACCGCCTGATTGAAGCCCCGGACGTTGGCGCCTGAGCAGAAGGCGGGATCGGCTCCGGTCACGACCAGCACCCGCAGGGCTGGGTCTTGGCCAAAGCGCTCGACTTCCCCTTCAAATTCCTCACTTAATTGGCCGCCGAGCGCATTCCGAGTGGCGGGATCGTTTAAGGTCAGGAGCAACACGCCATCTGCTGTCGTTTCCGAGCGGATACACTCGAACGCCATACTCTTGTCCTCCACCATGTTCAGGCGTACACCGCCTGGGCAATGGGTCGCCCAGGCTACAACCTCCAGGGGTGCTTGCTGTGCGCAGTGTACGCAAGGCGTGCCCCCTTGGCAAGTTCCCACGCAACACCTCACACAGGGTAGGTCGCCGATGACGCAAGCATTTGACCTCATTATTGTTGGAGCCGGGTCCGGCAACACGATTCCTGGCCCGGAGCATGCTGGCTGGAAGATAGCCATCATCGAGAAAGAGACGTTTGGCGGCACGTGCCTGAACCGCGGCTGCATTCCGTCGAAAATGCTCATCCACGCTGCTGACGTGGCCGAGACGATCCACACGGCAGCGACATTCGGGCTCGCGGCCCAGATTGCGCACACGGACTGGGACCGCATCATCAGCCGTGTCTGGCAGCGTATTGATCCCATCGCTGCGGCGGGGGCGCAGTGGCGGCAGAGCCAGCCTGACATGACCGTGTTCACCGGAGAGGCACACTTTCTCGACGCCAAGACGCTGGAAGTCAATGGCCAGCGCTTGAGCGCCCCGCACATCGTCCTGGCCGCGGGCTCACGCCCCGCCGTTCCAGCCATCCCGGGCTTGGAGCAGGTGCCGTACCATACATCGGATACCATCATGCGCCTACCGTCCCAACCGCCGCGCCTGGTGATTCTGGGCGGGGGATACATTGGGGTCGAGCTGGGCTACTTCTTTGGAGCGCTGGGGACGGAGGTCACGCTGGTCCACCGCGGCACCCACTTGTTGCAACGGGAAGACGCCGAGGTCAGCCAGCGTTTTACTGAGTGCTACCCCCGTCACTGCACCTTACTGTTAAGTACCCAGATCCAACGGGTGCAGCCACAGGGTGAGGCCATCGCCCTGGATCTGCTGGTGGACGGCAGCCCGCGGCAGATCACCTGTGATGTCCTGCTGCTGGCCACGGGCCGTATCCCCAATACGGATGTGCTCGACGTCTCCAAGGCCGGTATCGCTGTCAGCGCCCAGGGCCGCATCGTCACCAATCCCTTCTATGAGACGACGGTCCCGGGAATTTGGGCTTTAGGGGACATCACTAATCCGCATCAGCTCAAGCATGCGGCGAATGCTGACGCGCGCGTCGTGGCGTACAATATCGCGCATCCCAGTAGCCCGCGTCGTGGCAATGACTACGCCATGCCGCATGCCGTGTTTACGTCTCCCCAGGTGGCCAGCGTGGGCCTGAATGAGCGGGAGGCGCAGGAACAAGGCGTGCCCTATCTGGTCGGGAAGCGGGCCTACAGCGACACGGCGTATGGTTGGGCCATTGACGATACCACGAGTTTTGTGAAGATCCTGGCCCACCCCCACACGCGTCAGGTGCTCGGCGCCCATATTATCGGTCCCCACGCCGCTCTCTTACTGCAGCCCCTGGTCAATGCGATGCGTTTCGGGGAAACTGTGGAGCAGTTAGCTCACGAGACCCTGTACATCCATCCGGCGCTAACCGAGGTGGTGGAGCAAGCGTTGCTGGATATTGCCATGTGATCGTGGCGCGCTGTGCTGTCGCATGCGAGACGCGGGCGTGCGGAGATGCTGGAACTCCAGCACCATGATGCGGCACAGCGCTAGGGAGAGGTCCGGCGCACCTCCCGCACCCGGGTAGGAGGAAATTGCCGTTGACGGGCCTGACAATCCTCTCTACAATCCTCTCAACTTATGCGTGTTAAGCCTCTGGAAAATGAAGGATTTTTCATCTGTGAATGCAGACGTAAATGCCGACCAGGCAGTCCGGCTCCATAAGGTGATTGCTCAAGCTGGCGTCGCCTCCCGACGCAGGGCTGAGGGGCTGATTGTGCAGGGACGGGTGATCGTCAATGGCAAAAAAATTACGACCCTAGGCTCCACGGTTGATCCAAGTACTGATGTGATTGTGGTGGATGGCAAGCCGCTCCGTGGGCATGCACCGCTGCGCTATGTCCTTTTGCACAAACCGCGTGGGTACATCACCACCTGTCAAGATGATCAACGGCGTCCCACCGTCCTCAATTTGCTCAAGCGTCAACCGGTGCGCATTTTTCCCGTTGGACGGTTAGACTTCAACTCTGAAGGGGTGTTGCTGCTGACTAATGACGGACGCTTGACCAACCGCCTCTTACATCCACGCTACGCCATGCCACGGACCTATGTCGTCCGTGTGGACGGTGTGGTGTCTGCCGAGTCCCTCGACCAGTTGCGACGCGGGGTTGTCCTCGATGACGGGCGCACGTTACCGGCCCAGGTCAAGATGATGCGGCATGCCGATCAGAGCTGCTGGATTCGTATGACCTTGCACGAGGGGCGCCCGCGGCAAATCCATCGCATGCTGCAGCGCTGTGGGGGGCACGGGGTGAAACGGCTGCAGCGCGTGGCCATGGGACCGCTCACCCTGGCGGGCTTACTGCCCGGCGCCTCGCGGCTGTTGGAAGAATTTGAAGTCGCACGACTCTATCAAGCGTGTCATCTCGAGACCATGGCATCATGAGGGACACCGACTACGTGGGGCGTCGTGCCCTCTCCAGGTGCCGGTATTGGGGAGTCGCGCTCGGGCTCACGCTGCTCTTCGCAGGGGCACACAGGGTGGTGGCTCAGTTTGCGACCACGGATGTGCACGTGACGGAAACGCTGACACACGGCAGCGTGCACTGGACGGAAGGGCAGGCACGCAGTCAGGGCCGCGCCACAGGGACACTGCGCCGCGGGGCGCGGGGGTCGGCGATGCAGGAGGCGCCGCACGCCGCACGCCAGGAGCTGGCACGCGTGTTCGGGCAACTCCGTCTGGATGCGACGCACACCCTGGCGCACGTGCTCCAGGCCGTGGATGGAACGCCGCAGGCCTTGGAAGCGCTCCTCGCGCAGGCCCTGGTCGCGGAGACGCGCTATGGGCCGGGAGGCATCGTCGAGGCGACTGTGCACCTCGCTTTCGCGGGTCCGTTGATGGCACGCGTGCTGCCTGCCATGTCCCCTGTGGCCCTGGAGAGTCTCCCTGCGTCCGAAGCCGTGCATACGGGCGTGGTGATTGATGCGCGTGGTTTGGCCGTACAACCGGCCCTCTTCCCCGCGATTGTCGACGAGCAGGGACAGCCGCTCTATACCCCAGAGCTGGTCGAACGCGAAGCGGCTATCCAACAAGGCTACGTCACTTACGCCAAAGCGTTGGACCAGGCGCCGGTTCCGGCGCGCATTGGCGCGAATCCCCTGGTCGTCCGTGCGTTACGTGTGGCGGGTGTCACCCGGGTGGATCTCGTCCTGAGCCAGTCGGAGGCCGTCCGGCTACGTGACTATGCGGCCATGCGTCGTCTGATGCGGCAATGTCGCCTCGTCATCCTTGTCTAACCGACAGCGTACCGACGGCGGCCATGGCCGAGGGACGGTGTGCGCGTGCACGACGACAAGCCGCAAACCATGGGACTGCCGACAGCTACCGCCGCACGCTGACATGTGATGTGCCGGAGAACAGATATGCGACAGCGGTGGCTGGGCCTCGGGCTCATGCTTGGGCTTCTGATCTTGGAGGCGGATCTCAGCCTGGCGGATTCCTCCAGACCGTATATTGCCGAGGGTGTGGGGGTGTTACTTCAGTCTGACCAATCGGCGGCGCGGGCGCTGGCTCTGCAAAATGCCTTGCGTGAAGCCCTCGAACAAGTGGTGTTAGACATGGTGGCACCGACGGCTCTCCTCGAGAAGGCCCATTCCCTCCGCACGCGCCTCTATGCGAACCCTCTGCAGTACGTGCTGAGTTATCGCGTCTTATGGGAATACCCCGATCCCTCTCAAAAAGTCTATCGGGTGGGCGTCGAGACCGACATTGCCGTGCCGGACGTCGAGCGGGCCTTGGACGCGCTTGGCCTGTCCCGGCGTACGACGCCGCGTCAGGTGGTGATTTTTATGGCTGAGCGCTATCCCGGCCAGACGTCGCAGACCTTTGCGGCGGCGGGCGGGCTCGTGGCGGAAGTCCTCCGTAGGACACTCCAGGCGCAGGGCTTACGGGTGATCAATCTCGATCCCGGACGGCTCTGGGACGGGCAGGAAACGTCGGCCCTCGCGGTGGGCAAGCAGATCAAGGCCGCCATCGTGCTGGTAGGATGGGCCCAGGTGCAACCCGCGCCACCCGAGAAGGCACCAGGACGCGGTTTCAGCCAGGCCAAAGTCGATGTGAAAGCCGTGGCCACCGAGGGCCGTGGGACGATTGCTCAGGCACACGTGGAAACCATGGCTGCGGCGGAAGAGGGTGGTAACAGCGATGCCCAAGCGCTCGAGCAAGCCGCGGTGGAGATTGCGACCCAACTGATGCCGCCTTTACTCGCCTATCGCGCCGGACCTTGAATGCCATGCGGTTGTGCTGTACGCGAGGTGCCTTCCGGTCCCAACGAGGGCCGTCTGGGGGTACACGCACAGAAAGGATGTCTTGCATGCAGAGTATGACGGGCTATGGCCGTAGCGAAGTGCGTCATGCCGACGTCGCCTTTACCGTCGAGGCGCGCTCGGTCAACCACCGTTACCTGGACGTGTCCATCCGCCTACCACGGCTCTATACGCCACTGGAAGCACGCATGAAACAGCGTGTTAGCGCCTATTTCGCCCGTGGACATATTGACATCACCCTCGCCTACCAGGACAGTGCTACGACCCGCCGTGCCCTGTCGCTCGATCCCACGCTGGCACAGCAGTATTTTGACGCGCTCCAACATCTCCAGAAGCTCCTGCGTCTGCCAGGCACGATTGACTTGAGTATGCTCGCCAGCTTGCGCGACATCTTTCGCGTGGAAGAGGCGTCTCCTGATGTCGAAAACGACTGGGAGAGTATTGCACAAGGACTGGATGACGCCCTGCAGGCGTTGCAGCAGATGCGGCGTCAAGAGGGCGAGGTCTTGATCCGCGATTTTCAGATGCGCGTGCAGACCATGGCGCAGGAAATTCAGACCATTCGCCAACGCGTCCCCGAGGTAGTGGTGGAATACCGCACACGGCTTGAGCAGCGGGTCAAAGATCTCTTTGCGCAGTTTGAACTCGACCCAGCCCGTATCGCCCAGGAGGCCATCCTGTTTGCCGAGCGCGCCGATATCACTGAGGAACTGACGCGACTCGAAGCCCATTTGCAGGCCTTCACGCGCTTGCTCGCTTCTTCGGAAGCCGTGGGGCGTAAAATCGACTTCCTGGTGCAGGAGATGAATCGCGAAATCAACACTATTGGCTCCAAAAGCAACGACACGGCCATTGCCCATAGTGTCGTCGAGCTCAAGAGCGAACTCGAACGTATGCGTGAGCAAATCCAGAACATTGAGTGATCTCGCTGAGGACTACCATGCCGCAGACAGTCGTTGAGCCGCTGGCGGGGTCGCCCCGTCCGGGTATTGTGTTCGTGCTCTCCGCCCCGTCCGGGACCGGCAAAACGTCCATAAGCCAAGCGATTATGGGACGGATGCCGGATGTGGTACGAGTCGTCACTTGCACAACGCGTGCCCCGCGTCCTGGCGAGGACAATGGACACGCCTACCATTTTCTAACCCGTGAGGCCTTTGAACAGGCCATCACGACGGGCGATTTTTTAGAGTGGGCCTCCTTTAATGGCCAATTATATGGTACCTTGCGGCAATCCGTGGCGACAACGACAGCTGCTGGGAACGATGTCTTGTTGGTGATTGATGTCAAAGGCGTGGCGCAGCACCGTGCCGCCGGGATGGATGCGGTGTTTATTTTTGTCCTCCCACCCTCCTGGGATGTGCTCGCCCAGCGTTTGCACATCCGTGCAGCGGATCATGCCGACGTGCAGGCGCAGCGGCTGGCCATTGCACGGGAAGAAGTCCACAACTATACTGCGTATGATTACGTGGTGATCAATGATCGGCTTGACGAGGCCGTGGCGGCCGTGCAAGCCATTATCATCGCAGAGCGCCAGCGTACCACACGACTTGGGCTGGCGTGCCTGGCCCCCCTCCTGACGCCGTCGTAGAGAAAGGGTACGCCATGCTCGACCACACTACCGTGCTGTTAGGGGCGGGCGGCGGCCCGCTTACTTGGGTTGCCGTCGATGTGCTGCGGGCTTTGCAACGCGCTGGTGCGCAGGTCCGTGTCATTTTAAGTCCTGAGACCGAGACATTCATCCCGGCCTTGACGTTCCAAGCCCTGACTAATGGAGACGTCATCCCTGCCGATGCTCTGTACGGGACCATCGTTGGGGAGGATTTTCGGCCTCTGAGTGCGTGGGTGGCAGATTGTGCGGCGCTTGTCGTGGTGCCCGCCACGCCGGCGTTCCTGGCCCGCGCCGCGGCAGGCTGTGCGGACGACGCGTTGGTGCGTGCCCTGCTCCTGCATCGTGGTCCCACCGTGCTAGCGTATCCTGGGCAGGCGGCGGTGTATCAGCACCCCCTGGTGCAGGCCAATCTGCAGCGCTTGCGGGCGGTTGGGATACAGCTCTATGACGCGGGTGTGCCCGGCCCAACAGAGACTACAGATGACATCACGTGGGCGCTGGAAGCGCAGCCGATTGTCGAGAGGGTAGCCGAGTGTTTGCAGCAAACGCGTGAACTGGCTGGGAAGACGGTGATCATTACGGCAGGCCCGACCCAGGAACCCATTGATCCGGTACGGCACATCTCCAACCGTGCCTCGGGGAAAACCGGCTTTGCCTTAGCCGAGGCGGCACGCCGACGCGGGGCTCGGGTCATTCTCGTCACCGGGCCCACCCATCTTGAAGCACCAGCAGGGGTCACCTGCCTCCGTATCCAGACGGCTCTGGAGATGCGACAGGCGGTGCTTGACCATTACGACAGCGCGGATGTGGTCATTAAAACCGCCGCGGTGGCGGATTTCCGGCCCACCGTCATAGCCCAAGATAAAGTCAAAAAAGATGTGGCATCCTTGAGCATTGCCCTCGAACGCAACCCGGACATTCTGGCGGAACTGGGAGCGCGCAAAGGGCAGCGGGTGCTGGTCGGGTTTGCGGCGGAAACCCAGGACTTACTGGCCAATGCCGCGCAGAAAGTCCGCAGCAAGCATCTGGATTTTATCATTGCCAATGACATCAGTAATCCAAGCCTGGGCTTTGCCAGTGATGACAATCAAGTCCATATATTGGATGCCGCTGGGCACATCGAAACCTTGCCGACCATGGCAAAAGTCCACCTGGCAGATTACATCCTGGATCGCGTGCAAACCGTCCTGGCGCAGCGTTCCAGAGGTGCCGTATGAGCGAGGGAAGTACCAGTGCCGCGCTGGCTGCCGTGCAGTCGTATGTACGGTATCTCCAACGCCTTGGGGTGACTGAGTTACCCATCACTTTGACACGGCTCCCGCTCGTCGCCGTAGACACGTCTCCATCCGTGCCGGTGCCCTCTGCCACGCCTAGCCACGTGCCGGTGTCCTCTGTCACGCCTAGCCACGTGCCGGTGTCCTCTGTCACGCCTAGCCACGTGTCGCCACCTGTGCCTACCATGTGGGCCTCGCCTCCCCCCGTCCCAGACCGCCACAGCGCGGTCCCCGACGCAGCGACAGCCCCCGCAGCCTCCCCGGCGGTACGCCTGGCACAACTCGCGGCCTCGGTGCGCGATTGTCGGCAGTGTCGCCTGCATACCGGGCGCACCCAGGTGGTCTTTGGGAGTGGTGATGCCCAGGCAGCTCTGGTCTTCGTGGGGGAAGCACCAGGATATGAAGAGGATCGCGCCGGCGAGCCGTTCGTGGGGGCTTCCGGGCAACTGCTGACGCGCATTATTACGGCGATGGGACTGACGCGTGACCAGGTGTACATCCTGAATGTCATTAAGTGCCGTCCGCCCCACAACCGCAACCCCCAACCCGATGAGATCGCCGCTTGTCAGCCACTGTGGGAAGCCCAGTTGGCGTGCCTGCAGCCAAAAATTCTGTGTGCGCTGGGCACATTTGCGGCCCGAACCCTCTTGCACACCGAGGAAACCATCTCGCAATTGCGCGGGCGTTTTCACATGCGAGGCGTGCTCCAGGTCATGCCGACATATCACCCGGCGTATGTGCTGCGGAATCCCCAGGCGAGACGCGCCGTGTGGGAAGATATGCAGCTGATCCAACAGGCGTTGGGCGTACGCTCCTAACGTCGCCGAGCGCCTGAGGTCCGTCGGATGTCCGGGGTTTGTGGCCACAGTCCTTGACAAGTCGCCCTGCCGGGTCGTCGTCCGACCGACGGGACAGATAGCCTGTAGAACCGAGTCGTTATGCCACCACAACGTGATATTGAAGCCGAGCTTGATGCGTTTCTGGGACAGGCACGCCCGCAGCGCCATTGGGTGCGCTGGGTGCTCGTGACGTTCAGTGTGCTGTTCCTGCTGGTGGTCGCCAGCGCCGTGGGCGTGGGCTATCACTTCTATCAGAAATTTGCGGCGGATTTACCCCCGGTCACCGAGTTAGAACATTACCAGCCGAGTCTGATCACCAAAGTCTACGATCGTTACGGCGAACTCATTGCCGATTTCTTCATTGAGAAACGCATCCTCGTCCCTTTAGCGGATATCCCATGGCACGTGCGCCAGGCCACGATTGCCACGGAAGACCGACGTTTTCATGAGCATAGTGGCGTGGACACGTGGGGTATCTTGCGGGCCATGTGGGTGAATATGCAGGCCGGCAGCACACGCGAAGGGGCCAGTACCATTACGCAGCAGGTGGCCCGCACGCTCTTTCTCAACCGGGATCGGACGATGAGCCGGAAAATCCGTGAAGCCCTCCTCGCCCTACGTATTGAAGAGCACTATAGCAAAGACCAGATCCTGGAAATTTACCTGAATCAGATTTTCTACGGACATAATGCGTATGGCATTGAGGCGGCCGCCCAGCTCTACTTTGGCAAATCTGCCAAAGATCTCAGCCTCGGGGAGGGAGCACTGATTGCGGGTTTGCCGCCGTCCCCCAATACGTATTCCCCTCTGAAAAACTTCCGTCGTAGTCTGCAGCGCCGTGACCATGTCCTCAACCGCATGGCGGAAGCCAAGTATCTGACTCTCGAGCAAGTGGAAGCGGCCCAACGCGAGCCTATTGTCGTGGCGCCCCCGCCGCAGCGCGTCCACAAAGCCTTCTATTTTGTCGAATACGTGCGGCAGTATCTCGAAGAAAAATATGGGCCGACAGCATTGTACCGGGGCGGTTTCTCGGTCGAGACGACCCTGGACATGGGATTGCAACAACTGGCCGAAGCCACGCTGCAACGGCATCTCGTCGTACTCGACAAGCAGGATGGCGTGTACCAGGGCCCCATCCGGCGTGTCGAGTTCACCGGCAAGCCGGCAGAAGATGAGAAGATGGTCGCCGCGATCACCATGCCCACGCCTGGGGAGACGACCATCGCTGAAGGCGAACGCTTGATCGGGGTGATTCAATCCGTGCGCGATACCGGGGCAACCGTCTTCATCAAGAACAGCAAGGGCTTCCTCCCACCGTCAGGATATGCCTGGGTACGGCAGATTGACCCGGAGCTGAGCGCGGAACTCCGGCGGCGCCTGCTCCGCACTGGGGACGTCATCCAGGTCCGGGTCGCCAAAGTGGACCCCAAGAGCAAAATGCCGACCCTGACTTTAGAACAGGATCCGCTGGTGCAGGGGGCGCTCCTGACCATGGACGTGGGGAGTGGCCATGTCCTCGCCATGGTGGGTGGCTATGATTTTGCCAAAAGCCAATTCAACCGGGCCGCGCAGGCGCAACGCCAGCCTGGCTCAGCCTTAAAGCCTTTGTTATACGCTGCGGGGTTGGAGGCCGGCTTGACACCGGCCTCCATGCTCCTGGATGCCCCTCTCACGGAGGATATCCTCGGGGCGAAAGGTTGGCGCCCGGAGAACTACGATGGCAAGTATCATGGCCCTGTCAGCATGCGGGCGTCCCTGACCCATTCGCGGAATCTACCCACGGTGCGCCTGCTCGACACGGTGGGGATGCCGACCGCCTGCGCCACTTTGAAACGCCTGGGTCTTACGAGTCCGTTTCAGTGCCGACCCTCCATAGCCTTGGGAGCGGTGGGTATCACATTGATGGAACTGACCGCGAGTTATGGCACGTTCGCCAATGGCGGCATTTACAATGAGCCCATTGTCATTACGAAGATTGTGGATCGTAAGGGCGATGTGCTCCTGGGCCGTTTCCAAGAGTCGCAGCAAGCCACCAGTCCAGAACATGCCTACATCATGACGAGCATGATGCGCAGTGTGATCCAACACGGGACGGCCAAGGCGCTGCGCGTCCTGGAACGCCCTGCCGCTGGCAAGACCGGCACCACCAACGATTATCACGATGCCTGGTTCGTGGGGTATACCCCAGAGTTCGTCACCGGGGTCTGGGTAGGCCGAGATGACAACGAATCCCTCGGCTATGGTGCAACTGGCGGCAAGATGGCGGCGCCTATCTGGCTGGATTTTATGCAAGCGGCGTTGAAAGATCGGCCCATCACCGATTTCCCGATCCCCCCCGGTATACGCTTTGTGCGCCTGAATGGGAAAGGCGCCAATCCGCCCGCGGTGGAGACCCTGGGGGATAGCCATGTATTCTTTGAGGTGTTCGTGGATGGTAGCCAGCCACTGGGCACCACGAAAAAAACCGTCTCCTCGCTGCCGCGCAAGCCTAAACCACGTCCGGTGGTGCCCGCCACTCGACCAGAGTTGCCTCATCGGCAAGATCGGCTACGAGATCTGGATCGCCTTGATCGGGAAGCACGCACCACGACGCCGTAGCGACGCCGTCGCTTAGCGTGTCACCCCCCCGGTGGCGCGCTCCATGCAGGCCCACGACAGGCCAGTGCCACAGGAGTGCCAACCTCAGCATGAAACCCTCGCTCAAGGCGCAAGGATTTGTCCGCACGCCCCCGTGTATTGCGACATTGTTGGTTCACTGGGCGCTACGCACGCCGACCGACCATGTCTTAGATGCCGGGTTTGGTGAAGGCATTTTTTTGCTCGAAAGCACCAAACAGCTCCTGGCGCTGGGGGCCACAGCTCAGCATCTTGGCATGCAACTCCACGGGGTAGACTCACACCCTGAGGCGGTGCAGAGCCTGCAACAGACGTTTCGGACCGCCGGCCTACTCACCGCGTTTCCCGGCGTGCACACTGGCGATTTCTTTGCCACTGATTTCCCGCCAGTCGATGTACTCATCGGGAATCCTCCCTACGTACGACGCTGGTGGCAACAAGACGTGGATGCCCTGCAAGTCATCGCGGGGCAGGTGGAGGAGGCACGCGCATTCTCCCGTCTCACGGATCTAGCGTGCTACTTTATCCTCTATGGCGCCCGTTTTCTGAAGCCGGGTGGCCGCTTGGCCCTGATCGTCTCCGATAGCTGCCTGGACATGCGCTATGGTACTGCCTTTAAGGAGTATTTGTTACGCACGTTCCATGTCCGTGGCCTGTTGGGGTTCCAAGCGCAAGTCTTTCCAGATGTGCTGGTGCGTCCGGTCGTCATTCTGGCCGAAAAACGTGCCGCCCCCGCCACAACGGTGGCAGGCGAGCGTGTGGCCTTTGTATCGCTCAATGGCTGTCTTCCCGCCACCCTCCCGGCAGATCCGTGCCATCTCTTGACGGACACGCAGCAGGAGGTCTCCGGCCGGATCGTCCCCCTGACGGCGTTGTATCCAGCCCAGCAGTGGACGCCCTTGCTCTACGCGCCGCAGGTGTACAGCGAACTGGCGCAGCATCCAGGCCTGACAACCCTGGCCACGCTGGCACAGGTCCGCCTTGGCCTGCAATCGTTTGCCAAGATGTTTTATATTGTGCCGCGAGAGGTGCAAGAACGCTGGGGGCTCGAAGCACGCTGGCTGCTGCCGTTCATGATGTCGCCAAAAGACGTGGACGCGCCGTGTCTGAGCCCGGGCACAGCAATCCGTCATTACATTCTGGCCTGTGCCGCTTCGAAGAGCCAACTGGCGGGCACGCACCTGCTGGAGTATATCTGTTACTGGGAACAACAAACGCTGAACCCGCGTGGTCTGTCCCGACCCGTGATCGGCGTCCAGAACCTTCCACGGGTTGGCAGGACACGCCGCACCCCATGGTACAGCCTGATGCGCGATCTCACCCGACGTGGGACGGCGCCCATTCTGCTGCCGCGTCGTATTTACCAGCATTATCAAGCGGTGTGGAATCAGGCGGCCTGGGTCGCGGGAGAAAATTTTATCGAAGTGACCCCCCAGCCGCACGTGCCTCTCCTACCCTTGCTCGCCGTGCTCAATGCTGGCACCACCGAAATGGCGCTACGTGCCAGTGCACACGTCTATGGGGGTGGGGTCTACAATCTCAGCCCCGGCAGTGTCGGCGCAGTGCCGGTGGTGGATGTGCGGCAGCTCTCCTCTACGACGCTGCAGCGCCTTGAAAAGGCCTACCGTCACTTCCTGCAAACGGGCGGCACCAAGCGTCTGGCCCTCGACACCGCGGTCCTCAACGCCCTGGCTCTTCCAAGACCCTTGCTCACGACCGTACAGGCGGCCCTCGCCCATATGCAAGAGCTGTCAAGCGCCGTGCAAACGCCGATGCGAGTGCAGGCTGGTACCGACAGGGGCTGCCCCGAGGAGTGCACACGGCGATGATCCTAGCAGACGGCGAGGACTGCAGACTGGACGTCGATGAAGTGAAGGTGCTGCTCCGCCAGCTCGGGGTGGACCGCCGTCTGATTACCGACCAGAGTGCCATCTGCCTGCTTGCTTTGGCCGATGGCGTCGAGCGGGCTGGCCTCCTCCCAGGAAAGAGGCATCTACGCGATGGGGCCCGTATTCACGACATCATTGCGTTCGCCCGTCACACCTGTGGCCGCGCCGTGGCCGAAAATACGCGGGAATCCTACCGTAAGCTCTCCCTCACGCCCTTGTGCGAGGCGGGGTTGGTGGTGCGTCATCAGCTGAGCACCAACGATCCGAAAACGTTTTACCGTCTGCATCCAGCCATGCTACGTCTCTTGACCTGTTCCGCCCCGTTGGCACGCCGCTGGCTGGCGCAAGAGCTGTCCGGCGGACTACCACCGAGTGACCTGTACCCGCCACAGCGCTGTGGCCGTGATATTGCCGTCAATGTGGGGCAGCCGCAGCCGTATGTCCTCAGCCCTGGCACCCACAGTCGGCTCGCCGCTGACGTCGTGGAGGTCTATGCCCCGCGCTTTC
Organism: Pseudomonadota bacterium; assembly: GCA_005777235.1. Taxonomy (GTDB): domain Bacteria; phylum Tectomicrobia; class Entotheonellia; order Entotheonellales; family Entotheonellaceae; genus SXND01. The sequence continues at coordinate 52,972 of SXND01000262.1, forward strand.
TCGCGTGTCCACGGGTGGTCTACCTCGGGGATACCCGCCATAAAGGTGGATACCAACAGCGCGATGTGATGCGGGAGCTCAATCTCCCCATTCACGTGACCACGAGCCTGCCGGATGTCATTTTACTGTGTGAACGTGAGCGTCACCTTGTGGTGGTGGAAGTGGTCGCCAGCAGCGGCCCGATTTCTCCGGCGCGTCTCGTCCAACTCCAGCAGCTGGTGCACCAGGCCTACATCCTGGGATACCATCCGCGCTATCTCAGCGCTTTTCCCTCACGCCGCGTGCTGCGCCGCTTTGTTGAAGCCATTGCCTGGGGTACCCAGGCGTGGATCGCCGAGGAGGCCGCACAGGTGATTAGTTTTGGCACGCTGGCGTAACGCCCAAAGTGAATTGACTCATATAACGGATAGATGCTACTTATTCCAGAACGAGGGCGGTGGTCTGGGCTATCTGCTCTCAGGACAAGAGGAAGGAAAGTCCCCAGGCAGCCTGGTAGCACTGCGGAGAGACGTTGCCTCTCCTCGCACACGCGGCTTGCTGCCGCTGCACGCAACACGGTCTGGACGTGCCGCGCAGGATGCGTTAGGCTGCAGTCCTGATAATGCCCTCGGGATGCCCAGGTGCAGTGGGATGGATGATCGGGGGCTGGCGGCCTTCCATGGGCTCGTCATGAGGAGAGCACTCGTGAGGTTGCCCCGAGCACGCAATGCTCTGCCGCAGTCTGGCGACCCATCGCTATGAGCGTCATGATGCGGTGTCGGACATGTCGCCCTTGTAGACGTGCGGGTTACACAACAGGAGGAAAGAGCTGATGGACCACAACAGGCATTGGGTCGGCACCTGGGCGACCTCGCCGGCGCCGAGTGAAGCCGGGGTCAGTTTGAACAATCAAACCGTGCGCATGCATCCGCGTGTCAGCATCGGTGGCGATACCGTGCGGGTACGGGTGTCGAACGCCTACGGCACTGGCCCGCTGGTGATCGGCGCGGCCTATGTCGGGATCCGGGACAAGGGGTCGGCGATTGTCCCGGGCTCGCAGCGCCAGCTCACCTTTGGCGGCTCCGGCGCAGCGACGATTGCCGCCGGCGCGCTCGTGCTCAGCGACTCGGTCCATCTCGACGTGCCGCCGTTGGCCGATCTGGCGGTATCGCTGCATCTGCCAAGCGTGCTCCTGCCGAGCTTCCAGATCACCGGACGCTATGCCCGGCAGACCAATTACATCTCACCCCCAGGCAATTTTGCCGACACCATCACCATGCCGGTGGGCAAGATCACCGACGAATGGTTTTTTGTCAGCGGCGTCGATGTGTTGACCTCGCACGACACCGGCGGCGTGGTGACGCTCGGCGACTCGCTGACCGACGGCAATATCTCGACTCATGACGTGTATTGTCGCTGGCCCGACCAGTTGGCCCGGCGGTTGATCGCCCGGCAGGGGGGCCGGCAGCTCGGGGTGATGAACCAGGGGCTCGGTGGCAACCGCATCCTGCACGATCTGCGCGGCGATAGCGGCTTGCGGCGCTTTGATCGCGACGTGCTGGCGCAACCAGGGGTAACGCATGCGATTGTGATGCTGGGCACCAACGATCTACGCAACCGCAACGCCAAGCCCGAGGAGGAGGTGACCGCCGACCAGATGATCGCTGGTCTCAACCAAATGGCCGTGCGGGCCCAAGCATGCGGGGTTAAACTGTTGGGCTCCACCCTGACGCCGTTCGGCAATGAGACGTACATGCTGCATGCCTGGAATCCCGGACGCGAGGAGCATCGCGCTGCGGTCAACCAGTGGATCCGCACCAGCGGCGCCTTCGATGGCGTGGTCGATTTCGATCAGGCCTTGCGTGATCCCGCGTGTCCGACCCAGATGCTGCCCATCTATGATTGTGGCGATGGGCTGCACCCGAGTGATCTGGGGTATTGTGTAATGGGCGACGCCATTGACCTGGCGCTGCTCGATTAAGCGAGCGGCTCGCGGGCGGTGGGCCGCGAGCGCTGGTGGGAGATGATGGACTTGGTGGTACCATGCCTGGCATGGCGCCAGCAACAGAGAGCAACCTGCAGGAGGAAGACATGCAACGGGCGCAGCAGCACATGCCGGCCAACGGCACGGGGTCAGTCGACGAGGTCGAACAGTTTGACGTGATTATCATTGGGGCCGGGGTGACCGGCCTGTATGCCTTGTACCGTTTGCGCGAACTCGGGCTTTCTGTGCAGACCTTTGAAGATGGCAGCGGCGTAGGCGGCACCTGGTTTTGGAACCGCTACCCTGGGGCGCGGTTCGACTCCGAGAGTTATACCTACGTCTATTCGATCTCGCA
>SXND01000263.1 GCA_005777235.1 Pseudomonadota bacterium
AAACTAGAGCGGCTGAAAATGAGGACCAAGCTTCATCATTTTGCCCTAAAGTCCAAACTCTACCTCAATGCCCTCCGCTCCGCTTTCGCCACTTTACGGGCCCTCACCCCCGTACAGGGCTCCGCGTAAGGTGAGTCACCAATATCCGCCACCGCCTCACCGTCCGCAGTACCGCCGTCGCGGTGCGCCGTAAAGGCCAACTGCCACAGGGCGCGTTTCAGATCCACATCCGTGCGTCCAGCCTGCTGTAGCAGGCTACGCAAGCGCGGCGGCTCCCCTGTCTCACTGGCTTTGACCTGCTCCCAACGCCACAGCAGGATGTCCACCGTTTCCTCATACAGCAGAGCCCGCGCTTCCGGCAACTGGCCCCGGTGCGTATGCACCACGGCCATCACCGCCAGCAGCAACGGATTGCTGGCCAGACGCCGCAGATCCGGGCGCTGCACGGCCTGCTGCAAATGCTGGGCGCTCCCCCCCACTGCCCCTGGCTTGATGCTGCCCAGCCGCGCCAGCTCGGCGTACCAGGCGGCGATAAAGCGCGCGATCTGCGCCTCGGTAAACGGCGCCAGGGTATGCGACGGCATCTGCGGCAGTTGCCAGGCCGGGTCCTGGTACGACAGCGTGCGGCAGGTGACCACCAGGCGGCAGTCGGCATAGCGCCCGGCAAAGGCGGTGACGGCATCGCGCACCACGGTACGCTGCGCCGCGCTGGGCACTTCGTCCAGGCCATCAAGCAGCAGGATCGCCTGCCCATCCTCCAGCCGGGCGTGCAGCGGCTCGGCGGCAAACGCCAGGTTCTGCGCTGTGAGTCGGCTGACGATAAAATCCCACAGCGTGCGCGGTTCCGGGCGTGCCCCGGATGATGGCAACCAGCGGGCAAAATCGCGCAGGATCACCAGCACCGGCAGCGTGTCTGCCTCAGCCTCCGGCCAGCCGGCCAGGTGCGTCAGCCACGGCCCCTGCGGCTCAAGACGGTGCGCTGCCAGGCACAGGGCCAGATGCGTCAGCACGGTGGACTTGCCCGCGCCGGGGTCACCCAGCAGCACCACGTGGCGCTGGCCGATGATGGCCTGGAGCACGCCGAGGGGTTCGCGTGCGTCCTCCTCTAGCCCACCCTGCCATTGCCGTGCCGAGAGCGGCTGGCCGGGCTTTGGGACGCGCGGCACCAGGGTGGTAGTGTGCAGATCGACGTATACCTGGGTCAAGTCAAAAGCCTGCTGCTGGCCGGTGGGATCGCTGGCCGCCTGGTCCAGGCTGCGCAGGGACAGGCGCCGAGAGTTGTCCACCAGGACACGGCAGTAGGTCAGCAAGGCAGCGTCCGGATCCTGAGTCGGCGTGCCAGTGTAGAGAGTCCCGTAGAGCGCGCCGGTGATGATGGTGCTGGCGTGTACGTCACCGCTCACGGCCACGCCGCGCTCGCCTACGGTGATGGGGGGGCGGGAGGGAGAGTGCCCCTCACCCCAGCCCTCCCCCGGGGAGAGAGGGAGCAGAAGGCGGCTGTTGTGGCGCGCCAGCTCGGTGTGTATGGTGGTGGTGAACCAGGATGTCTCCGTGTCGGCAAGGGCCTGCTGGGCGTGGGGCAGCACTCCCAGGGCTTCCAGTACAGCATCCAGCTCCACCATCAGGGTCGGCTGCGTGCCCAGATGCGCCGCCAGCTGGCGCGCCGCATCGGCTTCATCCTGCCAGTGCTGCAGCTGTGTGGCCAGGCCCTGGCTACCGGTAGGCGCCAGGAGCTGGCCTAGGGCCATGAGCGGCCCCCAGTTGCCGGCGCGGGTCGCCTCGGCCACTGGCCACAGGGTCACGGCGGCGAGAAAGGCGTACACCGACTCCACGCCGCTCGCCTGCCAGCGTGGGTGCCAGCCGTGTAGACTGGCCTGTAGGCGCGTACGCCAGGTCTCGCGGTCCACGGACGTGACTGACGGCGCCGCACTGGCATGGCGCTGGGCTGGGCGTGTACGTGGCATGATTACCCCCTTGAGAAAAATGGCGAGCGCGGAGGCCCGTACTGTAGCAAGGTTGCCTATGCGTCACAAGCAGTCGAGCCCACCACGTGTGGTAGAATGCTACGGATGTCGCTGGGCTGCGATCAGGCCCAGGCCCACGTCCATGTCACACTTCCAGGAGAAAGCACCGTATGTTGCTGCTGCGAGCGCACCGCTAATGGCCGACCGCGCCCTGTCCCGCCGCACCACCGCACTGCTACTGACCCCAGCGCTCCTGTGGTTTCTGGCCTTCACGCTCGCCCCGTTAGGCATCATGGCCTATTACAGCCTGATGAGCCGTGGCCCCTGGGGGACGATCCTGCACACGCTGACACTGGATAATTACCGGCAAGTGCTTGATCCAGTCTTCCTGCGCGTGTTTCTGCGTTCGTTACGCCTGGCGTTGTACACCACCGGCCTGTGTCTCATCCTGGGCTACGGCCTAGCCTATTGGATCGCCTTCTATGGCGGACGCTATAAATCCTTCTTCAGCTTGCTGGTCATTCTGCCGTTTTGGACCAGTGACCTGGTGCGTCTGTACGCCTGGATGACGCTATTGGCAGACCACGGGGTGTGCAACAATCTGCTCCTGGCGCTCGGTGTGATCGAGCAGCCGCTGACGCTGCTCTACACCGAGGGCGCTGTCTTACTCGGCCTGGTGTATACCTATCTCCCGTTTATGGTGCTGCCGTTGTATGCCGCGCTGGAACGTCTGGACCCCGCCCTGTTGGATGCCGCAGCGGACCTGGGAGCGCCACCACGCACGTGCTTTACGCGCGTGGTCTTGCCGCTCACTACAGGCGGCATCCTCAGCGGCATTGTGCTGGTCTTTGTACCGTCGTTGGGGGAGATGGTGGTGCCAGAGCTGCTGGGTGGGGCGAAAACTATGCTGCTGGGCAAATTTATCGCCATGAAATTCACGGGGCTGCGTCACTGGCCCCTGGGGGCGGCCTATGCGCTCGTCCTCGTGGCGGTGCTGGGGCTCTTGGTCGGGCTCGTTCTCCGGCTGGGCGGCAGCCGCGAGGCCCTGCAGGGGCGCGGCGTCGCCGCCGCGTCGTCGGGGCGACCGGCCGGTCGCCCCTAGAGGTCTGTTGCAGAAATACACCATCAGTCCTCCAGGCTTTTCCTGGGAGCGCCACGCTCCAGCGTGGCTTCCAGAGCCGGGCTGGAGCCCGGCGTTCCCAGGGGGGACTGGCGCAGGACTGACGCAATGGACATCTAGCGTGAGAGGCTCGCAGCGCCGGAGCAGCCGGAGGGTGGGCGGGCCGCCCGACGGCCAGGCCTCTCATGCCCCTAAAAGCTGCGTCCAGATCTCTTCATACAACGGCAGCAGGTCATCAGGAATAGTTTCGAGCAAGGTAGCGCGGGCCAGCTCGTCGGCAGTGGGATAAATCGCCGGGTTGGTGGCGACCTCGGGTGCGAGGTATTTTTCGGCGGCCGCCTGATTAGCGGTGGCATAGCCAGTGGTATTGGCATTGTCCGCCGCGACCTCGGGCCGCAGCATGTAATTGATAAACACCTCGGCAGTGACCTTATGCGGGGCGTTCTTGGGAATGACCATGGCGTCAAACCACAGCGTGCCGCCTTCTTTGGGCAGACGCCAGACCACGGCGGAATTTTTGGCCTGGGCTTTGACGGTTTCGCCGCTCCAGGTCTGCGCCAGCATGATGTCTTCGGTGATGAGCGCTTTGCGTGATTCTACTCCAGGATAAAACGCCTTGATGTGCGGTTTGAGGCGCATGAGCACCTCGCCGGCTTGGCGCAGGGTGGCGGGCGTGCGGGTATTGGGGTTGTGCCCGAGATATTGCAGCGCCGCGGCGATGACTTCCTCGCGCTCGTCCGTGCAGCCGAGTTTGCCGCTGTAGCGCTGTGGGCCATCCTCGAACAGCAGGGCCCAGCTCCCAAAACGTGGTGTGTCCAGTGGAATGTGGGTGGTATTGAGCGCCAGCCCGGTCATCCCCCAACTGTAGGGCACGGTGTAGATGTTGCCAGGGTCAACGACCGTCTGACGGAAGCGCGCCATCAGGTTGGAGAGCAGTGGCAGGTGGGCGTGCTGCAAGGGCGCCAGCAGACCTTGTGCCAGATAAATGGGAATGAAATTGTGGGTGGGAAAGACCACGTCATACTTCACGCCCCCGGCTTGCAGCTTGGCGAGGAGTTGTTCATTGCCCGGAAAAGTGTCGTACGTGACTTTGACCCCAAATTCCTTCTCAAACTGCGGAATGGTCTTGGGATTGACATAGTCTTCCCAGTTGGCAATGAAGAGCTTTTTGCCCTCCTTGGCGATGTGTGCCAGCACCTGCGGTGACGGGCGCATCTCAGCCGCCACCTGGCGCGTATACGGCGCGATGATCTCGGTCAGGAGGGCCGCGGCGATGCCGGCCGTCGCGCCACGCTGCAGGAGATCACGCCGCGTCAAGCGCTGTTGCCACAGGGCCTCGACCCACGTATCGAGTTGCGTACGGATGTGTCTCTGCATACGGCCCTCCTACGCGGCGGCGTGGGGTGCGCGCCGCCGCACGTCGCAGTGGTGCGTCCTTGCGCTAGCAGCAGGCGCCGTGGCCCGTGTCTGGGGGCAGCACGCGGTCGGGTTCCCAGCCCCACGGGCGCGGCCCCCAATCTGGCATAAAGACATTGCCGCGCTTGACGGTCAAGAACGGCACCACGGCCTTCTCCGCCTTGAGACTGGCGCCCAAGACATCGTAGACCACCCAGTCGCCGGTATGGATGTCGAGGACCGAAATATCCGCCTGGCGGTCCACCGCCAGGGTGCCGAGGCGTTGGCCCTCACCGATGGCTTTGGCGGGATTCTCGGTGCACATGGTGACGACTTGATCCAGCGTGAAACCCAACCCGAGAAAGCGCGTCATCATCTCCGTCATGCTGTGGACCGTGAGCAGGCGCCCCGGCACCGTCAGGTCGGTGCTGATGCAGTGCGGCAACAAGCCCTGGTCAATAATGCGGCGTCCGATGTCAAAGCTAAAATTGCTGCGTCCGTGCGCCGTATCAAACCACACACCGCGCTGAGCCGCCTCGTGGGCTTCGGGGACCAGGCGGCCATTGGCATCGAGCACGCCACCGGGGTTGGCCGTAAAGTAGTGCGTGAGAATATCGCCCTCATCGAGCAGAGGCAGCAGGGAGCGAATAACGGTGGGATCGTAGCGCTTCTCCGTGTCGCCAATGTGCACCATGAGCTTGACGCCGCCTTCGCGGGCGGCCCGGCGGGCCAGTTGCGGCATCTTCATGCCCATAATTTCCAGGGCGGGGGACACCATGCGGGCTTTAATGCCGCGAATCAGGCCCTTGTGCTGGTCGAGGACGCGCAGGGTGCCGTCGAGATCAATGCTGCGCTCGGCGATAATGTCGGGGGTGGTGGCCAGACCGGTCTGGCAGATGTGCAGGAAGGGGATAATTTCCGTCTGGCAGTTCGGGATGATATGGCGTGGGAAACCGGCAAACGTGGCGCAACCGGAGCTGCCGGCATCCACCAGCGTGGTGACGCCAGCATAGACCCCACCGAGGTCTGGGTGCACGCCATTACCGTTAAACCCTTCAAACACGTGCACATGCAGGTCAATCAACCCTGGTGTGACGATTTTGTCGGCGACCTCGTGCACCCGCTTGGCTTCTTCACGCGGAATGCTCGGGGCAATGCGGGCAATTTTACCGTCCTGCACGGCAACATCCTGCACGCCGTGCAGACCCTGTGAGGGGTCAACGACGGTGCCGCCTTTGAGTAAGAGATCGTACATGGCGTATCTCCAAGCGAGAGGTGGTGTCTGGGCGTCTAGCCTTCCGAGGGGCTAGCATAGCCAGAAGTCGCCAGGGGTGCAAACTCAGGGAAAGCTGAACCAGTCATCGGACATGACCGTGGTGGTAAAGGTGTGCAGGGCTGGCAAGGGATCGGCACTGCCCTCGACCAGCGCCAGGCCCTCACGCAGCACGGTCTGCAGGCCCGTCAGCGGCTCGGGGAGCGGCTCAGCGTAGTGCGGAAGCAGTTCCTCACACTTGTGCAGGGCTTTGTGCCATTGCCCCTGGCAGCCGCGCCGGTTGCCATTGCCATAGTGATAGCCCCCGACGACCAGCTGAATCATCGCCTGCCAAAACATGCGACGGTGCCCACTGAGGCCTTGCCAGACTTCTTCCCAGTCATCATGTGCCGCAAAGTAGTCGCCCGCCCGGGCGTGCGTCAGACCCCGACGCATACAGGCAAGGGCGTGTGCGTCCAAAGCCGTCATTGTGTTCCTCCTCATGCCATGCAAAAATGTGCCGTTATACGGCATGTTGTGCGGTGATGCAGGACCGCATTACAGCCCTCGTAGTGAGCATAGCAGATCTGGGGCCACACGCGCCGCCGCGAGCGCTGGGCGCTGACCGCCCGTGACCACTGCCCCAGATGTGCCTACGTGCTGCGTGCGCCTCGCAGGAGAGACGTACGATTGAGGTCTCTATGACGACTCGGCAGACACGGCGTCGCCCCCCACCGCTGCCCCCGCTCCGGCTGGCCTTCCTCTTCCCCCTCCTCCTCGCGAGCGTGGCCTTCCTGCCCCGCGTCACCGCCAACCGCTGGCTGGCGGGCTCCTTGTGGGGAGCCGTGAGCCTCCTCGTGCTGTTCTACGGGGTGCTGCGGCGTCAGGTCGCTCGTACGCAACGCACACTGCATTACCAGTGCGTTGCTATCCCGGTGCACTATGTCCAGCCGCTCTTACAGGTGTGTATTTATGCGTACTGGGGATGGTACTGGCGTGAGGTCTATCCGTATGTACCGCTACTCATCGCGCAACTCCTGTTTGCCTACGGGCTCGACATGCTGGTGTGCTGGTCGCGGCGCGATACCTGGATACTGGGCTTTGGCCCCATGCCGATTATCTTGAGTACGAACTTGTTTTTGTGGTTTAAGGATGAATGGTTTTTCTTACAATTCCTGTTGATTGCTGTCGGGGTGCTGGGCAAGGAATTTGTCCGGTGGACGCGGGATGGCCGCTACACGCACATCTTTAATCCGTCGGCACTGCCCCTCTTCCTGTTTTCCTTGGTGTTGATTGCGACGCACAGCACGTCCATTTCCTGGGCCGAGGAAGTGGCCACCACGCTGACCCGCCCGACCTATATCTATCTCCAAATCTTCCTGGTGGGTTTGGTGGTGCAGGCCCTGTTCTCCGTGACGTTGGTCACCCTGGCGGCGGCTCTGGCGCTGTATACGTTGAATGTCCTGTACACCGGTTCTACCGGGCTGTATTACTTCGTCGATACCAACATCCCGGCGGCGGTCTTCCTCGGTGTGCATTTGCTGGTAACGGATCCGGCGACCTCGCCACGCACGACGCTGGGCAAGCTCGTCTTTGGGGGCGTCTATGGCGCCGCGGTGTTTGGCCTGTACGACCTGCTCGGTTGGCTGGGCGCGCCCCGTTTCTACGATAAGCTCCTCTGCGTGCCGGTGCTCAACCTCAGTGTGCGCTGGCTCGACCGCTTGGGGGATGCCCTGGCCACGCGCTGCCGCCCCCTGCGCTTGGGCCGCCCGTGGAGTCCCCGTCAGCGCAATCTCGCCCACATGGCGCTATGGGTGGCGCTGTTTGTGGCCATGATGAGCACAGATTTCCTGAGCAAAGCGCACCCAGGCAGCGATCCGGCCTTCTGGCTCCGCGCCTGTGAAGCGGGGAACACGCATAGTTGCCAGAACTGGGTGCGCATGCTCAGTGGTGTGTGCAACCGGGACTCCGCCACGGCCTGTGACGAACTCGGGCAGGCACTGCATGCGGGGCGTCTGGTGCCACGAGCGCCGCGCGAGGCCGGGATCAACCTGAGCCGTGCCTGCGACCTCGGTCTGCGTGAGGGCTGTGTGCACCTGCGCGCCTTCGTCCAGGAGGATGGGGAGCGGGTACTCCGCCAGGCCTGTGAGCAGAAGGATGGCACCAGTTGCCTCATCCTGGGCTCGCTGTACGCGCATGGTTTGGGGGTGACGCCGGACGCGGCACGGGCGGTCCTCTTGTTCCATCAGGCCTGTACCTATGGGTCGATGCTGGGGTGTGGGCAACTCGGGGCCAGCCATGCGCGGGGTGAAGGCACGGTGCTGGACTACGCCAAGGCCATGGCCAGTTTTGAGCAGGCCTGCCGTGGCAACCATGCCTTGAGCTGTATGCATGCGGCCACCATGTATCGTCGCGGGCTGGGCGTGCCCCAGGACAACGCCCAAGCCCGGCAACGCTTCCGCCAGGCCTGCACGCTCGGCCTGCAGTCAGCCTGTCAGGGCAGTGAGAGCGCCACGCTGGTGGGGCAGCCATAAGAGAGACCGTGCAGCCTCTGCACGGTCTCTCTACTCCTCCAGCGCCGGCACACCACCGCGAAAGCCATTATTGTGTTCATCCTGGCGCCATGCGAAGATATGTGCCCAAGCATCACGTTGCGTAGAGCGTAGGGCCTGCGGTCGCAGCCCCGTGGTCAGTCACCCCAGCTCTACGTTTACAGGCGGATACCCGAGAGGAGCGCTTCCATGCAGATTGGCGTTGGCATGTTTGCCACCGACTACGCAATCCCCATTGACGAACTGGCCCGCGAGACCGAGGCGCGTGGTTTTGAGTCACTCTGGGTGCCTGAGCACACCCACATTCCCACCAGCCGTCGCACGCCGTGGCCGGGGGGGGCTGAGCTGCCGCTCGAATACAGCCACACGTATGATCCGTTCATCTCCCTGATGCTGGCGGCGGCGGTCACCAAGACGCTGAAACTGGGCACGGGCATCTGCCTCGTCATCGAGCGCGATACCATCACCATGGCCAAGGAAGTCGCCAGTCTCGACCGTCTGTCAGGCGGGCGTTTTTTATTCGGTATCGGTGGTGGCTGGAATGTCGAAGAAATGGCCCACCATGGTACGGAGCATAAAACCCGTTTCCGCAAGATGGGCGAGCAAGTGCGCGCCATGAAAGAGATTTGGACCAAAGACGTGGCCGAGTTCCATGGCGAGTTTGTCAACTTTGACGCCATGTGGTGCTGGCCCAAACCGGCGCAGCAGCCGCACCCGCCGGTGCTCCTGGGTGGGGAGAGTCGCTACACCTTACAGCGCGTGGTGGACTACTGCGAGGGCTGGTTCCCGCGCAGCCGTCAGCCGGAGCTGGTGAGCCAGGGCCTGAATGCTCTACGAGAATACGCCGCCACCGCTGGGCGCGACATGCGGACGATCTCCACGTCGGTGTTTGGTGTGGAGGCAGATCCCAAGCTCCTCAGCACCTATCAGGCAGCTGATGTGACCCGCGTCATCCTGCGCTTGCCGTCCGAGGGGCGCGACACGATTTTACCGCTGCTCGATGCGTATGCGAAGTTCCTCGGATGAGTGGTACAGCGTAAGAACCCTGACGCGCCTGACATGTGGATGCCGTCGCGTGGTTCGTACCGACGAGCCATGGTCTCGGCATCCACCCCAGAGGAGAGTCGGCTCATCTCTAGCCTACAACAAGACCTTGCCGTGGTGTTACAAAGTGGCGATCTACAGACTGGTTGTCGCTGTCGCAGGTTCACGGGCATCGCGTCCCAGCAACCATGTCAGATTGTGAGCACCGATTTAGGGCTTGGTGGTGCTGCAGCACAGCAGGTCAACGACTTAGAAAAGAGCCTGACGGCTTCTCTCCTGGGACGCCAAGCTGGTGTGCAAGAGCAAACGGCGCTTTGCCCTTGTTGTACGCTGCCACAGCCTGTGGCCTGCCATGCACATGCCGTCCCCGAGTGCATCAAAGTGTTGGTGCTTGTGGGCGATAGAGGCCCCAGCCTCTCCCGGACCGCGACACACCGCTGCAAGGCCAGTGGTGGGCGTTCCTGGCTGCACAACGCTGCGTATATCAACATCCTGCCTGTGCTCCCCCAAGATACGGATGTGCCGACGAAGTTACCCGCTGGCCTAAAGGAGCTGAACGTCTCGCTGTGGTCCCGCGATATCAGTGAGTCGATTCATGACATCTTGTACGTCGCAGGTTTGGACCGCGCTCGTCGGCTCTTTATCAGTTACATTCGGAAGGACTCCACGCCGCTCGCCGAACAGTTGTTCGAGGAATTGACCAAACGGTCGTTCGAGGTCTTTCTGGATCGTTTTGGCGTCCCTCCAGGCGCAGATTTTCAGGCACAGCTCACCGAGGAGCTGGCCGATAAATCTATGGTCCTCGTGTTGGGTGCTCATCCGCTACTACTTTGAGAATCTAACGGCTCACATTTGGTCGTGAACAGCTCACGAAAGGTCCAGCCATGATCGGTCACGTCTGCCGCCCTTGCTGGCGTGCGTTCTCGCCAGCGGGGCCGCATCGCGCCGTGGCGTGTGCGCTTTCGCAGCGGCAACGGCCGCCGCACGCTCCTAGGCGGTGTGGTCACGGTGGCGAAGGCCTGGAAAAAGACCACCCGCTGCCGCAGGCGCTCGCGGTCTGTGCAGAAGCTGGACGTCTTGCGTGCCAACGGTGCCAAGGCCTGACGCAAGGTCAGGTGCACCCATACGACCACAGCTGTACGCATCGTGCAACCATGGTGCGTCAGGCGTTCGGCTCCCAGGACGACGCGTGTGCGGCGCGTCAGCCGCTTCCCGGCTTGCTGCTGTTGGACCAGTGGCCCAGAGACGCGAGCCGGGTGGGGCGCACCGCGTGCCCGTGCGTGTCCACGTCGTCACGACGTGGACAGCCGCAATGCGGGCACTTACAGAGCCCGCGCAGCTATCGCGGAAGCATGCCGGAAGGCCTGCGACACGTGCCTGCGTGAGGGCCACGACTTCCTGCGCCGTGTCGAGCCTCCGCGGTCCCACTACCGCCGCAATCAGTAAGCGGCACTCGGGGGCAAAACGGACCCAGCTCCCTTGGCGTCCATCCGTGCTCTCAGGCACGCATTTTCCTGCCGTGTCTACCTCGCACGCCTGCTGACGTGGCATGCCATGCCACCTCGCCTTCAGTGGTCCCTGGGGCACCGGCAGGTTCCGCAGCAGGGGGTGCTAGCTCTCCTCAGCCTGAGAAGCCGCACGCTGGAGCCAGCCCCACACCGTCTCTTCCGTCACGCTAGAGCATTTTCATAATTTACGCACTGCATATCCGGCTTTATAGAAGAAGTTGTTGCAATGGGATGGGGTGACCGCATCATAGATCTTACCAATGGCGCTCCAGAGGGCTTCGACGGTGCGTTCGGCGAGAGTGCGCA
>SXND01000264.1 GCA_005777235.1 Pseudomonadota bacterium
AAAGTGGCGGAAAATTTTAACGTGCTGGCGTCGCTGGCACCGGGGAGGGTGGATCTCGGCATTGGCCGTGGACCGGGCGGCTTGCCACGCAGCACTAAAGCCTTGCAGCAGGAGCTGGGTGAGCACACTACACCGTTCGATGAGAAAATCGTCCAACTGGAGCAATTCCTGTACAATCGCCTCGATGCGAGCCATCCCCTGCACGGTCTGCGGGTCACGCCCGAGCCCCCACAACCTGCCGAAGTGTTTTTGCTGGGCACCAACGTCTCCAGCGCCGCGCTGGCCGCCCGCCTGGGACTGCCGTATGTCTTTGCCCAGTTTCTCAACAGCGATGCCGCTACGCTGGACGAAGCGATGACCACGTACCACGCCGACTTCGATACGACGCAGCCGCGACCGCCGCGGGCCATGCTGGCACTCTCGGTTATCGCGGCGGATTCGGACGACGAAGCCCGGCAGTATGCCTCGGAGATCAAGGTGATTCGCCTCCGATTAGCCAGCGGCAGAACTTTTACTGTGGCCACCATGGACGCGGCAGAGGAATTCGGCAGGCAAGCGCAGGAACCCTACACCATTACTGTGCAAGAGGGGCATGTGATCCATGGGGCGCGGGACACCGTGCTCCAGCAACTGGAGGCGGTGCAACGGCGCTATCAGGCCGAAGAACTCTTTATCGTCACGGCGATCAAAAATTTTGCCAAACGGCTGCATTCCTATGCATTACTCAAGACGGCCTTGTGCTGAAGGGTGGGACAAGAGATGACACAGCCACGCAAGTTGCATATCGGGACGTTTTTGGCGGGTACGGGTAGCAACATGGCCTCGTGGCGCCATCCGCATGCGGTGCCGGATGGTGCCATGAACCTGAAGTATTATCAGACCTTAACGCGCCGCGCCGAAGCCGCCAAGCTCGACTTTGCCTTTTTTGGCGATGGGCTTTACATCAGCGAAAAATCACACCCCAATTTTCTCAACCGCTTCGAGCCGGTGACCTTACTGGCGGCGCTGGCGGGCATCACCACCAACATTGGCCTGGTGGCGACCTTGTCCACGACCTACAGCGAGCCCTTCACCGTGGCGCGGCAGTTTGCCACGGTGGATCACCTCAGTAGCGGACGCGCCGGCTGGAACATCGTCACTTCCCCGCTCGAAGGCTCGGCGCTCAATTACAGCAAGCCAGCGCATCCTGAGCATGATCTGCGCTATCGCATGGCCCATGAATACCTGGAAGTGGTGAAGGGACTGTGGGATTCCTGGGAAGACGATGCCTTTGTCCGCGACAAAGCCAGCGGCATGTTTTTTGATCCCGCTAAACTGCACCGGGTGAACTACCAGGGCGAATTTTTCTCCGTGCAGGGACCGCTCAACATCTCCCGCTCGCCGCAAGGCTGGCCGGTGCTGTTTCAAGCCGGTTCATCAGAAGCGGGCCGTGCTTTTGCAGCCCAGCACGCCGAGGCCATTTTTACCAACCAGAGTACCTTCGTCGATGCCGCGCAGTTTTATCGCGACGTCAAAGGCCGGGCTGTGCAGTGTGGTAGACGACCGGAGGATCTGGTGATTTGCCCCGGCTGCAGCCCGATAGTCGGTCGTACCCAGGCGGAAGCTGAGGAGAAGTATTACGAGATTGCGAGTCTGGTCAACGTGACGGACGCCTTGCACTATCTAGGGCGCTATTTCAACGACATTGACTTTGGGCAGTTTGCGCTGGATGCACCGTTCCCCGAACTCGGCGACTTTGGGCGTAACGGCTGGGAAAGCACCACGGATCGCATTAAACAACTGGCCCGTGACGAGCATTTAACCTTGCGCCAGATGGCGCTACGCATGACCACCCCACGGAGCGCCTTTGTCGGCACACCGACGCACATCGCTGATACCATGCAAGCCTGGTTTGAAGCCGGGGCCGTGGATGGCTTTATGCTCAGCAGTGCTGTGTTACCGGATGGCTTGCTCGATTTCATCGACCACGTGGTGCCCATTTTGCAAGAGCGTGACCTGTTTCGTACGGAATACGAATCCGACACCCTGCGTGGTAACCTGGGCCTGCCCAAGCCGGAGAATCGTTTCGTGCCTGCGGCGGAGCAGGAGGCCTGCCCCATGGCTGTGGCAGCGCATGCGTAAGCCTGCTGTGCTCGACCTCGGAGGTTTGCCTGGGAGCGCGGGCATCCTACCCACTCAGCAACATGCCAGATGCCTGCACTCCCAGGGAGAGGGAACGCCAAACGCCTCGCGATGATGAGGGACGGGGAACCATGCCCAGCTCGATCATGTGGGGTGCCTTACGGGGTCTGGTGGCGTGGCTCCTGATCTCCGTGGCCATGTTTACGCTGGTGCGCAGCCTGCCTGAGGCGACCATCCTCGGACAGCTCGCTCACATCGCCGCGCTGAGTACGGAGGACCAGACGTGGGCCCAGCACGCACTCGGTCTGCAGCAGCCTTTCTGGCAGCAGTATGGGGCGTGGCTCAGTGGTGTGGTCCATGGCGACCTCGGGCAGGCGCTCAGCAGCCGCCAACCCGTACGCCAGGCTCTTGGTACGCGTATAGGACTTACAGGTCTTCTGATCGTTTTGGCGCTACTCATGGCGGTATGCCTGGCCCTACCTGTGGGTATGCTTGCCGCAGTGTGGCACGAGACGATAGCCCATGCGCTGGGACGCCTTCTCGCCCTGCTCGTGTTTGCGTGCCCAAGCTTCTGGGTGGCGACGGTGCTCGTGACGGCATGGGCGGTCTTGGGGCATGGCCTACCGCCTCTGGGCGTTACGTCGTTCTGGGGTGATCCCCTGCGCTGTCTCACCCATCTGTGGCTGCCGGCACTGATCCTGGGGGCGCAGGCCGCCGTACAGCTGACGTGGGTGGTACATCACACGCTCCGCGTCGCGTTACGGGAGCATGCCACCGACGCGGAGACGGCCGGCACCTGGCGTGCCCGCGCTCGCCTCGTGTGCCACAGCCTGCCCACGCTCTGTCTCCCCATGCTCACCTGGCTGGGCCAGCACGCGCCGGGGCTCGTGGGAGGCGCGGTGCTCATTGAGACGATTTTTGTCCTGCCAGGGGTCGGCAGCCTGCTGCGGGATGCCGTGCTGCTGCGGGATTATCCCATGGTGCAAGGCGCGGTGATGTGCTATGCCACCGTGATGGTCGGGATGCATCTCCTCCTGGAGGTGAGTGGCATGTGGCTCGCCCGACGCCAGCGTGCGCATGTAGGAAGCTCTGACGAGACGCTGTCCCATACGGCATCTCTGGTAATGCTACCCCAGCCACGGGGGTCACGTTGGGGGAGCCTACGGCCGCGTCTGGGCACGCTGAGTGCCTTGCTCCTCCTCGGACTCCTCGCCACGGCAGCGCTGGCCCCGCACGTGGCACCCTATGATCCCTCCTACCGGCACAGTGACAGCCAAGGTATGCCCCTGCGCCAGCACGCCCCGAATGCGACTTTTGTGCTGGGCACGGACACGCAGGGGCGCGATGTGCTCAGCCGTCTCATCTATGGAGCCCGGTCCTCCCTCCTGGTGGGAGGCGGGGCGGTGATTATTGGGATGGGGTTGAGTATGGTCATCGGCGTGGCCATGAGCGCTTGGCCGGGCCGTCTGGGCCAGGCAATGCAACGCCTGCTGGATGTGCTCATCACCGTACCAGGCATGGTCGTGGCCCTGGCGGTCTTGAGCGTGCTAGAGCCCAGTTTCCTCACTCTCATCCTCGTACTCGGCCTCGTCATGACGCCTAGCGCGGCGCGTGTGGTCCGTGATACTGTGCTGGCCGCACGTCACCAGGACGCTGGCCAGGCGGTGGGCGCCTCGCCTGGGAGCCTCAGCCGGTGGGATCTCTTCTCGCGTGTATCGACGACACTGTTGATGCTGGCCTTCGTGTGGCTGGCGCAGGCGATGGTCATGGAGACTGGCTTGGATATCCTGGGAGTGGGCCTGCCGCCTCCCACCCCTACGTGGGGCGGCATGCTGCGGGGTGAGGGATATCGGAGCCTCGCCGCGGCGCCCTATCTGGCCCTGTTTCCTGGGTTGGCTCTGAGCGTGGCGGTGCTCGCTTGTCAGCTATGTGGGGACGCCGTGCAGGCGCACCTGGCCCCCCACCTGCGGATACGTTAAACAGAGAGGAGAGACCTCCATGGAATATCGTACGCTCGGAGGCACGGGATTGCAGGTTAGCGTGATTGGCTTTGGCTCGCTGAGCATCAGTGGCATGTATGGCCCAGTAGACGATGCCCTCAGTCGCCAAGCACTGCATGCCGCGGTCGATGCTGGGATCAATTTTCTCGACACCTCTGATGCCTATGGCGTGGGGCATAGCGAGCGCGTTATCGGGGCGTTTCTGGCGGAGCGGGCCGACCGTGGCCAGATTCTCCTGTGTACCAAGGGCGGCAATAACATGATGACCGGCGTGCGCAATTTTACCCCGGACTATATTCGTAGCTGTCTGGAGGGCAGTTTACAGCGCTTGGGGGTGGAGGCCATTGATATGTACCTGTTGCACAATCCAGCCTTGGGCAATATGCAGTCCCAGGATAGCTACGCTGTGCTGGAAACGGCCAAAGCGCAGGGCAAGATCAAACACTGGGGCGTGTCGGTGAACACGCTGGAGGAGTGCGACTACGTCGTCACGTCTGGGCAGCCAGCGGTCATGCAAATGGAATACAACGTGCTCAATCAGGGTGCTGCCGCGGTCTTTAGCCGCGCGCATGCTGCGGGGGTCGGGGTGATCTCGCGGGTGCCGCTGCTGCGTGGCATGCTGTCTGGACGTTTTGATGAGCAGACCACGTTTGTGGACGGCGATCGGCGTGGCGGCATGTTTGCCCCTGACAAGCGGCCGGCTCTGGTCGCCAAAGTGCGGCAGATGAGCGCCATTGCCGCGACCGGTGGGCTGTCGCCAGTCGAAACTGCCGTGCGCTTTTGTGTCTCACACCCGGCGGTGGACGTGACCATTCCCGGCATACGTACACCAGAGCAAGCCTGTGCCAACGCCGCTGCCTGTCGCGCCTTGCCCGCGTCGCTGGTGGCGCAGCTCCAGCAACTGGCGTAGCGCCCAGCCCGCCTTAGCGTTGGCGCGGACGGCGCTCCGTCTCGACCAGTCCCTGGCTGTTCCAGAGCTTGCGATAGAGCCCGTTACGCTGCACCAACAGCGCATGCGGGCCCTGTTCGACCAATCGGCCATTGTTCAGCACATAAATCACATCGCTTTCCACCACAGAGGCCAAGCGATGCGTCACGGAGATCACCGTGCGGCCCTGGGAGACGGCGTGTAGCGTCTGATGAATCGCTGCCGCCGTGGCTTGATCGAGCGCCGAGGCCGCTTCATCGAGGATGAGAATGGCCGGATTGCGTACCAGTGCCCGGGCAATGGCAATCCGCTGGCGCTGCCCCCCCGACAACCGCACGCCGCGCTCGCCCACCATGGTGGCATAGCCCTGCGGCAACGATTGAATGAACGTGTGGATCTCTGCCGCTTGCGCTGCGGCTTCCACCTCGGCATCGGTCGCCTGCTGATTCCCCAAGCGGATATTCTCGCGCAGGCTCAGGTCAAAGAGAAAATTTTCCTGAAACACCACGGCAACTTGCGCCCGCAGCGAATCGCGGCTGTAGGCACTGACATCATGCCCATCCATCTCGATTGTGCCTGCCGTGGCGTCGTGCAGACGCATCAGCAACTGTACCAGCGTACTCTTCCCGGCCCCGCTGGGCCCGATGACTGCGATGTGTGCGCCGCAGGGAATGCGACACTGGATATCACGTAACTGCCGCTTCGCACCCGTGTAACTGAAGGAGACATGCTGGAAGACGATTTCACGACTGAACCGCGGCAGGGCCGGCATGTCGGCGGGTTCCTTGGGGTGGGTCGGTGCGGTGAGCAAATCATTGATGTGCTGCGTGGCGCTGGCGCCTTCGATCAGCGAGGGCAGAAAGTCGAGGAAGTGCCCCATATTGGAGGACAGTTCCCAAAACACACTTTCAAACGTCACCAGCGTGCCAATCGTGATGTGGTCGTGGAACGCCAGCCAGGCCCCAACGGCCAAGATCAGCAAATGTAGCAGTAAAATGATTATGCTGACCGAGCGTTCGACGAGGATGCGCAAGAAATGGGCCTGGATGGACGTCGTGACGAGGCCCCGATTGGCGGTGTCAAACCAGCCGAGGGCGACACCCCGCAAGCTAAAGGCGCGGACCACGGGCTGCGCCGTGACGTTTTCTTGGACGACACTGAGCGTGGAGCCTTCTTGTTGCTTTTGCTGATAACTGACCACCAGGGCTTTGGGAGACAAGAGGCGCGGGCCTAACAGCGTCAGAGGGAAGACCAGCGTGGCCACGAGCGCCAGCGGCCAGCTCAAGAGAAACAGCAAGACGAGGCCGGCGACTAACTCCAGCAGGGGCAGGATGCCCCACGAGATGCCATGCATCACCACTTCGTCGAGGGCACTGAGATCAATGGAAAAACGTGAGAGCACATCGCCAACTTTGGCACGCTCGTAAAAACCCATGGTCAGCGACTGCAGATGGACAAAGAGGCGCCGACGCACATCACCCAGCACCTGGGAACCGAGGCGAGCGTTCTGATATTCGTAGACCAGGGTCGTGGTTGAGACGATCACCCATAGCCCCCCCATGATCCCCAAGATCCAGATCAAGACTTCGTGGTCTTGTTCTCCGATGGCTTCGTCGATGAGATATTTCAGGCATAAAGGGAACGCCATGTTGTAGAGGGTTTCAATCACTACACCCGACAGCAGCCAGAGCAGGCCTTTGGTATAGGGCCGCAGATACGGCACAAAAAACCGCGCGACTTGTCGCAAGGCCCCAACGGCGACGGTGGCGCTGACTGCTTCGTCATCGTCATCGTCATCGTCGTCGTCGTCCTCATCCTCCTCTACGTCGTCCTCATCCTCCTCCACGTCGTCCTCATCCTCCTCCACGTCCTCGAAGACCTTGGTGCCCTTGCGCTTCTTGCGTGCCATACGGTGTTATGCCTTCAGTTTCGTGTAAAAGCAGTAGCGCAGACTATCATCGTCTTCATACCAGGCCCCAGGCCCTTGCCCCGCTTGGAGCGTGCGTTGCCAGGCCAAAGCGAGGGGCTCAGGCGTGCTCAGCGCCATATCAAAGTCGTAGTCGAGGAAGGCTTCCGACCACTCCCACCAGGTGGAGAGCGTGCTGACCCCTCGGAGGAGATCGTATTTTTTGATAATTTCGCTATCCAGATCGCTCGTGATCGACCCAAAGATCAGGCCACGCTTGGTCACACGGCACAGTTCACGGATGGCTCGTTCGATGCGACTAGCCGGCAGATGGCACAGGCACGTCTCGTACACGAAATCAAAATGATTGTCGGGAAATGGGAGCTGCTGTACATTGCCCAAGATATTGCGTTTGAGCCACTTGTCAGGTGTGTGCGCATAGATATATTTGTTGTTTTCAATACCCCAGGCCTGTACGCCAAAAGCGGAAAAATCTTCCAGTGTCACGCCACTGGCCGACCCGGCGTCGAGCAAGCGATAGCCCGGTTTGGCGCCCCAGACGAGACGGATCATGTCCAGGAGATAGGCAGCATTAAAAAAGCGTTGATACGTGTCGGCATACGGACCCAAGCCACGATACGTGTCAAAGTACTGCCGATCAATGCGTGAGGTGCGCGCCCGCGTGGGTCCGAGCGTGCGGCGTGCGGGCCCTGGCAGTACGATGCTAGGCTGATAATGTTTTTTCAGCAGGTGCGATAACACGAGATCGCTGGTGATATCGGCGGAGTCGAGGATACCATTCAGTGTGGAATCAAACAGATAGTCGCCCACGACGAACACGCCGGGATGGGCCTCAGGGGCTGGCACATGGGCATCCTTCAAGCGTTGCACGGGGAGACCGCCGGGCAACCCGTTGACGGCCCCCATCCAGCGATGGACATGCCCCTCGATCAAGAGCTCTCGTCCCGCCTGGAGCGAGGGCGGCAGGGCATCCAGCACCCGTTGGATCAACGTCTGATCATCGAGATTCGCAAACGCTATGGCATCGCTGCCGGCCAACAGCCACCCCAGTACCCCGTAGCCACCGGCATCATGCCGGGCACTTTCATCGTAGACGCAACAGCCATTAAAGGCGTCACTCATAAACCACGAGTCGGTAATCTCGGAGCGCCAGAACGGCGTTTGGAACAAGAGCGACACGCGTAAATAATGGGCAGGTCGGTCATAGTAAGCAATGTGGCGGCCCATGGCCTGGGCTAACGTGTCGTCGGCCCAGGCGACCGTCGTCAGCCAGTTGTGCGGCAACGCCAGCACGACGAGATCATACTCCTGCACGGTTTCCTGGCCATTGTCGCGCACCACCAGCCGATAGCGTCCGTCCGGGGTGCTGCCGACTTGGACGACGGGACTGTTGTAGCGCACGTGGACGGTGGCGGTATCTGGGTCCGCAGGGTGCTGGAGGCGTGTGAGTAACTCTTGTGGGATCCGGTCAATACCCCCGACAATGGAATACAGCTTGATATAGCCATCGACGTCCATTAAAAAGTTTTTCAGGCTGTTGAGGCCATTGGTGAGATGTAATTCTGTGGCAATGTCACTGCGGGACGCGACGCGCAGATACCGTCTGGCGGTGCTATCGGTCACGTGCTGTTCGAGGAGCCGTTGGCCGGTGAGACGTGACAAGGGATGATGATTATCCTCGCGGCTCGAGCCCTCATAGTATTGCTCAGGGCTGAGCATCTTTGTCGCGAAGGCCCGAAAGCTGTCGATGGCCTTCAGCGTTTTGGCCCCACAAACACGTCGGATGTCGTCGCGATGGCGCAAAATTTGATTGTCGAGCACCACCGTTTGTCCGTCCATTGGCACGGTGTCCAGTCCCAATTCTGCCACGAGCTCGCGCAAAGGATCGGGGCCAAGCATCGAATAATCGTACAGTTCCGCGACACCGGCTTCATACAACACAGGCACCGTGTGAAAACGCTGGGTGACCATTTTGCCGCCGCAACGTGGGCTGGCTTCCAAGAGAGTGATGTCGCACACATCCTCACATTTCGCCTGTAAATGATAGGCGGTCATCAAACCACCAAGGCCGCCGCCGATGATCGCAATCTGCGTTTTCATGGTGTCCCTATTTCTGTGGTGCAATGAGAGTGCTGACCCTGGGCAAACGTCCCAGGGCTCAGATGGTCGCTGGCATACGTTACGCAGAGGAGATGGGGTGTTTGCCAGGTTACGCCCGAGGAACGTGGGAACGCCGCCAGCCTGGACACATACCCTTGTCTGTCTCTCTGAGGGATTAGAGACGTGGAGGCGCGGAAACGTTACGTGCGCCTACGACATTTCCGGCGCGGCAGCAGACCAGCTTGATGGCAGGGGACGGGCCACACGCTGGTTTGCTGCCTGGGAGGTGCAAAAATGGTGGTACGCGGCTATGCTGGGAGAGCGTTGGCGTCTGGCAGGCGCGGGAAGATGGCACGGCACTGAAAGGCGGGCGGATGGAAGGAGGGAAGCACGTGCGGCATGTATGGTCGAGATGGTGTGAAGCGTGGCGGCGCTGGCGGTGGCAGACGCCGCCACGCCGCCAGCCAGCGGTAGGGCGCGTCTCTTTTGGCGATTTACGCCGTCTGCAGCCCATAGGACGCAATTTCGGTCTCGAGTGGGGCCAGTGCGTCGATCGTTACTATATTGAGGCATTTTTGGCACGCCACATGCTGGACATCTCTGGGCACGTCCTCGAAGTCGAAGATGCGACCTATACCCACCAATTTGGCGGGGCGCGTGTGCAGCACTCCGATGTGCTGCACCTCTCCCCAACGCATCCAGGGGCGACGCTGATCGCAGACCTTACCCAGGCTGAGCACCTGCCCTCGGAGACATTCGATAGCATCATTTGCACGCAGACGTTGCAGTTTATCTACGATGTGCGTGCGGCGCTCCGCACCTTGCATCGCCTCCTCAAGCCTGGTGGCGTGCTTTTAGCGACAAGCCATGGTATTGGCCAGATTGCCCGGTGGGATATGGATCATTGGGGGGAATACTGGCGGATGACCTCGCTGTCGGCCCAGAGGCTGTTCACGGAGGTCTTTCCCGCCACGCACGTGACTGTCCAAGCCCATGGCAATGTCTTGGTGGCGCTGGCCTTTTTGCATGGGCTGGCCTCTGAAGAGCTGCAACGCGCAGAACTGGACTACGACGATCCTAATTACGAAGTCCTCATCACTATACGGGCCGTGAAACCCCAGCCCACAACCTCATAGCACTCCCCACGGCCCTGGTCTGCGGGCTGGACTCACCGGCCATATTGCTTGAGCAGCGGGGCAAGTTGTTTGGCGAGTGCCTCCATCGTTTGAAAACGTTGTGCGGGTTCAACGGCCATGGCTTGTTGAATAATCGCCTCCAGGCCTGGCGGGATCTCTGGATTCACCTCGCGTGGGGGCGTGGCTTTCCCCGCTACATGTTGAAACAAAATCGCCATAGGATTATCCCCCTCGTAGGGCGGCGCCCCCGTAAAAATCTCATACATGATGACGCCGAGACTATAAATATCCAGGCGGGCATCGAGTGTGCGATTTTGCAGTAACTCCGGCGCCATATAGAGCGGGGTGCCCATCAGCGCTCCCGTTCGGGTGAGACGGGTGGCGGCATCGTTGGTCAAGGCTGCTAAACCGAAATCGACAATTTTGACCAGACGCTTGTCATCTAGCAAGATATTCGGCGGCTTGAGGTCGCGATGGAGCACGTTGGCCTGATGGGCCGCATGCATCCCGCGACACACGTGCCAGACAATCCGCAGGCCGTACGGCAGTGGCAGCGGGGCCTGTTGTGCCAGGGCATCGCTTAAATTGTGGCTCGGAAAATATTCCATCGAGATAGCATAGAGACCGTCAATTTTGAGAAACTCGTGGATACGGATGACATTTTCATGGGTGACCCGCCTGGCATAGCGTAACTCATGGACAAACCGCGCAATCATGCGTGCATCATTGGCCATATGCGGATGCAGAAACTTCAGGATAACCTCTTCCTGCACCATGAGATCCTCGACCAAGACCACGGTGCCAAAACCACCCTGACCAATGTGCCTGAGAATACGGTAACGCTCTCCCAAGACCGTCCCAGGTTCCACCGCCATAATATCAGACACCGTTCCCGTGATGGCGGTTTCCGAGGACGCCGTGGGGGGGCGACGCATGCCATCGAGACTGATGTCTGTCTGGACTTCTTCGTGCTGCGAGAACTCTGCCAACGGTGGCGGATACTGTAAGAGATCCGCTGTGGTCTCAGATGTATCACTGTCGCCGGTGATTGTCGTGCCAAAACGTTGGATGAGCGTCTCAACCGTGTTGGTGACGAGTACTTGCAGGGCTGGATCGGTGGCCATTGCGCGCACGATCGTGACCACCTGGAATACCTGCTCCGCCTGTGCGGTATCCGTTAATCTTGCTAATGCGCGCAGCGCTTCTTGTTGCAGCGCTGGTGCCCCCTGTTGCACCTGCGTCAGGCAGACAGGTACCGCTCGTGCGTCTCCCAAGGTCGAGAGGGCGCACAAGGCGGTCAAGCGCTCCGCCTCCTCGCCGTGTTCCACCAGGCGTATAAGCGCTGGGACAGCGCGTTGCTCCCCCAAGGCGGCTAACGCTTCAGCCGCACAGGTCCGGCGCCAGGCGTTCTCCTGCTCCAGCATCGATGAGAGGAAGGGCCATATGCGGTCATCCCGCGTCTGTTTCAGGATATTCACCGCACAGCGTCGCAGAAAGGCAGTCGTATGCAGTGCGAGCTGCAGCGCTGCGTCGATCACCTGCGCGGTGCCATGCTGCCCGAGGGCCTCGGCCACACGTGTGCTGACGTCCTCGTCGTGCCCCTGCAAGGGCTCCAACAGCGTTTGCAGGGCCGCGGGCGTGCTTTGTCCATTAAAGATCGCCACCGCATTACTCTGAATGTCCGGCGATGTGTCCTGCAGCAGCGGGAGCAGGTACGGGAGAATCCGGGGATCGTTCTGACGGACCAGTACTGCCGCAGCTTGCCGTCGGACAGTGGCGTCGGCATCGGTTAAGAGTCGGCAGAGTGGTTCAACGTCACACGGCTCCCGGAGATGCGCAATACCCACCAGGGCCAGGTTGCGGATCCGGACCGACGCTTCGGGGAGGAGAGACAGCAAGACCTCCGGCATCTGCGCCGGAGCATCAGGGGCGAGAACCGCCACTTTCATAGCGTCAGCTGTACCGACTGCCTGCAAGATGGGGAGCAGGCCCTGGCGCATCTCCGCATCCGCGCCAGGGAGGAGGGCGAGCACATGGCCAACCGTCTGCGGATCTTTGCGCTGCCCTAAGAGGGCTGCGGCCTGCCGCCGCACCGTGGGCTCTGGATCCTGCAGGAGCGCACAAATGGGTGCGACATCAATGGGAAATTCTGGGCGCCGCAACCCCTCGAGCGCTGTTTGGCGTATGGCGGCCTGCGAGTCGCGCAGTAAATCCAGGCAGGCCCTCGGGACATCCTCGGTCTCGAAACGCACGATGAGGCGGGTCAACCCCAGACGGAAGGTGTCATCCGGCGTGGCAAGACTCTTCACCAGTGCGGGCACACTGTCTGGCGTCACTCTCTGGACGAGCACACTGAACAGGGCCTGGCGCTCCTCCGGACGCGCCGCCTCCAGGCAAGAGAGCAGCTTATGGACATCGACACGTTTGGCATGTGCCACGATGATCTTACTGAGCGTGGCCTTTGAGATATGTGGATCGTTCCAATAATCAAATAAACGATTGGGATCGTACGTTTGCGCTTGCGTCAGCACGTCGCCGACGGCGGCAGCTACGCGTGTGTTGGTGCTCGCCAAACCCTCACTCAAGAGCGCCAACGTCTCGTCTTGGGCATACGCTTCCAACACGGCGAGCAAGGCACGGGAGGGCGGGCCTTTCCCCAACGCTTCCAGCAATTTGAGAATGGTGCTGGTGGCGTCACACCGTTGTAACAGCGCCGCAGCTTGCACCGCTTCTGGGCTTGTAACTGCTGTCGCCCCCGCAAGCCGCTGCACGGCTTTATTGATTTTGTACCTTTCAAAAATGCCCATCGGTATCCCTCGCTGAAATCCGCAGATTACGCGTGCTGCCTAGGATGTGCAGGCTGATCTGTCAAGCAGGCCCCTCTCCTGATGCCTCTTGCTGAGGTCATGCCTAAACTCCACGTGCAAGCGTCGGCGTCTGGGGCGTCGAACCCACTCTGGCTCTGCGGCGCCGCCTCCTATGGGTGCTGAGCATAGGCAGCCTGGCTGACGCTGGGAACTTGGAAACTCTTACATGATGGCAACGAGCATTGGATCAACAAGTATAGCCAATCTCTCCTACCAAGTTCCAAATGATTCCGCGTCCTGTGTTCTTGTGTGCCTGATGAGACAGTCTAGCGGCGAGAGAGTATAGACAAAAAAATGCCTAGGACGCGGTCGTATCGCCCCTACTCTTGATGCGGTTTCCGTCCATTGAGCCGCGGGACGTGAGCCAGGGAGCCCCCCGCCCCCAAGCCTGTGCGAGGCTTGGGGAGCCCCCGCGGGTGCGCGCGGCCTCAGCTAGGTGCCAATCTGCTCCAACACCTCACGGGCCAGGAGCATCTTGACAGGGCTGAGTGGACGGAACGTGCGGGACATACGGATATCTCCCGCGAGACTCAGCAGACTATACGCCGCGTAGGGTTCCATGCCACGTTCCTGCACCAGGAAATCGACCATCTGTTGTACCGCCAACCGCATGGTCTCGCCCACGTCATCCCCAGAAGCGAGAATGGCAAAATGTTGCGGGGTCAGCGCGCGGGGTCCAGGTAAATGCTTCCCGTGCTCCACCGTGATGCGTAGCGTGACTTCTGCCGAGCATTCGGCGCCGGTACCCCCTACCGCGCCGTCGCCGACCACGGCGTGACAATCGCCGAGGACCAGCTTGCCGCCTGGCACGAATACGGGTAACCAGAGCGTGCTGCCCGCCACGAGTTCCTTCATATCCAGGTCGCCGCCATAGGGACCGCTGTCGCTGGCGGTAATCTGGATCATCGTCGGTGTGGTGGCAATGAGGCCCACGGAGGGGTTGAGCGGCACTTTGATACCCCCTGGAAACTGCAGGTGCCCGTCGCGCAGCGCCATCACGGTGGGACGCCGCTCGATAAACGTTTCGCCCAAAAAGCCACGTCCGGGTCTGACGTCATGCATCGCGGTGGCGGCAGGCGTAATCGCGAGAATGTCAATGCGCAAGGCATCCCCTGCCTGGGCGCCTGCCACCGCGATGGGGCCGGTGGCCGCACCGACTTCCGGCGGCTGCTGATCAGCGCCCCACACGCCTTTGTACGCATCCCATGTTTCCACCACCAGCGTCTCCCCCGAGGCAATCGTGATTGCGGGCGCGAGCTGCGGGTCCAGCACGAGGGTATAGTGCTCTCGGCTCAGGCGTTGCATGCGTCTTGCTCCTCCAGTACGTTAGTCTTGCACATGAATGACCGTAACATCAAACACCACGTCCTGCCCGGCCAGCGGGTGGTTGAGATTGATCGTCACCATGTCTTCCCCAATCTCATGAATACGGAAGGCCACGATACTGCCTCCTGGCCCAGCCACTTCCCCGCTAAACCCCACATGCAGGGTCGAAGCGGGGAAGCGATCTTTGGGCAGTTGCTGAAACGCATCCGGATTTAACGCACCGAACGCGTCGGCAGCGGCCAGCTCCAGGCGTACGTGATCACCCTGTTTCAGTCCTTCCACCCCCTGCACCAGTCCACTCGGCATCCGCGTGTGCCCATGCACGTAGGTCCAGGTGCCACTGTCCGTTGAGGAGTCGACGAGTATCCCGTCGGCCAACGAGAGGGTGTATTGCAGACACACGGTTTTGCCCATTTGTATGGACTGCTCCATCGGATGATGTCTCACAGGCTCAGGGTTGTTGAGGGGTCTCTACGGGCAAGCCCGCGGCTTTCCAGGCGTTGAAACCACCAGCTAGATAATGCACATTCGTATAGCCGAGCGCCAACAAGGTCTGCCCTGCCAGGGCAGCGCGTCCTTCGCCAGCTCAATGCGCCACAATCGGCGTGGTCTTATCGGGGACCAGCTCTTCGATGCGCCCTTCCAGACGGCCCCGCGACAGCAGCGTCCCTTGCGGAATATGTCCACCGTCCCACTCGTCTTTTTCACGCACATCCAGGATGACGACTGGCCCGCCGGCCGCCAGCTGCGCCTGTAATTGCGTATTCGGCATTTTCGCGACCGCCTTCTGGGCGGCCTCAATCATCTCACGTCCAGTCTGGGCCATGCGACACTCCTTTGCTATCATGCTCGGTGGGGCCTCGACGTACACGCTCACATCCCCACGGCGTCCCTCGGTAACACACTGTAGCAACATCTAGACGCTCAGGCAATACGGGAACACTGGAAGCAGTTGCGATGCCCCGGGGCGCACGGTATGCTGTGTCCAGCAGAAGTAGCGTGGCAGTGGACGCAGACAAAGGAGCCTCCTATGGCATCGCTGGCATTTCCCGCAGATGCAGAACGCACCATGGTCGACTTCATGAATGACAACTATGCACATTCAAACTTGATGTATGCCCAGGTCTATGGACAGCTCTGGGAGGCCCTGGCCGCCCGCATGGTCGGGCTGGACCGCACGGGTATGGACTTAGAGGTGACCATGCCGGGCGGCGCGCAGCGTCTCCGCCTTCCGTTCGATCACCAGTTGCAGGATGAGGGCGACGCGCAACAAACCCTCGTGGCGATGTCTTTCAATGCCCGCGACGTGCTGAAGCAACGCCCGCGCTAAGCGCGCCCCCTGACACGCGAGGTGGCTGCCAGTCTTGCGGCTTCTCTCACAGCCTTGGGCCGACCCGCGCCCTCCGCCTGACCCGAGAATTTTTGTTACGGTGTCGGCGCCCAGATGGTGTACAATAGAAGCTCTAGATACACCTTGCAACAGGGTGTCGGCGTAATTTACGGGAGGAGAGCGACCATGGAGTTAGGGACAACCAAGATTGAAGCCGGCGCTGTGACCTTTGCGTTGCAGTATCGTGCCTTGATGCCAGATCAGGGCGTCTGTATTCAAGTGGTCGGCGAGTCCGAAGGACAGTGCAAAGAGTTGCTGCGTTTCGACTGTTTTGATCAGGATCCGCATTATCACTACGATCCGAGTGACAAAAACGAGCGGTATCATATGGACAAGACGACCGCTGGTAATCCCATTAATTGGACGATGAAACAGCTGCGCACGCGGTTGGCCCCCATGCTCGAACGCGCTGGCTACATGGACATCGCCAAAAAAATCGATTGCGCCATGGTGATGCCGAAGTTGGATCAGGTGGAAGAAGCGGCGCGCTATATGGCGCAGAAGCAACGCCGTACCGTGACCCACAACCGTGGTGATGTGATCATTGAGGCGGGCAATATCCGCTTCGGTCTGGAGTTTCGTGAGCTGCGTAATGACCGCGGCATGGCTATTCATGTGCTCAGTGATGTCGCTGGCCAGGAAATTGAGCTGCTGGCGTTTGATTGTTTCGAGCGTGGCCCCCACTATCACTATGGCCCGCGCAACCAGGATGTCCGGCTGTACTGGGACATGACCGCCGTGCCTGACACCCTGGAGTGGACCCTCGAGCAGTTCACCTCGGGCAAACTGCCGGCCATGATCGCCCGCGCTGGCTACCCCGGCGTCGTTGCGAGCATGGATCCCGAGATGGTCTGCCAGAAAGCGAAACACGAAGTGGCGCCGAAGGCCATGGCTATTCGTGCCGCCCACGCCAAGTAAGTCCTGCCCACGCACGGGAGGCTCGCAGGGGTCTCCCGCTGCCTTGTGCCGTACCACCACACCCTACGGTTGACGAAGACCGCGCTATGCGGCGCGTCAGGCGCACTCAGGAGTTCGACCATGCGCATCTGGATAGACGCAGACGCGTGTCCTGGCGTGATTAAAGATCTCATCATACGCACCGCCCGCCGGCGACAGCTCGCCGTCTGCTTCGTGGCCAATCGAGCCGTGGATGTGCCCCTCTCGCCCCTGCTGACGTCCGTGCGTGTCGCCCAAGAGCCGGATGAGGTGGATCGTTACATCGTACGGCATGTGGCCCCGCAGGATCTGGTCATCACAGCGGACATTCCCCTAGCGGCAGCGGTGGTAGAGCGTGCGGCCCTGGCCATCAGCCCACGTGGTGACGTCTATACGGCGGACAACGTGCACGAACGCCTGGCAGTCCGCAACCTCTTACAACACTTGCGCTCTGGTGGTCTCACCCTGGGTGGCCCAGCACCGCTGACGGAGACGGATCGTCAGCACTTCGCCGCCGCTTTGGATCGGGTGCTGACCAAACTCTTGCCCAAGAACCCGCCACCGGCAGTGTAAGGACGGAGATGGCTGGCTGATCACCCACCCCATCGAGGCGGACACCGAGCAGCGCATCACGACGCAGTGGCACGCTGACCGCGCCTGGCTTACTGTGCAGAGTAGATGGCCAAGATTGATGACGGGCGTATGGCCCATGGTGTCGCTACCCCCGCGGCAGGAGGCGCTCCTACGCTGTGTGGCGTCCCCGCAAAGGCTCAAGACCACAGAGATAGTCGAGAGAAAGCGGGCCGCCACCACGGGTCAGCAGGAAAAGCAGCATGGCGCCCCACGTCAGATGGTCGGACCACGCATGCGGATAGACAAAGGTCTGAATGACGGCCAGCATCCCCAGCAGTGGCAGGGTGGCCAGGCGCGTGCCCAGGCCGAGGATCAGCAGGGTGGAGCAGCCGACCTCCGTGATCACCGCCATGATGGCCGCAAACTCCGGCGGTAGCAGCGGAACCTGATATTCGTCGGCGAACAGTTGCACGGTCGGTATCCAGCTCGAGAGTTTGAGCAGGCCAGCCTTGAGAAACACGGCAGCAAGGGCCAGACGGAACACGAGTTGGAAGACCGACAACGGCACGACGCGCTGCAGGCATGTTGTGACGGTCGTCAGACGCATTCGCCAGCCCACCGGCGCAGAAGTCGCAGCGCGATTGGCGTTCATAGAGAGTCCTCTTTCGTGTCAGGTGCGCAGGTAAAACCCATCAGCACATCATCCGTCAGCAGCGCATGCAGAGCGGCTACGCAGTCAAACGCCTGATCAGCCTCCAGCGTGGCGGCAGCTGCTCTCTCCAGCGTCTGTCCAGCTGCCAGCAGGGTACGAAAGGTGGCAAGTATTGGGTCAAGGCGGCGAAAGCCTACGGTGTCGTCCCAGCGCCGGACTTCGAGACAGACGCCACCGGCGTGGAGATTCACCAGTGTCTCTGGGTCGGCCTCCGCTTGCTGCGCGCGCCAGATCGCGTCAATGGGCCAGGGCGAAGTCAGCACGCTCACAGACGGATCAAACTGTAAGACCAAGCGCGGGACGTCCGCGGGAGCCACTGCGCCGAGTGTCGCCGGATCGAGCGGCGTATGCACTTCGGCATGCAGCGCCGCGTTGAGCGCCCATTCCAACCGCGCCACATCCTCCAGATACGCCAGGTGGTGGCACGGGGGAAACGTGGCAAGAAACGCGGGAAAATGCTGCCCAAACTCGAACAAGCACGGCGCCTCTGGGGGATGCTGCCGGAGGTAGGTGTCCGCAGCGTAGCGAAAGAAACGCTCGTCCACTAGACGGCAGATGACCGGAAAAGTCGCCTGCAAGGCATCAGTGAGGGTGGTCAGCACATGATGTCGGTAGATCTGCAGCCGGGAAGCCGGGGGCAGTCCGTCGCCCATCACGGTATCGAGCAACCCCGGGGCCTCGGTGCCAAACATCGCCTGGAGAAAGGCGTCTTGGAGGTCATGCAACGCTGGCATAGGCGCGCTCCTCGGCCTGGCACTGGTACTGGGCCGCGGTATGGACTTCGTCGCACAATACGGTAAGGTCTGGGATGTTGGTATCCCACTCAATCAGGGTGGAGACGGGGCCAAAGCGAGCCAGGGCGTGCGCATACAGTTCCCAGACTGCCAGCACCACCGCGGCACCATGGTCGTCAATCAAGACGGTCTGACCGTCGGCATCATTGACGGCGTGCCCAGCCAGATGGATTTCCCTGATGGCATGCGCCGGCAAGGCATCGAGATAGGCCACGGGATCTCCCCCGAGATTACAACAGCTCACGTAGATATTGTTGACATCGCACAGCAGCCCGCAGCCTGTGCGCCGCACCAGGGTGCTGAGAAACTCGGTCTCTGGGATGACCGAGTCGGCAAAGCGCAAGTAACTTGAGGGGTTTTCCAGCAGGATGGGGCGCTGCAAGGCCTCCTGGGTCTGCTGAATATGCTGCGCGACAATCCCGAGTGTCTCTTCCGTATACGGCAGGGGCAAGAGGTGATTCAGATAGACCCCCCCGGCAATACTCCAGGCCAGGTGTTCTGAAACCAGCGCTGGCTCGAGCCGTTCGACCAGCCGTTGCAGGCGTGTGAGATGCCGCGTATTGAGCGGCGTGGCGCTGCCGAGTGACAACCCCACCCCATGCACGGAGAGTGGGTACTCCCTCCGGAGTTGTTCCAGCGCGACGAGGGCGGGGCCGCCACCCATGTAGTTCTCGGCGTGCACCTCCAGCCAGCCGAGTGCTGGGCGGGTGGCCAGCACTGCCGCAACATGTGGTGCCCGCAACCCAATACCTACACCAAGTGTTGCGCGTGAACTCAGGTGTACCATGTGCAGCCTCCCCCCTCGTCTGCGGTCAACCACCGGACGTTAGATTTTGGATTTCATGCTGCCACCCACGAGTCGCTCGCAGGTGCCGGCAGGCACATAGAGCCACGCATCGCCCTGGTTATCTTTTTTCGAGGTACCGCCACAGGACGAATTCGCCGTCTGGCAGTCATTTTTGCCGGCTTTGGCCACGCCGTAACATTTTTCGGCCTGGAACTGTGGTTTCGGGGCTGGACCCGCCTTGACCACGGCAGGCATGGCCAGAGCAGCGGTCAGAGCGGAGGCGACAACAAAACTCGTGGTTTTCATGCGGGCTCTCCTTGGTTCGTAGCGATATCACCTTGAGGACTGTTTCATCGGCCCATCTCTTACACGACCTTGCGGTCGAGAGCTGTATTCTACACGTTCAGACGCTGCAGTCTACAAAAGGATGCATACCTACCGTCAGACAGGCCAGCATGGCGCCTCACCTGCTGCTTGTATGCATGCCTGCATGGCATCTGGGAGAGGATACATGCTCTGCTGGGAAAAACGGCTGGGGTCGCACACTTATTCCACGCCTCGAGGCCGGACGTGGGCTGCCGGATGACGCGTCGGTCGCTTACCGCGAGCGCCGTGTGCGCCGTGCCCGATACCAACGCTGCAACGTCTCCGGTGGCACGCCGCAGAGGTACAAGGTAATCAACACGGTATTGCGTAGGGTGGTATAGCACACGCCCTCGTGCTGCCACCGACGCCCAGACGTCTGCACGGCCTGCCGCAAGGTCACCAGCCGCCCCCGGCGTCGCAGGGCCTGCACTATACGGACATCTTCCATAAAGGGGATGTCGTCGTAGCCCCCGATGGCCTCAAAGACGTGGCGCGGCATAAACAGCGCTTGATCGCCATAGGGTAAGTGCCCGATGCGGGTGCGCAGATTGGTACCCCAGGCCACGAGACGTAGGGGGAGGGTGGGCGGCGTGATGACGAGACGGAAGGCCCCACCGATGGCCCCGGCTTGCACAGCCTGGCGTACCGCCTCCAAGCCATCAGGGGGTAGGAGGGTATCAGCGTGCAGGAAGAGCAGGATCTCGCCGTGGGCCGTGCGGGCGCCTTGATTCATTTGTACGGCCCGTCCGCGTGGGCTGTGCAGGACGTGCGTGGTGTACTGCCGGGCAATGCTCACGGTGGCGTCCGTACTGCCGCCGTCCACCACAATCAGCTCGTCGCCAGGGCCTAAGGTCACGCTGCGGAGCGTCGCGGGGAGATGGTGCTGTTCATTGAGCGTCGGCACAATCACGGCAATGCGTGCCAATGGCCGCGGTATCCCACCCGCACGAGATGTTTGCTTCATACATACACTGCCAGTTCTTCTGGGTTTTCCCTGGGAGCGCCACGCGCCAGCGTGGCTTCCGGAGCCGGACTGGAGCCCGGCGGTCCCAGGGGGGACTGGCGCAGGACTTACGCAATAGACATCTAGAAGCCATGCGCCGGTGCCCCCGGCGCGAGCGGCGCACGTGGATTCATCTGGCGCAAAAAGCGCTCAAAGGTCTGGCACAGTGGGGAGAGCGCACGCCCCCGGTGGCGGATGAGGTAAAAATTGCGTTCCAAGATCACACCCGCAATCGCCACAACGCAGACGCTCCCCGCCCGTAATTCGTCGGTGAGGGCAATACGCGACAGAATCGACACGCCAATCCCGGCTTTAATCCCCTGTTTGATCGCCTCCGTGCTCCCCATTTCCGCCACGGTGCGTAACCCCGTGGGTTCAAAGCCGTGTTGTTTGATGGTTTGTTCCATGACCAGACGCGACCCTGAGCCGCGCTCACGTTGGATAAACGGCTCGGTGGCTAACGCTGTGAGCGGCACGGTCCCCAGCCGCGCCCAGGGGTGATCCGCCGCCACCGCCAGCACCAGTTCATCGGCCATCAAGCACTCGTACAACACCTGGGGATGCGGGACGCATGCCCCGACAATGCCCAGTTCCAACTCACTACGGATAATCCGCTCGATGATGTCCATGGTGTCGGTAATACTCAACACCACGGTAATATCTGGGTATTGGCGCTTAAACTGTCCCAGCATGGGTGGCAGGACGTATTGGCCAGGAATACTGCTCCCGCCAATCACCAATTCCCCGCTCACCCCGCCCTGTAAAGCCTGGAGAGCTTGCACGGCGGCGGTTTTCACGGACAGGAGGCGCCGGGCGTACGTATAAAGCACCTCTCCCGCTTGGGTCAGCGTCACCTCACGCCCGAGACGGTCAAAGAGCACGAGAGACAGGCTGTCTTCTAACGTCTTAATATGGCCACTAATCGTTGGTTGCGTGAGGAGCAACGCCGCGGCAGCTTTCGAAAAGCTGCGCAACTTCGCGACATAGTAAAAGACCTCGACTTGCCGGAGGTCTAAGGTACGCATAGTGTTAGAGTTGTGCACAGCCACCTTCACCTTGGCCTTGCATAGGCCGCAACACACATTGCACCTCGTCCCCGTCTCGGCTACCGTACGCTGTTCGCACCGTGGCCGCACCCGTTGTGGAGGATCCCATGCACTGGTTTGACATTGGGCTGACGATTGCGCTGATTCTCAGTGGTATATGGAGTTGTTTCCGGGGCTTCGTCCGCGAGCTGTTGTCGCTGGTCGGACTGGCCGTGGCGTCGGTGCTCGCCGTACGTGGCGCGCCTGTGCTGGCGCAGGCCCTGGGCACACTCATCACCACAGCATGGGTCCGCCACGCCATCAGTTTTGCCCTCATTTTTCTCGCCGTCATGATCGTCGCCATGCTCTGCATCAAGCTCGTACGTCTCGTCTTCACGGCGGTGGGCCTCACACCGCTTGATCGCCTTCTAGGCGGGGTGTTTGGGCTGGCCAAAGTGTTGCTTATCGTCTTGGTGGGCCTCATGATGGCTGACAAATATGTCCCCACCCTGCGCCCACAACTGGAGGCAAGCTCGGTGCTTGCCCCCTGGTTGTATCAGCATGTGGCATGGCTGGCCACCTGGCTCGACCAGCACCCGGATCTGCTCGAACACCTGCCGCCGCTCCGCTAAGCCTCGCGTTGCGGCGCCGCGGCTCTTACCCGGCCTGCAGCGCCAGAGGTTTCCCAAGGGCCTGCCGGACCTCCTGATTCGCCTCGATCAGACGCTGCACGCGTGTCGTCGCTTCCTGGTGCATGAAGTCCTCAACACAGAACAGGACGGCGCGTCCGGCCCTGGTGTTGACGTTCGTAATGACTGGAATCGGACGTGTCAGCGTGTCCGCCTCTGGGCGGGCCAGGATCGTCTGAATGGCTGCCTCGTTATACATATCGTCTAAGGGGTAGCTGTAAGACAACCGCACATAATCGCGTTCCTTGGTCTCATCGCTGCCGATATCGTGCACGATATTATCCATGTCAGCGGCACTCGGCTGCTTGGCGTCGGCCTTCAGGAATTCCTGAATGGCATGAAAGTAGCTGGCAAAATCGTTACGATCTTCTAACTCGTCCTGCGGGATCTTCGAGCTGATTTCAAACAGAATGCTGTTCCCATCGAGACGTGCCGGACCAATCTCGTAGGTAATGCCCTCAACATTAAAACGCTGATCTTTCTTCGGCTGGTAGGCGGCGTTGAAGGCAGCAATGCTCGTGCGCAGCCCCTGCGCAGCGAATTGATGAAACAGCTGTTGACGAAACGTAGACATGCCCTGCACTCCCTTACATGAACACGGCCCAAAGGGACACCGCCGCCCTCGCCGACGCTAAAGCGTCACGGAAACGCAAAGATTGGCTAATGCCCAGTATATCCGTGAGATACGTCTGCAGATTATACGCGCCATGGGCCGCCGTTGCAATCGTTGCCGCGGGCCCTGCCCCCGGTGCACAGCCCCGGATGGTCGCGACGCCTCTTGACGACCAGGAGAGGCGTGAATTAGACTCCTACACTATGACGCTCATCCAGATCGAACATCTCAGCAAAACATTTGTCGGCGTGCCGGTACTGCACGATATTGCGTGGCAGATTGAAGCCGGACGCCACATTGGTCTTATCGGCACCAACGGCAGCGGCAAGAGTACGCTCTTCAATCTGCTCAGCGGCACCCTGACGGCTGACAGCGGGATCATTGAACGCACACGCGGTCTGCGTCTGGGCTATCTCACTCAGGAAATGACCGTGGAAGGCGAACGGACGCTGTATGAAGAGGTCCGCGAAGCGTTCCGACCGCTGCTCGACATGCAGGAGGACATGACCGCACTAGAAGCCCGTATGGCGCAGCACACCGGTAGCCCTGCCGACCTGCAACGCTATGGCACTTTGTTGGAAGAATTTACGGCGCGCGAGGGCTACGCGATTGCGGCGCGGGTGGAGGCGACGCTGTTGGGACTGGGATTCCGCTCCCAGGATTTCCACACGGCGGTGCAGCATTTGAGCGGTGGGCAAAAAAACATGGGGGCGCTGGCACGGGTGCTGTTGCAAGAGCCCGACCTCCTCATGCTCGACGAACCTTCCAATCACCTCGACATTGCGGCAACGGAGTGGCTCGAAGGCATCTTACGCGACTATCGTGGCACGGTGGTGGTGATCTCCCATGACCGCTATTTTCTTGACCGCGTGGTGGAGGAAATTGTCGAGATCGACCAGCAGCGCTTGCAGCGCTACACGGGTAATTATTCTGCCTATGTCACCACCAAGGCGGCGCGTCTGGAACAGCAGCGCAAAGCCTACGAGTTGCAGCAAGCGGACATTCGGCGGCAGGAGGAGTTTATCCGGCGCAACATGGCCGGGCAAAACACGAAACAGGCCCAAAGTCGTCAAAAAGCCTTGGAACGCCTGGATCGGGTGGATAAACCCACCGGAGACACCGACCGCATGCAGTTGCGTTTTGCCACGCAGCAGCGTGAGAGCCACGAAGTGCTGGTGGCACGGCAGGTGTGGAAAACCTACAGCGACCGCCCCGTGCTGCGCGGTCTCTCGTGCACCATATACCGGGGCGACAAAGTGGGCCTTATGGGAGCCAATGGCGCCGGCAAAAGTACTTTTTTGCGGTTACTCATGGGCTACGAAACGCCTGAGCAGGGCACACTGCGCCTCGGGGCGAACGTCACGGTGGCGTACTACGACCAGGAAATGCGTACCCTCAATCCCCAGAGCAGCATTCTTGAGGAGGTCTCGCAACTCACGCCCTTAAAAACCGTTGGAGAGATGCGGGCCTACCTCGGGCGCTTTCTCTTTAGCGGTGACGAAGTGTATCAGATGATCGGCACACTAAGTGGCGGGGAAAAGAGCCGCGTGGCGCTGGCCAAGTTGATGCTTTCCACTGCGAATCTTTTGGTGCTCGATGAGCCCACCAATCATCTCGACATTCCCACCCGCGAGGTGCTCGAAGAGGCCCTGATCGCCTATCCTGGCACCTTGTTAGTGGTGTCGCACGACCGCTATTTTCTCAATCGAATTATCTCGCGTCTGCTGTATCTCCATGAGGGCACGTGCACCGCATATCTCGGCAATTACGCTGACTATCAAGCGCATCGGGCCGCCCACGTGGCGGCGCCCCCACCAACGCCCAACGTCAGAAAAGTCGTGCAGCCGGTGCCGTCATCCCGTCCGCGTGGGGTACGGCGTCGCAAACCGAGTACCATCGAGCAAGACATCAGTCGCGTCGAGGCGGAACTGGCCACACTCCAAGTGACCATCGCGGCGCATGACAGCGGGAACTGGCAGGGTCTCACCACGCTGAGCACGCAGCAAGGCACATTGGCCCAGCGTCTGGAACAGCTGCTGGAGGAATGGGAAGCGAGTATGGCCGCCGAGGGCGGCTAACTTTGTGCAGGGAGGATGTGCCCAGTGGAGACTGTCGAGGATTTGATCATCCTGACACATGCGGATTACCTACGTCTGCGGCGTGACTTGAAAACGGCTGGCTTTGACTTGTGCTACACGGCGCAGATCGAGCAGCCGTTACGCCTTGACTGGTCGCCCCATGTGCTACGCGACCCGGAATTTCTCCGCCAGATCGCCCAGCGCCGTCCGACGGATCACCATTTTCGTCTGGCGGCCATCCGTCTGATCAGAAAAGGCAATTGGTTTCGCCCTGACCATTATGCCGTGACGTTTCATGCCGTCGGGGTTCTGCGCGATGCTGCACTGCAGCAGTATCTCACCACCCACGACATCCAGAGTAGCACCGACGCCTCGCGCGCGCTGTTGACCGCTTCGTAATACGACGACCGCGTTGCGGTGTGGCCTGGGGTGCGACGGCTCTCTGGGTCGAGAGATACAACTTCAGAGGAGCCCTCGAACGTGCACGCAGATATCGCCACCCTCAAAGAGGTCGTCTGTGCCGAGGTCGAGCGCCTGGCCCCACAGCTCGTGCGGGCCAGTCATGCGATCCATGCCCATCCAGAGTTGAATTTCGCCGAGCATTTCGCCCACGACCTGCTCACCGACTTGCTCGACCAGGCAGGCTTAGCCCCCACGCGCCACGCCTATGGCGTTGACACCGGCTTTGAAGCGCGCATGGGTGCAACTGGCCCAGACATCGCGGTGCTATGCGAATATGACGCTCTGCCGGGTATCGGCCACGCCTGTGGCCATAATATCATCGCCACCGCTGGCCTCGGCGCTGGGCTCGCGGCAGCTACCGTCGCGGCACGTGTCGGCGGCAGGCTGCGCATCCTGGGCACCCCGGCAGAAGAGGGCGGCGGCGGCAAAATCGCCATGGCCCGTAACGGCGCCTTCCAGGGGCTGGATGCCGCCATGATGGTGCACCCGGCGGATGCCGATCTGGTGTGCATGGATGCCATTGCCCTGCAATTCCTTGATGTCCACTTCCATGGCAAGGCCGCCCACGCCGCTGCCGCACCGCACGAAGGCCGCAACGCCTTGGACGCCGCGGTGCTGGGCTACGTCAATGTGGCAGCGCTGCGCCAGCACATCCTGCCCACCGAACGGGTGCACGGCATTTTCACCGCTGGGGGCGACCGAGCCAACATTGTGCCGGCGGAGACCGCCATGAGTTGGATCGTCCGTTCCCCCACCATTGCCAGTCTGCAGCCACTGAAAGAACGCGTGCTGACCTGTCTCGACGCCGGGGCCAGGGCGTGTGGTTGCACCATGTCTGCCGCGTGGCATGGCGTCACCTATGCTGACATGATTGACAACGGGCCGATGGTGGCGTCCTATGTCCTCAATGCCGCCCGTGTTGGACGCACGGTGGTCGATCCGCGTGTCATGGGCACGCCGGTGGTGGGATCAACCGATATGGGCAACGTCAGCTACCTGGTGCCGTCGATCCACCCGATGCTCAAGGTGGCGCCAGCCGGTGTCCCCATCCATACGCAGGATTTTGCGTACTGGGCTGCCAGCCCTGACGGCGACCGCGCGATCCTGGATGGTGCCAAAACGCTGGCCATGACCATCATTGATCTCTGGTGTCAGCCCGGGTTAATGGACAGCGTGCAGGCTGCCTTTGCACAGCGTCCCCAGGGCGTGGACGTGCTCTAAAAGCGGCGTGCTGCCGGTGTGCCGCCGAGGCACGCTTGGCTATTGTCGCACGGGGCCAATGATGGCATACTCTCCCCTATCTGCCGTATCACAGAAATAACGCTTTAGCGCGTGGCAGTCACGCCGATTTATCGGCAGTGGAGGACACGTTTCCGGCTTGAGCCAAAGGGGTTGCATGTGATATACGCATGTAATAAAATATCCTCATGGAAACTGTACGCACGATTGCTTGCAAACTGGCGCCGACTGAGGAACAACGTGCCGAACTTGACGCCACGCTTGTGGCCTTTGCTGATGCCTGCAACTGTGCGGCAAAGGTGGCGCGTTCGATCCATTCCACCAATAAGGTGACGCTGCAGCATGCCTGCTATCAGGACATCCGGCAGCAGTGTGGCTTGTCGGCGAATCTGGCTATCCGCGCTATTGCCCGTGTCTGTGCTGCGCTCAAAGTCCCGGTAAAGATGCACGCGGTCTTTGAGCCTACCTCTGTGGACTACGATGCCCGTATCTTCAGCTTTCGGGAATGGGATTGGACGTTCAGTAGAACGTTGCTCCACCGCAGAGCGCACCTTGCCACGAAGCTGGGTAAACTACCAGAAACGCGCGTTGCAAGGGCGATTACCTACCAGTGCCACATTGGTGAAGCGGAGAGACCGCACCTTCTTTGCCCATGTGGTGTTGACAGACACTGCCTATGCCTAAAGAGCCGCATGACATCATCGGCGTGGACCTCGGCTTCGTCAATCTGGCGACCACGGATGACGGCGAAACCTTCAGTGGCGACGCAGTTGAAGCGGTACGCCAGCGCTACGGACGTATGCGGCGTACGTGCCAGCAAGCAGGCACCAAAAGTGCAAAGCGCAAGCTCCAGAAAATCCGTCTGCGGGAATCCCGTATGCGGGCGAACGAGAACCACCGGATGATTAACCGACTGATCGCCAAGGCCAAAGACACAGGGTCGGCCATCGCCTGCGAGCATCTTGCAGGGATTGGGGACCGGACGACGGCTCGCAAGGCGCAGCGCAGTCGACTCAAAGGATGGGCATTTTACCAGATGCGCACCTTCATAACCTACAAGGCAAAGCGCGAGGGGATCCTGGTGTTGCCGGTGGATCCCCGCAACACGTCTCGTACCTGTTCTGCCTGTGGGCATTGCGAGCAGCGCAACCGCAAATCCAGGGATACGTGTGTCTGTCGTCATTGCGGATACGCCCTTCCTGCGGACTGGAACGCTGCTAAACACATCAAAGCAGGGGTGAAGTCATGCACCCTGTTGTTGGACCCGTTGACGCTGGGCCTCAGAACCCGGTTGAGGGTACTAACAAGCCACGCCACTTGAGTGGCAGTGGTTCATGACACGGGCCTCATCACCCAGGAGACACACCGATGCAACTCACCCAGGAGCAGTGTGCACAGTTTGACCGCGACGGCTATCTATTCTTTCCCAGCCTGTTCACCCCTGAGGAGATTACGCTCCTCAGCAACGAGGTGCCGCACCTCTACGCCCAGCAGCGCCCGGAGAACATCCGTGAAAAGGGCAGCGACGCGGTGCGCACCAATTTCGCCGCCCATATGTACAGCGCGCCCTTTGCCCGGCTGGCGCGCCATCCGCGCATGGTCGAGCCCATTGTGCAGCTCTTTGACGAGCCAGTGTACATGCATCAGTTTAAGATCAATGGCAAAATGGCCTTTGAGGGCGATGTCTGGCAGTGGCATCAGGATTACGGCACCTGGAAGAACGACGACCTCATGCCGGAAGCCCGCGCCATGAACGTGGCCATCTTCCTTGACGAGGTCAACGAGTTCAACGGACCGCTGATGTTCATCCCCGGCAGCCACAAGCTCGGGGTGTTGGAGGCGGGGCATGATCTCACCACCACCAGCTACCCGCTATGGACCATCAACAATGACACCATTAGCAAACTGGTCGAACGTGGCGGCATTGTGGCGCCCAAGGGGCCAGCCGGGTCGATGATTCTCTTCCATTCCTGCCTGGTACACGCCTCGACGTCGAATTTGTCGCCCTGGAACCGTGTCAGCGTCTATCTCAGCTTGTGCGCCGTGTCGAACCACATCCGCCGCTTCAAACGCCCGGAATATATTGCGCACCGCGATTTTGCACCGATCCAGTGTTTGCCCGATGATTGCCTACGGCGGGATTACGCCGTCGAGCTGCCCTGGGCCGACGGGACGCCGGCAGAAGCTCTGACTGCGGCAGCCGACTAGATGTCCATGTCGTAAATCCTACGCCAGTGCCCCCCTGGGAGCGCCGTGCTCCAGCCCGGCTCCGGCAGCCACGCGCCAGCGTGGTGCTCCCAGGGGAAACCCTGGAGAACTGGCAGCGTATGTATGAAACAGACATCTAGAAGTCTGCGACCTTGATACTGTCCGTCCGAGCCTGCACGCACACTCGTAGGGGCGACCGGCCGGTCGCCCCTACCGTCGAGCTATTGGATGCCACAGACCTCTAGACAGGAGCAGCTTCCATGAATCTGCATGCCAAGCTACGCGAGCGCGCCGCCAAAGGGCGTCCCCTGCGAGTCGGCCTCATTGGCGCCGGGAAATTTGGCTCCATGTATCTGGCCCAGACGCCCAAGACGCCCGGCGTGCATCTGGCTAGCATTGCCGATCTCTCGCCAGCCAATGCCCGTACCAACTTACAGCGCGTTGGCTGGCCCGCCGAGCGCTACGCCGCGCCCAGCATCGACGCGGCCCTGGCCTCGGGCCTGACGCACATTGGTGACGACTGGCAGGCCCTGGTGGCGCATCCGCATATCGACATCATTGTCGAGGCCACCGGCCATCCCATCGCCGCGGTCGAGCATGCCCTGGCCGCCTTTGCGCACGGCAAGCACGTGGTCATGGTCACGGTCGAGGCCGATGCTTTTTGCGGTCCATTGCTGGCGCGGCGGGCGCAACAAGCCGGGGTGGTCTACAGCCTGGCCTACGGCGACCAGACGGCGCTGATCTGCGACCTGGTGGACTGGGCCCGCGCCGCCGGTTTTGACGTGGTCGCCGCCGGACGTGGGCACAAATGGTTACCGCACTATGCCCAGTCCACCCCAGAAACTGTGTGGGGCTACTACGGCCTGACACCCGAGCAGGCCCAGGTCGGTGGCCTCAATCCCAAAATGTTCAACTCCTTCCTCGATGGCTCCAAGCCCGCCATTGAAAGCACCGCGGTGTGCA
This sequence comes from Pseudomonadota bacterium, assembly GCA_005777235.1. Classification (GTDB taxonomy): domain Bacteria; phylum Tectomicrobia; class Entotheonellia; order Entotheonellales; family Entotheonellaceae; genus SXND01. Next base: position 30,244 of record SXND01000264.1, read on the forward strand.
ATGCCACCGGCTTGACCCCGGCGCCGTATGGCCTGGCGTATCCTCCGGCGACGATTGACGACATCCCGACGGTGATGCGCCCCCTCGCCGATGGCGGGCAACTGCATCACAAGGGCCAGGTCGAGGTGATTTCGTCGCTCACGCTTGATGGCCAGCCGCTGCCGTATGATATTCGCTTCGGCGTCTGGGTGGTGTTCGAGGGCGATACGGAGTACATTAGGCGCTGCTTCACGGAGTATGGCGTGCGCACCGACCCGTCGGGACGCTATGCCTGTCTGTATAAGCGCTGGCACCTCATCGGCCTGGAAGTCGGCATCTCCGTGGCCTCGGTCGGGCTCCGCCACGAGTCCACCGGCTGTCCCACCGGCTTCCGGGCGGATGCGGTGGCCACGGCCAAGCGGGTCTTAGAGCCCGGAGAAATGCTGGATGGGGAGGGGGGCTACACCGTGGTGGGCCGCTTAATGCCCGCCGCAGACTCCCTCAGCGCCGGCGCCTTGCCGCTGGGCCTAGCGCATGGGTGGAAAGTGCTGCAACCTGTCGCTGCCGGCGACATCGTACGCTGGTCGGATGTGGCGATTGATCCGACCAACCAGGCGGTGCGGGTGCGGCGGGAGATGGAGCAGATGTTCGCCTCGTAACACACTGGAGGAACGACCTTATGGCTACCGTTGGTTCTGGTAAATACACCTATACGCTGGTCGAAGACTGGGCCAAACTCCCGGCGGGCGAAACGTTTGCCATGGTAAGCGCCGTGGCTACGGACTCGCAAGACCGCGTGTATGCCTTCCAGCGCAAAGACCCGCCGATTGCCATCTTTGACCGCGATGGCAACTACCTCAGCTCCTGGGGTAATGGCGCCTTCCTGTTTGCGCATGGCATTTTTATCGACAAAGACATTGTCTACCTCACGGACCGCGATAGCTCCGTGTGCCTGGTCTACACCCTGGACGGCAAGCCCATGCAGATGCTGGGCCGCCATGGCGTGCACTCGGACACCGGCTGTGAGCGCCCCGGCGATCTGGTGCCCCGCGCTGCCGGGCCGTTTAACTATCCCGCTGAGATGGTGCCAGACCCAGCGGGTGATCTGTTTGTGGCGGACGGCTATCGCAATGCCCGTGTACACCGCTTTGACCCAGACGGGCACCTGCGCTTTTCCTGGGGTGAGCCTGGCAAAACGGAGCCAGGGCACTTTCATCTGCCGCACAGCCTGCTCATTTCTCAGGGCCTGGTGTATGTGTGTGACCGTGAGAATCACCGCTTGCAGGTGTTTACCCCCGACGGCAAGCATGTGTCGACGTGGACGGACATCCAGCGCCCGATGGATATCTCGGAGGACAAGGAGGGCATGTTTTATGTCAGTGAGGGCAGCGTCAACAACTCGTCGGCCCGCGTCAGCGTGTTAAACAGGCAGGGCGGGGTGCTGGCGCGCTTTGATTGCCGTGGCTCTGGACATGGGAGCTGGGTGGATTCGCGCGGCGATATCTATGTCGGGCTGGGGAATCCAGGCGGAGTGGATAAGTTCGTGCGCCAGGGTTAGGCTGCTGCAGCAAGCGATAGGTCTGTTTCGTAAGTCGGGCGTCAGTGCCCTCCCCTGGGGTGCCGGGCTCCAGCCCAGCTTCAGAAGCCACGCTGGAGCGTGGCGCTCCCAGGGGGTGCCACGCTGAACATCACACATTCCATGGCCCCGGAGGCGGCATGCGACATCTGGTCTTCAGGAGCTGGGACGTTTGTCGGTGGCGCAGGTAACGCCGCATGACGACGGCGGCTGTGACCCTCACACAACTGGCATCGCACCTCTGGGAGGCCGCCAACATCCTGCGCGGACCAGTCGACGCGGCAGATTTTAAAACCTACGTCTTCCCCCTCCTGTTTTTCAAGCGCCTCTCCGACGTGCATGACGAGGAATACCACACGGCCCTGGAGGAATCCGGGGGTGACGCAGCCTATGCCCGCTTCCCGCAACATTACCGCTTCCAGGTGCCAGAAGGTGGCCACTGGCGTGATGTGCGCGCAGTGACCAGCAATGTCGGGCAGGCGCTGCAGACGGCCTTGCGCGGCGTTGAGCAGGCCAATCCTGCAACACCCTACGGCATCTTCGGCGACGCCCAGTGGACCAACAAAGAGCGTCTCTCCGACGCGCTGCTGCGCGACCTCATGGAGCATTTCTCACGTGTCGCGCTGGGGAACCGGGTGGCGCAGGCCGACATCCTCGGTCAATCCTACGCATATCTCATCAAAAAATTTGCCGATGCCACCAACAAGAAAGCCGGGGAGTTCTACACCCCGCGCTCGGTGGTCCGACTGATGGTCAACATCCTCGATCCCCGCGAGGGTGAGTCCATCTACGACCCGGCTTGTGGCACCGGCGGCATGCTGCTCGAAGCCGTGCATCATGTGAAAGAGCATCACGGTGACGACCGCACGCTGTGGGGCAAGCTCTTCGCCTAGGAGAAAAACCTCACCACCTCCGCCATTGCCCGCATGAACCTCTTCCTGCATGGCGCGGCGGATTTTCAGGTGGTGCGCGGTGACACGCTGCGCAGCCCGGCGTTCTTCTCGGGTGACAACCTGGCGACGTTCGATTGTGTGATCGCCAATCCGCCTTTCTCCCTCGAAAAGTGGGGTGACGAGGTATGGAGCAGCGATCCGTACGGGCGCAATTTCGCCGGTATGCCGCCGGCCAGAAGCGGTGACTACGCCTGGGTGCAGCACATGCTGCGCTCCATGGCGCCCGGCACCGGCCGCATGGCCGTGGTGCTGCCGCACGGGGCCCTCTTCCGCATGGGCGCGGAAGGCAAGATCCGTCAAAAAATCCTCGGCATGGACCTGCTCGAAGCGGTCATCGGCCTCGGGCCAAATCTATTCTACGGCACTGGCCTTGCCGCCTGCATCCTGGTCTTCCGCCAGCGCAAGGCACCGACCGCAAGCACAAGGTGCTCATCCTCGACGCCTCGCAAGCGTTCAAGAGCGGTCGCGCCCAGAACGAGCTGTTACCTGAGCACGTCGAGCGCATCCATGGCTGGTATGAGGCGTATCAGGATGTGGCAGGCGTAGCGCGCGTGGTAACCCTGGAGGAAATCGCCGCGAACGACTACAATCTCAACATTCCGCGCTACGTCGAGCCGAAGGCCGAGCAGGACATATTGACCGTTGAAGAGTCAATGCAGCGCCTGCAGGTCAGCGCCGCAGCCGCCTTTATTGCTGAAGACAAACTCATCGCCCTTCTCAAGCGCGAGGGACTGCTGCAATGAATACGCCATTGCCCGCATCGCCGCGTTGCATGATCATTGCGGGGCCAAACGGCGCGGGCAAGACAACGTTTGCCCGTGAGTTCTTGCCACACGATGCCGGAATCACGCATTTCGTCAACGCTGACCTCATCGCCAGCGGTTTGTCGCCACTGCGCCCCGAACTGGCCGCGATAGCGGCGGGCGGCTGTTTCTCGTCGAACTGAACCGGCTAGCAAACCTGCGGGTGGATTTTGCCTTTGAAACGATGCTCAGCGGTCTCGGCTACCTCAAGCACTTGCGGCGGTGGAAGGCGACGGGCTACAACATTCAGATCATCTTTCTACACCTCTCCTCACCCATGTTGGCGCTTCGTCGGATTGCCGCACGTGTGAAGTAGGGAGGGCACAATGTGCCTCGCGCCGATGTCCTGCGACGCTTCGTTCGCGGCTGGCAGAATTTCCAGACTGTCTACCGCCCTCTCGCCGACACGTGGGACGTCTATGATAACTCCGGGACAACTCCCAGCCGACTGGAGATAGGACCATGAAGCCTCGCAAGCCAGAATCCGAGACATCGACTTTCGCCGCCCTCGTCGGCCGTGCCCTGCGTCGCTCGGCCAAAAAGGCGCGCCAGATAGCCCGTATGCACGGCACACCCGTCTGGATCTGGAAAGACGGTAAGGTCGTTGCAGAGTGGCCTTGATGAGAAGCGACATGCCCCAGCGCATCACCCAACAACAACTCGAATCCTACCTCTGGGGTGCCGCCACGCTCCTGCGTGGCACCATCGACGCCGGCGACTACAAGCAGTTCATCTTTCCGCTGCTGTTCTACAAGCGCCTGTGCGACGTGTTCGACGAGGAGACGCAGACCGCGCTGGCTGAGTCCGCTGGGGACGAGCAGTTCGCGCTCTTCCCGGAGAACCACCGCTTCCAGATTCCGCCCGCAGCCCACTGGCGCCAGGTGCGTCAGGCCGCCAGGGATGTGGGCCGCGCCCTGCAGACCGCTCTACGCGCCATCGAGACCGCCAACCCCGACAAGCTCTACGGCATCTTCGGCGATGCCCAGTGGACCAACAAGGATCGTCTCTCTGACGCCATGCTGCGCGCCCTGGTGGAGCATGGTAGCGCGCTGGAGCTGAGCCTCGCCAACCTGCCCGAAGACGAGCTGGGTCAGGGCTACGAATATCTCATTAAAAAATTCGCCGACGACTCCGGCCACACCGCCGCCGAGTTCTACACCAACCGCACCGTCGTGCATCTGATGACCGCCATGCTGCAGCCGCAGCCCGGCGAGAGCATCTACGATCCCACCTGCGGCTCCGGCGGCATGCTGCTCTCTGCCATCGCGCATCTGCGCCGGCAGGGCCAGGAGTGGCGCAACGTGCGCCTCTATGGGCAGGAGCGCAACCTGATGACCTCCTCCATCGCCCGCATGAATTGCTTCCTGCACGGCATCGAGGATTTTCGTATCGAGCGCGGCGACACCCTCGCCGAGCCCAGACTGGTGCAGGGCGACCGCCTCATGCGCTTCGACGTAGTGCTGGCGAATCCGCCCTACTCCATCAAACAGTGGGATCGCGATGCTTTTGCCTCCGACCCCTGGGGCCGCAACCTCTACGGCACCCCGCCGCAGGGCCGCGCCGACTACGCCTTCTGGCAGCACATTCTGCACAGCCTGGCACCGCAGACTGGCCGCTGTGCCATCCTCTTCCCGCACGGCGTGCTCTTCCGCCAGGAGGAGGCCGACATGCGGCGCAAGCTCATTGAAGCCGATGTCATCGAGTGCGTCCTCGGCCTGGGGCCGAACCTGTTCTACAACTCACCTATGGAAGCCTGCGTGGTCATCTGCCGCACGGCAAAGCCCAAGGAGCGTCGCAACAAGATCCTGTTTATCAACGCCGTCAATGAGGTCACCCGCGAGCGCGCCCAGAGTTTTTTAACGGACGACCATATTGAGCGCATTGTCCAAGCCTACGAGGCGTTCAAGGATGAGCCGGGTTTCACCCGCGTGGTTGGGTTGGAGGAGATCCGCGCCAGGGACAGCAGCCTCAATATCTCGCTCTACGTCTCTGCTCCGGATACCAACGGACAGGTTCCGGTGTCCGCCAACGGCTCTTTGCCAGATGCGCTTTCCGCGTGGCGTGTATCGGCAAGTCATGTTCGCGTTGCTCTTACGACCATCCTGGGCACCGACGCCCTCAAGGAAACGCGCGCTTCGGGCGGAAAGCCAGCACAGGGGCTACCCGCATGGATTAAGCGGGATGGATGGAAGCGGCTGCCATTTGGCGCGTTCGCCCAGAGCGTCAATGAGCGTGTAGAGCCGAGCCAGGCTGGCGATGAAATCTATGTGGGACTGGAGCATCTGGACCCGCAGGACCTGCACATCCGCCGTTGGGGCAAGGGCAGCGATGTCATTGGTGCCAAGCTGCGCTTTCACAAGGGTGACATCATCTTTGGCCGCCGTCGTGCCTACCAGCGCAAGCTGGCCGTGGCGGAGTTCGACGGCATCTGTTCGGCGCACGCCATGGTCGTGCGGGCTAGGCCGGAGGTGGTGCTGCCGGAGTTTCTGCCGTTCCTGATGATGAGCGACCGTTTCATGAATCGGGCGGTCGAGATTTCGGTTGGCTCGCTCTCTCCCACCATCAACTGGAGCACGCTGAAGCTAGAGGAGTTTGCCCTCCCGCCGCTCGACCAGCAGCGCCGCATCGCGGCAATCCTCTGGGCGGTGGATGAGTGCACAATCTCATTGCTAAAGGTTGCCGCAAACTTGGAGCTCCTTCACCAATCTGTTTCCGATGAGGCATTACGCGGAGGCTCGGGGAAGAATGGAACGAACGGAAATGCGCAGGCTGCTCTCCCTCAAAAGCGCCTCGATGATGTCTGTGAATGTGTGTCAGTTGGAATCGTTGTCACACCCTCGAAGTATTACCAGCCAGCAGGTGTGCGCTGCTTCCGGTCTGCGAATGTCCGCAGGGGCTATGTCAATGATAATGACTGGGTCTTTATCTCGGAGGAGGCGCATTGCCTTCACTCCAAGTCGATGCTTTATGCCGGTGACGTATTAGTGGTGAGGAGCGGCGTGTTCGCCGGCATGTCCTGTGTCGTTCCTGCGGAATACGACCGCGTGAACTGCATCGACGTGGTCTTTGCTACCCCACGGCGAGAGGTCGTGGCGTCCGAGTGGTTGTCCCTTTTCATCAACAGCGCTATGGGACAGATAGAAATCAAGTGTGGTGAACGGGGCCTGGCTCAAAAGCACTGCGGTGTGGACGCGATGAAGAATCTAAAGATTCCACTCCTGCCACTAGAGGAGCAGCAAAAACATCTCGCGAGATTAAATGAGATCTCCAAGGCAGCCACTTCCAGTCAAACGCAGGTCAATTATCTACGTCAAACGACTGCTGCCATAGTCGAACAGTTATTCGAAACTTAGAACGCGCAGCCTTGGAGGATCCAATGGAGAGCTTCATCGAATCCAACACCGTCGAGCAGATGATCTCGGTGTCACTGCGAAATTCGGCGGTAAGCCAACGGCCATAGTGCGCGAGGATATGCTATCCTAGAACTGCGCCTGGCGTATTGAACAATCAGGGCAAGCGTTGCGGGTTTGAAAGGCCCTGCGACACATCAAGGGCTCTGAAAGGAAATCGATATGATCCAAATCATCCGGGGAACTACAAAGAAACCAGTCTCTAGCCAGCGACTTGCCGATTTCTTCGTCGCTCATAACCAATACGAAGGATTTCTGTATATCGGCTATCCGATCATTGGCACGTCCGAAGGGCCTTATCCCATCGACGCTCTTTTCATATCGAGCGAGAAGGGCCTTGTCATATTCAATCTCGTCGAGGGGCGTGACCTGGGCAACTTCATGGAAGCTCAGGACGACAGTGCCAACAAATTGGAGGCAAAGCTTCGCGGCCACAGAAAATTGATGAAAGGCAGAAATCTCCAGGTGTCCATCTCCGTGGTGACCTTTGCCCCTGCGCGGGATGATGCGGCAAACTTTTCCGAGGACGGTTACCAAGTCTGTAATGAAGCGAATCTGGAGCAATGTCTCGACAACTTCGTATGGGAAGGCTCGTCCTATTATCAGACTCTAGTTGCTGTCCTTCAGGCCATTTCCACCATCAGGAAGGGACGCAAGCAACGCGACGTCCATCAAGAGGGTTCAAGAGGGGCAAAGCTCAAGGGCCTGGAAGATTCCATCGCGAATCTCGATAACCTGCAGGGATGGGCTGTTATCGAAACAGTCGACGGTGTCCAACGCATTCGTGGACTGGCCGGCTCGGGCAAGACCATCGTGCTGGCACTCAAGGCGGCCTACCTACATGCCCAGCATCCAGATTGGAAAATCGCCGTTACCTTCAATACACGATCGCTCAAGGGACAATTCAGGCAGCTCATCAACACGTTCAGCATCGAACAAACCGGCGAAGAACCAGATTGGGAGAAGGTGCAGATTCTCCATGCCTGGGGGTCTCCAGGAGGCGGCGAGCGTCATGGCCTGTACTATGCATTCTGCCAGATGCACGGACTGGAATACCATGACTTGAGTTCTGCCAGGCGCCAGTTTGGGCGAGACAAAGAATTCGCTGGGGCGTGTCAACAAGCGGTGGATGCACTGCAGCAACCCATCAAGGTCTACGATGCCATCCTTGTCGACGAAGCCCAGGATTTTTCCCCGTCGTTCCTGCGCCTGTGTTATGAGTTACTCAAGTCCCCAAAGCGCCTGGTCTATGCCTATGACGAATTGCAGAATCTCAATACACAGCCCTTACCAGCCCCAGAGGAGCTTTTCGGAACAAACCCCGATGGGACTCCGCGTGTCCTTTTTACGGCGGCAGCACCAGGAAAGCCTGCGCAGGATATTATCCTGGAGAAATGCTATCGCAATTCCAGACCCATCCTCGTGACGGCCCATGCGCTGGGCTTTGGTATCTATCGTCAACCCGATCAGCACTTCGCGCAGTTATCCGGACACCAGCAGAATACCGGATTGATTCAAATGTTTGAGCAGAAGAATCTCTGGTTGGATGTGGGATATACGGTGGCTGAAGGGCAGCTAGAAGATGGACAGCAGGTGACGTTAGCAAGAACCGGGTCCAGTAGCCCTGAGTTCCTGGAGAATCATTCCCCGGTCAATGATTTAATTCAGTTTGTGAGCTTCGACTCTCCAGAAGCGCAAGCGCAGTGGGTCGCCGCGGCCATCATCAAAAACCTGCAGGAGGACGAACTGCGACACGATGATATCGTGGTGATTAACCCCGACCCTCAGACCACACGCAATGCAGTCGGTCCTCTGCGTAAGATCCTGTTCGAAAACAGCGTCAATTCCCATCTTGCTGGCGTCGATACCTCCCCTGACGTCTTCTTCAGTTCTCACGCTGATTCCGTGACATTTACCGGGATATACCGGGCCAAGGGCAATGAAGCCGCCATGGTGTACATTATCAATGCCCAGGATTGCTTCTTCGCCTTTGGAAACCTGGCCGGTGTGCGCAATCGCTTATTCACTGCCATGACACGGAGCAAAGCCTGGGTGCGCGTTGTAGGAGTTGGGCCGCAGATGCAGCGACTTATCCAGGAGTTTGAGGAAGTCAAGAGAAACGACTTCAGGCTCGTGTTCCATTATCCAACTGCAGAGGAACGCAGACATCTCAATATCGTCAACCGCGATATGACCGCAGAGGAAAAACAACGGGTTACCAAAGGCCAGAGCGATCTTTCTTCGTTGCTCAAAGATCTGGAGAGTGGAAAAGTCTATCTCGAAGACTTGGGGGCAGAGCAGGTGGCAAGGTTGCGCGCCTTACTGAACAGAGGGTAGATACATGCTCTCCCCTGTGCAGATTTATCAACAAGTGCGCCGCCTGACCGCTGACCTGGTAGGTCTGAGTGTGTGTAACCATCAGAATTTCCCATCCCTGCGTGATGTAGGGCGCGGCGTCAAGGAAATTGGCCTTGGAGCACAAAGCGACCTGAGTATTGCCCTGAAAAACGTTGCCTACCGTGATGTCTATGACGAATTGGAGCGTACGCAGACCTATAACCTGAAGATGCTTGACGGTGCCTTGATTCAGATGATGTACCGCTTCAGGAACGAAGCCATCGAAACGCATCGCCTGGCGTTCTTTCCCTCGCCCTATCTTGAGGAGTTCCAAAACAACCCGGAGATCTACATCGCAGATGAGATGTACGCCGAAGTCATTATGAAAAACATTGTGCCATTTCCACTGCGCTTTGATTGCGATTCCCGTACAGAGGTCGTGCGGGAATTGGAACACCCAACATCTCATCTATCCCTTGGACAATACGAAAATTGCCGCATCCCTGTCAGCGCCGCGCTGACCCCTTTTCACTTTATCAGTTTTGTGTTGCGAAATTTTTATCATACGGCCTATGCAAAATGCTGCAACGACATTACATCCTACGCGAGGGAGTGTTTTCTTCCCACACTCTTTGCGAGTGAACGAGAAGTCATCCATGTCGTGGTACCAGATGCTCAGTACGGTGCGCGCCAATGACCTGCACCGCCTCTCACGCCATCGGACAACGGCTCTCGACGTCGTCACCATTGGGCGGCGCCAGTCACATGGCGCCTCTTCAACCGTCCTTGTTGACATGAACCGGCTCTGCTAGAATTCTCGGCCACTATGCCAGCAATAGACGACTATCTGGCGAAGGCGCAGGAAAATCTCGCAGGTGCCGAAAGTGAGCTGCAGTATGGCCGGACGAACAGCTGTGCACACAGTGCCTATTATGCGTGCTTTCATGCCGCCATTGCGGCTTTATTCACGCGGGACTGGCTGCCCCGGAGCCTGCCCGCGGCTGGGGGCACGACTGGGTCCACGCGAGTTTTGTCGGGCAGCTGATCCAACGCCGCAAGCTCTATCCATCAAGCCTGCGACACATCTTGCCCGACTTGCTCGCCCTCTGGCATAAAGACGACTATCAGGTGACGCATGTGAGCCAGCGAGAGGCGTAGCAGGCCGTGCACAGTGCACAGGCCTTGGTGCATACGGTGACAACCCATCTCCACAGGGAGGAAGGATCCCGATGAGTGTCAACCCCTAGAACGACACCAGCAACACGCCATGACAGAGGTGCAAGCGCGCATCAGGGCCGTCTATCCGGACGCGACCTTTCGTCTCGTGGAGTGGGAAGACCCCACAGGGCTCTACCTTGATGCCTACACCCATGCCGAGGATACCTTTGCCGTGCTCGATCTGGTCAGTGACTGGCTGCTGGATCTCGGCGTGGACACCGGCGTGCATCTCCATGTCATCCCGTTGCCCCACGAAGCCGCTGCCGCACATCTCTGAAGACATAAGGCTGATGGCCTTGCCAACCGTCCAAAGTACATTATGAGGACTGCCCACGTTTCACGGAGGCCGGCTCTGTATGTTCACCGCATCCAACACCGTCGAGCAGATGATCTCGATACCGCCACGCAGCTTGATGACAAGCCAGCGTCCGTGCTGCACGGGTGACGCATGGCTGATTTCTGCCCGTCAGCCTGTGACGCTTCCCTGTAACACGGTGGAACGGTTCACATACGGACATGGTGCGCTCTGTCTCACCACATGAGCTTTCTGTGGCAGAGGCAGGCGGTGGGATATATTCTATGGAACTCCAGATACTTTCTCCTCCACATCTCTTGTTGAGTCGACTGCTCGACCCTGTCGGGCAGCGCCTTACGCCAGAGGTCGCCCAGCACCTGGTGGCCCTCCAGGTGGACCCGACAGTCTAGGCGCGCCTTGAAGAACTTGCCGACAAATGCACCGAGGGCCAGCTCTCAGTCGACGAGCGTACCGAGTACGAAACCTACGTGCAGATCCTGGAGTGTATTGTGGTGCTTCAAGCGCAGGCCCGGAGCCTCCTGACCAAAAACGCGCATCGTTGGGCTGACCCCTACGGGCCGAACCACGGCGCGTGTGCTCAGATGAACGCTGTTGATCGGGTGCAACTATGCGCGACAACACGTACGCACCGGTCACAGTAGTGCTGTGCTGTCGACAGCGTCCGTGCTGCCCTGGAACACGAAACTACTGGAGTGAGCCCTATGACCTTGAGCGAATTGCAAGCGCAGGTAGCGCTCGGCGAGGACAGCCGCCGTCAGTTTAAGCAGGATATGCACAGCCCTGAGGCGCTGGCGGCAGAGATGGCAGCGTTTGCCAATTCCGAGGGCGGCGTGATCTTTCTGGGTGTAGCGGATGATAGCTCCTTGCCGGGACTCAGCTTCGTAGATGTGTCGCGGCTCAACCAGATGATCAGCAACGTGGCGGCGCAGCATGTTCGCAGTCCGCTCACGGGGCAGACCGAAAACGTGGACCTGGAGAACGGGCGACTGGTGATTGCTCTGACCGTACCCAGAGGCATCGACAAGCCCTACTTTGACAGGAACGGCGTCATCTGGTTGAAGTCCGCAGCTGACAAGCGGCGCGTGAATTCCAAGGAAGAGCTGCGCCGCCTGTTCCAGAGCGTGGACCAGTTCCATGCCGACGAGTTGCCGACGAAAGCCGGAATCGACAAGCTTGACAAGTTGCGGTTTCGGGATTTTCTGCGCGATGTGTACCAGCAGGAGTTCCCGGATGCACCGCAGGATCGGGTGCAGCTGCTGCAGAATATGAATCTGGCAACGGATGACGGCCTGTTGAATCTGGCCGGAGTACTCCTGTTTGCCGAGCGGCCAGAGTGGATCAAGCCGCAGTTCATCGTCAAAGCCATGCGCTATCCCGGCAACGACATGCATGGGAGTGCGTATCTCGATACCGAGGATTTTTCCGGTCCGTTGCGCAAGGTTTTTGACGGCGCAATGGCCTTTGTGCTCAGGAACCTGCACAAGCGTCAGGCGGGACAGGGTGTGAACTCCGTTGGGATTCCGGAGATACCGCCGTCGGTGTTCGAGGAACTGCTGGTCAATGCGCTGGTGCATCGGGATTACCTGGTCAGTGCGCCGATCCGGCTCTTTATCTTTGCCAATCGGATTGACATCATCAGCCCTGGCCACCTGCCCAATAATCTGACCGTAGCCAAGATTCGGACCGGGAACTCCATCATCCGTAATCCGATCCTGGTGTCATACATCGCCAAAGGATTGCTGCCCTACAAGGGACTCGGTTCTGGCATCAAGCGGGCGCTGGATGATTGGCCGGAGATTGATTTTACCGATGATCGCGACGGGTGCCTGTTCACCGCCACGGTTTGCCGGAAAGAGGCTCCAGCGCTGGGAGGCAGTTCGGAGAAAAGTTCGGAGAAAAGTTCGGAGAAAATTTTATCTTTACTCACCTTACGCGACTGGAACGAAAAAAGTGTAGAATCGCCCGTATGAAATCACAACCGATAGCAGATTTGTATTCCGACTACTTGCTGGCGTCGTTTGGGGCGACCACGGCTACCGGGCTGAGCGCACTGCTGG
>SXND01000265.1 GCA_005777235.1 Pseudomonadota bacterium
CATGACCGTCTATAAGAACATGGCCTTCTCCCTCAAGCTACGCCGTACGTCGAAGGACGAAATCGACCGTCGTGTCAAGAATGCCGCGGAGATTCTCGGTATTACCGACTTGCTGGACCGTAAGCCCAAACAGCTTTCCGGTGGGCAGCGGCAGCGCGTGGCGGTCGGGCGGGCGATTGTGCGCCAGCCGGAAGTGTTCCTCTTTGATGAACCGTTGAGTAACCTGGACGCCAAACTGCGCGTCAACATGCGCGCTGAGCTGATCAAGCTGCACGACCAGCTCGATGCCACAATGATCTACGTGACGCATGACCCGGTGGAAGCGATGACCATGGGCGACCGCATTGTGGTGATGCGCAATGGCTTTATCCAGCAAGTGGGTCCACCGATGGAAGTGTATAACCAGCCGCAGAATCAGTTTGTGGCCGGGTTTATCGGTAGCCCACCGATGAATTTCTTTGATGCCAAGCTGGTGTCGGAGAACGGCAACGTCTTCGTCGACATTCGTGGCGCACACCTCCCACTCCCACCCGAGAAGGCTAAAAGCGTCGAAGCCTCTATCAATAAAGCCGTCGTGTTTGGCATTCGGCCCGAAGATGTCGTGCCTGCGACCGAGCAAAAGCATGCGTATCTGGCACCGCTGCGGACCACCGTGGAAGTCCTCGAGCCCCTGGGGCCGGAGATTATTATGGAGCTGTCGTTTCAGGGGCATGCGTTTACGGCGCGCATGGACCCCCATATGCGTACCAAAATGCATGAAACGCTCGATGTCTGTTTCAATATGGATCGCGTGCATCTCTTCGATGCCCAGACCGAGCAGACGCTGTTGTGACGGGTCAAGCATGAAACACGGAGCAGATACAGACGATTAGGCTTGTACGAGTGGACAACCTGTTGCCCGCGAACGGGCAACTTGCCATTCCCCTGTCGGCTGAAGCCGACAGTCCCCTTGAAAGGTTTGTATGGATTTCGGTTTTAGTGCTGAGCAGGACATGCTACGCCAGATAGCACGTGATTTTCTGGCTGAACAGTGCCCCATGGCGCTTGTCCGGCAGTTGATGGAAGACGAGCGCGGCTATAAGCCGGAACTCTGGAAAGCCATGGCGGACCTTGGTTGGTTGGGCTTGGCCTTTCCCGAGGCCTACGGCGGCCAAGGGTTAGGGTTTGTCGACCTGACGGTCATTCTCGAAGAAATGGGGGCCGCCTTGTTGCCCTCGCCGTTTTTTTCCTCGGTGCTCTTAGCGGGGCAAACCCTTCTCCTGGGGGGCTCCGAAGCCCAGAAGCAGGCCTACCTGCCCAAGATTGCCGATGCTTCCCTGATCGCCACCTTAGCGCTGACCGAACCCTCGGGACGCTTTGACGCGCAAGGCGTGGCTGACGTGAGAGCGACTGCCACGGCTGAGGGTTACAGCATCTCCGGGACCAAGCTGTTCGTGCCGGATGCGCATGTGGCGGATGTCATGGTGGTGGCGGCCCGGACCAAGGAGTCGGGCGACAAAAGCTACGGCATCAGCCTGTTTCTGGTGGACCGTACCACGCCTGGCGTCTCGATTACCCTGTTGCAGACCATGGACCAGACGCGCAAGCAATGCGAAGTGGTGTTTGACAACGTCGTGGTGGGGCGTGATCGCCTTGTGGGCATGTTGGACATGGGCTGGCCAATCCTACACAAAGTGCTCAACATTGCCACGGCGGCCCTGTGTGCGGAAATGGTCGGCGGGGCGCAGCGCGTGCTCGACATCAGCGTGGCCTACGCCAAAGAGCGCGTGCAGTTTGGGCGGCCCATTGGCAGTTTTCAGGCCATTAAGCACAAGTGCGCGGAGATGATGCTGCAAGTGGAATCGGCCAAATCGGCGGCCTATTATGCAGCCTGGGCCGTGGATGAAGATGTCTCGGAAACGCCGCTCGCCGTGTCGATGGCCAAGGCGTATTGCAGCGATGCCTACCGCTATACGGCTGGGGAAGGCATTCAAGTGCACGGGGGTATCGGCTTTACCTGGGAGCATGACATGCATCTGTATTTCAAGCGCGCCAAGTATGCCGAGTTTACGTTTGGTGATGCCACCCATCATCGCGAGCTTGTGGCACAAGAGATTCAGCTCTAGCGCGGTGGGGCGTTGCGGGACGTCGCCCGGCGTCTATCTGCGAGATGCCGTGTGGCGCTGGCCGACAAGCCGCGCCACGGGGTAGTGACTTGGCAGTATCGGCGAAAACGGCAATCTTAGAACTGTGTGATGATCAGGTGCTTGCACTCCACCTGGCAACCCACATCGTCGTGGATGAGGTCACTACATCGAGAGACCAGGATTCCTAACCGAGGTTACTACATCTAGGGATCTCGGTGGTCCCTAGATGTAGTAACAAGTCCCTAGATGTAGTAACCACGCTTTGAAGCCTACATAGCGTTAGGCAGTCGTAAAAGACAGCCTATGGGTGTGCTTGACGACTCCATGGCATAGGAGCCAGCTGTGAGGTGTGCTTGGCGGCTCACTGTTGTCGAGCACGCCTCGTACACGGGAAAGGCGACGCAGAGTCGTCAAGCACCATGGAGAGAGGATACTCGACGACTCTTCGTCGTCCCGCATCGGCTCAGGCCATGCTATGATGACCTGCGTCGTCTTTGTGTGGCATCATGGCGTGCTTTGCGACAGGGAGTCGTCGAATACAGAGTTCGGCCCTGCGGGCGGGAGGAGGGCGGTGCGTGTGGCCTGAGGCGGCGTCCCGCACACGCCGGCGGGTGGAGGGTGTC
>SXND01000266.1 GCA_005777235.1 Pseudomonadota bacterium
AAACTAGAGCGGCTGAAAATGAGGACCAAGCTTCATCATTTTGCCCTAAAGTCCAAACTCTACCTCAATGCCCTCCGCTCCGCTTTCGCCACTTTACGGGCCCTCACCCCCGTACAGGGCTCCGCGTAAGGTGAGCTGGTACGCTACCCCACCACCCCGGCGGCGCGGAAACTCTGCCGCTCGTCGGCGTTATAGCCCAGGGCGGTGAGGACCTCATCCGTGTGCTGCCCCACTTGTGGCCCAAGGTGCCGGACGCTGCCCGGCGTGTCGCTCAGTTTCAGGCCAATACCCACCTGAGTGACCACGTCCCCGGTGGCCGTGCGGTGCTCGAGGCGCATCTGGCGCTGCTGGAGTTGCGGGTCGGCAAACACCTCCGCTGCTGTATTGACTGGACTCACACAGACATTTTTATTGGCAAGATAGGCCAGCCACTCCTCCCGTGGGCGCTGGAGGAAAATGGCCTGCACTTCCTCACGCACCCGGGCTTCTGCCGCACTGGGCGCCCGCGTCAGATGCTCGACACGCCGGTAATGACTGGCGAACTCCGGGCGCCCCAGGGCCTGGCAGAGATTGTCCCAGAACCACGGCTCGCTACACCCCACTGCAAGACGCTGGCCATCTTGCGTCTCGTACGTGGTGTAGAAGGCATACAGGCCGGTATACGGCCCATGGCCGCGTTGTGGGAAGGTGCCATCGGCAAAGGCATTGGCCAGGAGTGGGGTTGCGGCCAGGAGGGCAATCGTCGCATCGAGATACGCCACATCGACATGCTGCCCCGTCCCGGTACGGTAGCGCGCGAACAGGGCCAGCAGGATGCCGAGCACGCCGTGCATGGCGGCGCCACCGTAATCGGCAATGAGATTGAGCGGAATGGGCGGGGGGCGGTCTGTGGCACCAATCAAGTTGAGCACGCCGCTCATCGCCAGGTAGTTAAGATCATGCCCCGGTCGGTCACGATACGGCCCATCCTGACCAAACCCGCTGAGTGAGCAGTACACCAGGCGTGGATTGATCGCCCGTAGCGTCGCGTAGTCGGCGTTGAGGCGCTGCATCACCCCTGGGCGAAAGCCTTCGACCAGTACATCGGCCTGGGCCATCAGTTTGTGCAGGATGGTTTGGCCCTCTGGAGTTTTTAAGTTCAGTGCGAGGCTGCGCTTGTTGCGGTTGAGATAGCTAAACGCCGCCCGGCGTGCTTCCTGGGCTGAGCCCCCAGACCCCGCGGTGCGCCGCAGCCCCGGCGGAGTCTCAATTTTCAACACCTCGGCGCCCATGTCCGCCAGCACCATTGTGCAGAAGCTGCCCGGTGAGACGCGGGTGAGTTCCAGGACCGTAGTCCCTGCCAGGGCTCCTGCCATAGGGGCGTTCCTCCTCTCGACGTTCTGGATCAGCGGCGGCGGCAGAGCAGACACGTGCGCCCTCCGCCGGAGGGCACGTGGGCTTATTCAAAATCAAAGGGGCGGGCTGGACGCTCGTCCGGGTTGGCATCAGCGTGCTTGCGCAACTCCTGAAATTTCTTGCCCAGGATGGCTTTGCGCTGTTTTTCCTCTTCAATGGCCTGCTGAAAGCGCGAACTGGTTTGCTTTTCCTTGGCTTTCAAGTCCTGCAAGGATTGCTCAAACGACGCGCCCCCGGCTTTCACACGCGGTTCCGCGACATAGAGAATGCCCAGCGTTGTGCGATCGACCACCAGCGTGGTCTGGCAACAGGGGCAGAGAATTTTGGCAGGTTCGTCATTGGTCGCCATGCGCACCTCCTGAGACACAGCCTGGACGTCTGTGTATACTGTCGGCAGTCGTTAGGGGCTATTGTACACGACAATGCCAGCCTCCGCAGCCCGCCGCCATGGCGCAGGGCGCCGTCCTGGCAAAGCGGCCCTGCCCAGCGTATAATCTGCCGCATTCTTCGGGACACAAGACCTTCGCAGTGTGGAGAATCGGCATGTCGGAGCACGACACGAATCCCCTGGTGGTGGAGTTGCAGAGCCTGCGCACCGAAGCGCTGGCGCGCCTGGACCATCTCACGGATTTAACCGCGTTAGACACCTGGCGCATTGACTACCTGGGGCGACGCGGCGCCCTCACGCAGGTGATGCGTGGTATTGGCCAGCTCACCGCCGCGCAACGCCCGGCGGTGGGGCAAGTCTCCAACGAGGTCAAGACTGCCCTGGAAGAGGCCTTTGAGACGCACGTCGCCACCCTGAAGCAGTCCCAACTCGCCAGCGCCTTGAGCCAGCAACGTCTTGACGTGACCTTGCCGGGTCTGCCGCCCAGCCTCGGGCGCCTCCATCCCAGCACGCAGACCCTGCGCGACATTGCGGCGATTTTTAGCGACATGGGGTTTCAGATTTTTGACAGCCGCGAAGTGGAGAGCGATTTATATAACTTTGAGTTGCTCAACATGCCGCCGTATCACCCAGCCCGCGACATGTGGGACACGTTTTATATTAATGAGCGCGTCGTGCTGCGCACCCACACCTCGCCGGGGCAAATCCGCGCCATGCAGGCCTATCATCCCGAGCCCATTCGCGTCATCCTGCCCGGCATGTGCTACCGCTATGAGTCCATCACCGCCCGCTCCGAGATCATGTTCCACCAAGTCGAGGGCCTGGCCGTAGGCACCAACATTACCATGGCAGATTTGAAGGGCGTGCTGGTGACCTTTGCGCGCCGCATGTTTGGCGACAACCGCCAGGTGCGCTTTCGCTGTAGCCATTTCCCTTTCACCGAGCCCAGCGTTGAGGTGGACATGGACTGCATGGTGTGCGGCGGTCCCGGCTGTAACATCTGCAAATACAGCGGTTGGCTGGAAATTCTCGGTGCTGGCATGGTGCACCCCCAGGTGCTGCGCAACGGCGGCTATGACCCCGAGGTGTTCAGCGGCTTTGCCTTTGGCATGGGGCCAGAACGTATTACCATGCTGAAATACGGCATCGACGATATTCGCTACTTCTTCAGCAACGACCTGCGATTTCTCGAACAGTTTAGCTGATCATCTGGCCGTCACGTCGGCGCTGTCGCTCCCGACCGCGCCCTCCCCCCGTCTACTATTATCAGAAACTCGTGAGAGAGGATAGGCCATGCGTGTGCCACTGAGCTGGCTACGAGAATTTGTCGAACTGACCATTCCCCTGGACGATCTCAGCCACCGGCTGATCATGGCCGGGGTCGAAGTAGCCCATATCGAACGTATTGGTGACACCTGGCACCGCGACAAAGTGTTGGTCGGCGAGGTCATCGAGGTGCGGCCCCATCCCAATGCCGAGCGCCTCGTCCTGGCCACCGTAGACTATGGCCAGGGCACGCCGCAGACCGTGGTTACCGGCGCCCCCAACCTGCGCCCCGGCGAGCGCGGCCAGAAAGTCGCTCTGGCCCTGGAAGGCGCCGAACTGCTCGATGGCCATAGCGCCACGCCGCAACGGCTGGTCCTGACGCGTACCAGCATTCGCGGTGTCGAATCCGCTGGCATGGTGTGCTCCGAAAAAGAACTCGGGCTGTCCGACGACCACGACGGCGTCATCATTCTCGAACCCAGCGCCCCGGTGGGCACGCCGTTGCAAGATGTACTCGGCGACACCGTGCTGGAGATTGAATTGACCCCAAATCTGGCCTATGCCAACTGTGTCATTGGCCTGGCCCGCGAAGTCGCCGCCCTCACTGGCCAACCCCTGCGCCCCTGGCGTCCGGCAGACGCCCGCGTCAGCGCCAGCCATGCGGCCAGCACACCGTATGTCCGCGTGGCCAGCGCCGATGCGCACCTGTGCGCGCGTTATTCCGCGGCGCTCATCGACAATGTCACCATTGGCCCGTCACCGGCCTGGATGCAACGGCGCTTGTCGCTGGCAGGCATGCGGCCCATCAACAACATCGTCGATATCACCAACTACTGCATGCTCGAACTGGGCCAGCCCCTGCACGCCTTTGACTACGACACCCTGCAGCTCACGGGCGGCATTGTCGTGCGTCCGGCCCGCCCGGGCGAGCGTTTACAGACCCTCGACGGTATGGACCGCGAGCTGAGCGCTGACATGCTACTGATTACCGACGACTCCGGCCCCATTGCCATTGCCGGGGTCATGGGCGGGGCCAACACCGAAGTCTCAGCGCACACCCGGCGCATCCTGCTCGAATCCGCCAATTTTTACTCCATCAGCATCCGCCGCACCTACCAGGCCCTGCGTCTGGCCAGTGAAGCGGCGCAGCGTTTTGGACGCGGCCTCGACACCGCCCTGACCCTGCCGGCCCTGGTGCGTGCCAGCCGCCTGATGGAAGATCTCGGCGGTGGCCACATGCACGCGGAGATCGCCGACACCTACCCGCAGCCCCCAGCGCCGCGCCGCATCACCTTGCGGCCGGCGGATGTGCAACGCAGTCTCGGCATGGATTTTCCCCTGGCCACGATGCAGCGTATCCTCACGGCTCTGGAATTTCCCTGCACCACGCCCGCGGACGCTACGGACCCGCGTCTGGACGTCGAAGTGCCCAGCCATCGCCTCGACGTGTCGATTGCCGCCGATCTCATCGAAGACATCGCCCGTATCCACGGCTACGAGGCAATCCCCCTGACCCTGATCAACGACGTCATGCCGCCGCAGCGCTCGCAACCCCTGCTGGCCGGGCTGGAGCAGACGCGCAATATCCTGGTCGGCTGTGGCTTGACAGAGATTATTTCGTATGGCCTGACCAGCCTGGACAGCGTGCAGCGGACGCAAGTGGATGGCGCGCCCGTGCAGGCCGAGACGTACATCCGCGTCGCCAATCCGATCAGCCAGGAGCGCGAATTGTTGCGCCAATCGCTGCTACCCAGCATGCTGGAAACCTTGCGCATCAACAGCCGCTATCGCCAGCGCATGGCCCTGTTCGAGATTGGCCGCGTGTATCTGCCGCAACCCGGCGACGACCTGCCCCTGGAGCCGCGCCGCCTGGCCATAGCCCTCACCGGCCCGGTGCTGCCGGCCTCCTGGCATGACGGCGGTGCGCCAGTGCCGTTTGCCTTGGCGCATCTCAAGGGCATTGTTGACACGCTGCTGCAACGCCTGCACGTCCCTGGCGTGCATGTTGACGCCGCCACGCACGCCGCCCTGCATCCCACCCGCAGCGCCACGCTCCAGCGCGATGGCGTGCCCTTGGGCTACGTGGGCCAGGTCCATCCGCAGGTCTGTGAACAATTCGACCTGGCCGACCGCGTGGTGCTGGTTGCCGAGTTGTATCTTGATACACTCCTAGCGCAGCGCCAACCGCGCCGCTACCAGCCGATCTCGCGCTTTCCCGCCGCCTTGCAAGACATGGCTCTCGTGGTGGATGCCGACCTACCCGCCCAGACGGTGGAAGCGACGCTCCGGGCGGCGGGGGGGGAGTTGTTACGCCAGGTGGAATTGTTTGACTTGTATCAGGGGGAGCAAATTCCGGCCGGCAAGAAGAGCCTGGCCTATGCCCTGACCTTCCAGGCCACGGATCGCAGCTTGACGGAGGAGGAGGTGCTGCAGCGCTACCAGCACATGCAGCAGCACGCCGCCGCGACGCTGGGAGCGGAGCCGCGGCGCTAACGCGGTGCGCTGGGACTCCCTATGCCCGCTCCTCCGGTGCTGCCGCCAGCCGCAGGAGCGCCCCATAGGCCGCATCGCGCACCTTAGGATCGCTGTCTTCGTGCAGCACGCAGGTGAGGCGGGCAAAAATCACCTCGTTACGGTACAGGGGCTCCAACTGCCCGAGCACTTGGGCTGCCTGTTGCCGCACGAGTGGCCCCGTGTCCGGGAGGTGATACCACGGCTGGGTGGCGTAATCCAACGCCTCGACCGCCACGGCCACGGCGCGTTGACTTAACGCCGCATCGCGGTCATTGAGTAACAAGGCGCACACTGCCAGACGTGCCGGCCAGCCTTCCTCACCCCGCCGGTCTTCTAGGAGGCCATATAGGGTGGGCAACAGGTGGGCCGGCGGGCCGCCCGGCATGGCAATCAGCGCCCACGCCGCCCCCTGGCGCACTGGCCAGGCCGGGGCGCGGAGCATGGCAGCCACCTGGCTCAGCAAGGCCTCGTCACGCACCAGTAAGGGGGCAAACGCTTCGGCCAAGAGACGCCGGGTGCGCTCAGCCGACCATGGACGAGTTCGCTGACTGTCCCCAACCACGAGAGGAAACGCGCTGCGAGCGCCGCCTCACTGCCCACCAGCCCCGCCAGCGCCCCAAGCGCTGCCCGGCGCACGTCAGTGTCGGGGTCGTCGAGTTTGGCCACCA
This sequence comes from Pseudomonadota bacterium, assembly GCA_005777235.1. Taxonomy (GTDB): domain Bacteria; phylum Tectomicrobia; class Entotheonellia; order Entotheonellales; family Entotheonellaceae; genus SXND01. The sequence goes on from SXND01000266.1 coordinate 6,232, forward strand.
CGGCCTGGCGCAGCAGGCGACATGGCTCCGCACCAAGCATGGCCTGGGCATTCCGCATGACATGGTATTGAAGCCTGGTGTCCTGCAAGGTTGTGAGCAAAATGTCCAAGGCCACGCCATGCCCTAACTGGGCCAGATGCGCCAATCCAGCCAGGGCCGTATCGCGGATGGTGGGGACATGGCTAGCTCTCAGCGGTGCCAGCCGGGCGGTCATGGCATCCAGCACTGCGGGGGACAGCCCGACGTCGTCCGTGGCCAGGGCCACCGCTAGAAAGAGATCACGGTGCAAGAGGTCCTCATGCGGGCTGTCGGCGCTGAGGATGCGCTGCACCAGCGCATCGGCCTGATCGCGGCGCTGTTCCATGACGCCGAGCTGCCCGGCGCAGAGTAGGATGGGCTCACGCCAGCGCGGCAGGTGCAAGTGCGCCTGCATGGCCTGCCAGCGCGCCTCGGGGGTGAGCCGGGCCAGAGCCCGACCGCAAAAATACTCCTGAAACGTCAGATGCAAGAAGCCAAAGGCGTCCCGGCCACGCTCGGCCAGCAGTCCAGCAAAATGCCGCATGTCTTGTAAGAACTGCGCCGCCATGCGTTGCGCCTGCGCCCGCTGCTTGGGGACGAGGGAGGCAGGGCCGTGCCCCTCAAAGCGCAGGCAGATGCGCTCCAGCACGTCCTGCAGTTCCTGGCGCCGGGCCGTGCCGCTTGGTTTGTGCTGCTGCAACCACAGAGCTAGCTCAATGAGATAGTACTGCGCCGTATACAGATCAAACCGCGTTGGCGCCTGCTGTCGGGCCCCGGCGCTGCGTACCAGTTCCCAGTTATCAATCAAGGTGCTGACATAACGTTCATACAAAGCAATGCGCCGCTCCGGCAGCTTGCCGACCTGACGCCGCAGCAGCGCCAACATGGTCAGCAGCAGCGGACTGGCGGCCAGCCGTTCGACGCTAGGATTGCTCTGCACCTCACGCAGCAGGGCCTGCGCCTCGTGCTCGGCCTGCTGCAAGGCAGTGGGGGTTGGACGCCCCGCCACCCAGGTTTCATAAGCCTGGCACCACTGACCAGCAAAGACTTCCATTTCGGCGCGCCCAAAATCCAGCACGGTGACGTGCGGCAAGTCGCCCGGCAAACGGGCCTCGCGGTAGCCGACAATGCGGCTGGTGACGGCAAAGCGATTGCCACGTGCGGCCCAATGCTGGATGAATGCCCCGGCCTGCTCAGCGACAAACTGGCGCGTGGCCGTGTCCGGCACTTCGTCCAGGCCATCGAGCAACACCAGAGCCCGACCGGCTTCCAGGGCCTTCTCGAACAGCGGCGCTAGCCCGGGCATGGTGCGCCACTGCTCGTAGTACGCCGGCAGAAACTCCTCCAGCGGGCGTCGGGTGGGCGTCTGACGCAGAGAGTCATCATAGGCCGCCAGCGGTACAAAGATCGGCAGGAGCGCTGGCGTGGCCCCAGGGCTGGAGGGTCCACGCGCCGCACGCAGCGCCTGGTAGTGCAACAGGGTGGTCTTGCCAGAGCCGGGATCGCCGAGGATGACCACGCCGCGCTGTGTGGCATCCATCAGCGTGTCATGGATCGAGCGTCGCTGTAGTTGCGACAACTCCTGCCGCGCCTGGCGGTTCCAGCGCTCCACCCGCAGGGCATCCAGTTGCACGGCCATGTCCTCCTGGGCCTGTGGCCCGCGCCCCTGCGCTTCCAAAAACTGGCGGCGTTCCTCGGCGCTGTACGCATCCGCTGCATCTGGCACATCGGCCACGGCTTTCAGCTCTACATATATCTGCTCCAGCGGCAACACAATTGGCGTGCCCGAGGGCGACAGGCCCTTGAAGGTCAGGTGTTCGAACTGGTCAATGAGCGTCTGGCGGTAGTGCGTTTCCAGGGCGGTCAGCGCTTCAGGACTGGGACCGCGCGGCGGCGGGCTTGCCGACCCTGCGGAGGACGACCTACGGCTTCGCCTCCTGGCGGGCGTGGTATGCAAGCGGGGCATCTGGGCCGCGGTGACATGCGCCTGGAGGAAGCACCAGACATACGTGGCGGACACCTGGGCCGCATAGCGATGATAGGTATCATCTTTCTCCATGTCGGCGTAATCGCACACGCCTTTGACGAGCAACGGGCGGACGTCAGGAAAATCCGCCACGGTGCGATAAAACGCCGCGCCTTCCATCTCAACGGCCATGGTGCCACGCACCGGTTCACGGACATGCTGAAACGGGTTATCACTGCGCACCGCGCTGCCCGAGGCCATGGAGGCAATGTAACAGGTCGCGCGCCGCGGGTCGGTGAAGGGGAACGTCTCGGTGCCATAGCGCATCTCCAGCACCTTGTTGCTGTCCCGCAAGGTGCCCGCCGACGTGAGAGAGGCCAGGGGCGCACGCTGCAGCGTGCGCAGCAATGCCTCCCACTGTGGCGCGTGCTTACGGCGTTCCGCCTCGGGAATGGCGTAGACGCTCGGCGTGCCTGGTTCGAGCAGCCGATTCAGCAGCCAGTCGCGCTGCTGCCGTGTGGAACGGGGCCGTGGCAGCCGGTTGACCACGGGCTGCCAGGCATCGAACAGCCGCAGAGTATTCAGGATGGTTTTGTCGGCGTGATAGGTGTCCGTGTCGTGCAGGTGGATGAGGTCCGCAGTGTTGTTGCGGATGAACTTGCCGCTGTCATATAGATCTCCTCAATGAGATGTGTATAATACACCTCTACGCCAAGGAGGTGAACATGACCAGCTTAGAGGAAATCATTCATGAATCGAAAGATGTGAGAGAAGTTAAAAGAGCCTTACGTATCAAAAGGATACAACAAGGTATCCCTGTGGCGAAGAGCAGTGCAGTACTGCATGTTGCCTTACAATATATCAGCAAATGGAAAGGTACATGTATATCAAAGGGCATGGAGTCTGTGTTCCTGGCCTATCAGGGAAGCAAGGGATACAGCAATTCCCGGAGGTCGATAAATCCCAGTAACCACGCCGGCATCCCCTCTGGCTTTTCGTAAACATGCAGGCCACAATACGACCCTCATGGGAAGATTGCGCCCATGGATGATGTCAGGTTGAGGGTGGCTCTGTCCAT
>SXND01000267.1 GCA_005777235.1 Pseudomonadota bacterium
CTCTTGCATGTCCCGGTCTTCGATGTCCTTGCTTGGGGCTCCTCGGTGTGGGACAGGCGCGGTGGTGCGGTGGTGCGTGGGTCTCCTGGTCGTGGGGAGATTCCCTCCCGCCCGCAGGGCCGAACTCTGTATTCGACGACTCCGCATCATCCGGCACCTCCCGCAGCAGGATTTTACGACTGGGAGACGCCAAGCACCTCTAATCTCAATACCCGACATCTCCCAGTCGTCAAGCACACGCCAATAGCCTGGCTTTCTACGAGAGAGTCATCAAGTGCCTTTCTATAATGCACCAGACAACATAAAAATGTCAAGCCCCAGGATTTTCCAGACTAGACGACACCAATGGCGGCGTGTCACGCTGCCGCTCGGCCGGACAATGTCATCAAGTACCTTCTATCGTCCGCGCTTTGCGACAGAATGTCGTCAAGTATCGCTCTGACACGAATTTTACGACAGGTAGGAGTCAGGTAGGCGTGGAGAGCGTGCCAGATGACTGCCTGTCGTCAAGCATCACTTATTGTCTAATATTCCGACGCTATGTCGTCGAGCACTGCCGCACGGTGACTTTTCTGACATCTCGTCGTCAAGCATCATCTAGAAACGACTTTTCCTCCTCACAGTCGTCGAGCATCGGTGTCGCGTGTACGAGATGCTCCCACGTCATCAAGCACACGGTATCGCTGCGGAAAACGCCGTGGCGCGGGATCGTCGATTAGCGGCTCACATGTACACCTATACAGCACGCCTCGCTGGGAGGTCACATAGAGTCGCCACATCGGTTGCTCGACCAGAGGCGCGAGGTCTTACGCCGCAAGCATCTCAGAGGCTGCCTGGAAATAAAACCTTGAGAAGAGAAGGGCTTATGCTACATGCCCGGCAAGGCTCAAAACGCACTTGCTGGATAATGAGCCGCTTGCTGCGCTTTTAGAGATTTCTAAGAGGTTGATTTATTAGCCATTAGTTTCCGGACAGCCTCTCAGACCAGTGCTCTGGAAACAGCAACGTGCCGATAGTTTCGTATGCCACGTCGTTTGCCTGTCCCATCACCAGACCAGCCCGAGAGTCGCGAAAGTACCTCTCGAACGGGAGGCGACCCGCGAAAGCCGTTCCTCCGAACATGCTGATCAGATCCGTCGTGACGCGCACGCCGACCTCGGCACAGAAGACTTTGGCCTGCAAGGGAGGGAGGACTGAGGTGGCTCGTCCCGCGTCCGCCATGGCCGCCACTGCGTGCAATAGAGCCCTCGCCGCTTCTCTTTGCGTGCTCATCTCCGCCATGCGGCGCTGATTGATCGGGTTGTCTAACCGGTGCCCACCACTCGGGAAGCGCTTGTCGCCTTCCGCGCACGCGATCTCGAACGCCCCTGACGCGATACCGAGGTCAGCGGCTCCGTAGGTGAGAATTTGACAGGGCGCCATGTATTTGGCCATCACGGGGACGCTTTGATCCACAAGCTCGATGCCAACCAGGTTTGCTTCCGGCACCACACCGTTGAAGAGCATCGGGGCGCTGCTATTGCCACGCATGCCCAAGCCGTTCCACGCGCCAATGGTCTCCCACTCTACCTCGTCGTGCTTGAACATCAAGAGTTCCGGCGGGCCTTCTGTTCTGCCGCCTTCGACACGACAGAACATGACATAGTGCGTGGCGTGTCCCGCCGAGGTCACGTACGATTTGCGCACGTGATCGATCTGGAGGCCTGCTGCCACGCGCGGCAGTGTGGTGACCTTTTGGCGGACGGGGGTCCAGTCTTCACCGGTCTGGCCATGCGGCTCACCACCCGGTGCGGCGGCAAACACCTCGCCGCGCAGGAGCGGCTCGATATAGCGTTGCCTTGGGTACGCGGTCGGAATTTGGCTGATCGCCCCCACCGCTTCCAGGTGCATCTTGTAGCACATCGCTGTCGACGGACACTTGTTCGCGATTCCTCGACGATCAGGCAAGGCAAGGTCTCGCGGTGGACGGCGGTATCGTCATCTGCGCCTCCAAGAGCACCTGGATGGCATCCCAGAGTTGCAGGGCCACGGTGTCCAGGTTACGGAGGGTCCGCGACCGCTGTGGTTCGCCTACGGTCTGCGCATCGTGGATCATCGCGGTGATTACGGGGTCGAGGAGGTCCAAGGCGGCAGCTACGGCGCACCGCCGCCGCCCAGTCCAGGAGACCGGAAGACTGCTCCAGGTGTGGCAACCGTGTGCCCAAAACGCTCAGCCAACGTCTGCATCAATGCCCGGCCTGCCAGTTGTCCATGGCTCGAGATCACAACGCCGCGCTTCACATTTTGAGACATGGGCTAGTGTCTCTGGGGCTTGCCCCGAGAAGCTCCGACATGCATGCCGGAGAGGAGTCACTTGCGTTCGTGTGGTAATTCTGGGAGATCCATCCACACGTAATCCATCCGGGCGTTAGTACTGCGGGCGTTGGGGGTGGCCAGCCAGCCTTTGACGAACTGCTGGCGCACGTGGAACGCGTCTACCCACTGCAAGATGAGAAACGCCGCGTCGTTCATCGCCAAGGTATCCATGGCCTGGACGACCTGCCGGCGTGCCTCGGGATCGCGGAGAAATTTTTGCTGTTCGAAGAGTTGATCGAGTTCGGGCAGAGCACTGCGTTGATACCACCGTCCGCCCTTGCTGACATAGAGTTGGCCAAAGACATCGATCGGGTCATCAAAGTCAAAGCCGGCCAGTAGGGTGGAGAGGAGATAGTCCCCGGACACCTCGTTGCCACGCTGTTGGGCCAGGAGCATCGGATCCAGGGTGATGTTGACACCGGCTTTCTTCAGTAACTGCTGGACGACCTGGGCATTTTCACACGTCACCGGCAGGTTGGTGGCGCACTGGAGTTTGATTTTACTCCAGTCCACCTGGCCTTTGTCCTGTTCGTAAGCCGTGAGGAGCGCCTTCGCGTGTGCCAGGCGCTTGGTCATATCTTCCCCGTAACCGATGAGTTGCGCCCGCTTGGCTGGGGGCATGGCCCAGGGACCAGCGGGGTACGTCCCCGTGCCCACCATGCCGGTCTGCTTGCCGAACTCGGCCAGGGATTCCCGGCGCAGGGCTTCGCTGAAGGCCTGACGCACGCGCAGGTCATCGAACGGCGCTTTGCCGGTGTGCATGCTCAAGTAGGCGAGGGCCAGCGATGGGGTCTTGGCCAACACCAGGTTCGTGTTTTGCTGCACCACCGCCTGGGCCAGATCGCGGTCCAGCGTGGACGTGGCGTAGCTATTGGTCCAGAAGACGCGCTTGCTCAGCAGCGCCGTGGCCAGGGCCTGCGGGTCAGTGATCAAGTGAATCTCCAGGGCATCGAGGTAGGGCAGCCCTTTGAGAAAATACTCCGGGTTGCGCTCATACTGCCACAGGGCACTGGTCGGCGGTTCCTTGAGGCGGAACGGGCCGGTGCCGATGACCTGGCTTTTCAGGGCATTGATCGGATCTTTTTCGACAATGTGCTTGGGGATGATGACATTCCAGCCGTTGGCAAACAGGGACAGCAACAGGGCCGATGGTCCCTTGCCGTGCACCACCACCGTGTGCGCGTCCGGCGCTTCGGCGCGCGCGATCAAGGCGTTGAACACCGGGCCACGCGGGCTGACCATGTTCGGCGGCGGGTGCATAATGCGCTCAATAGTGTAGAGCACATCCGCCGAGGAAAACGGCATGCCGTCATGCCACTTCACCCCCTGGTGCAGGTGAAAGGTGATCGTTTGGCCATCCGGGCTGATGTCCCACGACTGCGCCAGCTCCGGGACCACCTCCAGCGCCATGGGATCGTAGGGGCTGGTGCGCACCAGGCAATTGTAGGCTGGTGCCGTGGCCGCGTAGACCCCCCCGAAGGACGTTTGGTGCATATCAAACAGCGGCGTGGCCTCAACCCCGGCGCTAATGAATTTGCCCCCATAGCGCGGTCTCTCGCCGTGCGCCGCGGCCAAGGCCGCAGCGCCTTGTTGGCGTAGTATCTCCGCGTCAGAGGGTCGCGCGGCGGGCTGCGCCAGCGCCGACCCGGCCAGCACCGCCAGCTGCAGGCCAAGACTAACCCACTCAATCCATTGCATCTTCATCGTTTTCACTCCATCTTGCTCTGCAAACCAGCGTGCGACGTGGCACGCCACAACCCGCCCGCATACACCGTGACGCTGAGCACAAGCAGCATGAGCGCCAGGAGACACGCGAGCGCCAACCCGCCAGCCAGGCGCGACGTATAGGCGGCCACGATCATCGCCGGGGGCTGATCGGTCCAGGGGCTAAAGTGGGCCAGCCAACCGAAGGCCACGCCGACTCCCCCGACGATAGTCCAGAACCGTGGGCCGACCCGACGCGCCCGATACCAGACCAGGCCGAAGCCCAACACGCCATACGTGGCCACCGTAATGAGCACAAAAGCGACTGACGGCCCGTCGAGAGGCCAGTGTAGATCGCCGCGCACCACATGATCGACGGTATGCAGGGCATTCAACGTGGCAATCAGGCTTACGAGCGTTGCCAAGATCGTGTCAGGCATAGCAGAGCCTCGTCAGCCTATTGGGCCAGGCGGATGTCTTCATACGGCGCCGTATAGGGATACGTCAGGATCCGCCCCAGCGACGGTTCCACCACACGGCGATTCACCCCCACCATCCAGGCAAATTGGAAGAACGGTGCCACCATGACCCGCTCGGCAATACCGCGCTGCAGTTGGTGCAGCAGGGCTTCGCGCTTGCCCCGGTCCAGTTCTTGCGACTGTTGTTTGAACAGCGCTTCTAGGTCCGGATACCCACCCGACGAGCGTGAACCCCAGCTCATCGCAAAGCCATCGAGCCAGGTCGAGGCATTCCCCGCCACCCCTGGGCCATCCAGGATGAGCCCCTTGAGGGTGCGCTCGCGGCGCATGCTGAAAAACGTCGCCCGTTCCATGGTGCGCAGCCGCGCTTTGATGCCGACGGCCTGTAAGTAATTGATCACCGATTCCGCCAGGGAAAAATACGGCGCGATAGGCGTCAGCTCCCCGGCGTCAAACCCCTGCGGATAGCCAGCCTCCTTGAGGAGTTGCTTGGCGCGCTCCGGGTTGTACTCTGGCGTGGGCAACTCCAGCGAAAACTCGTACTCCGGCGGCACGACTGCGCCGCTTAGACGTGACTGCCCCAGCATCTCGGCCTCGTTCAGGGCTTGCCGGTCAATCGCCAGACTGGCCGCCTGGCGCACGCGATGATCGTGCCAGGGCGACTTGGGGTCCCATTGCTCGGGGAAGTCGAGCCACCAGATGGCGCCGAGCATTACCGGCTGAATCCGCAACGTTGGGGTCTGCCGCGCCTCTTCGGCCACCTGGCCCTGCAGGGCATAGGTAATATCCGCTTCGCCGCGTTTGAGCATGGCCAGGCGCGTCGTCTCATCCGGCACCGAGGTGAACACCAGACGCTTCACCTCCGGGACCTTACGCCAGTAGGCTGTATGGGCTTCGGCGATAATCTCGACACCCGGTTTGTGGCTGACGATCTTGTACGGCCCGAGGCCGACCGGCTGCTGTCTAAACGCATCGACGCCGACCTTTTCCAGATAGCGCTTCGGGACGATCCACCCGGCTCCCGAGGCAATCGTGCCGTAAAAGGTCATGAAATCGGGCCAGGGTGCTGTGAGGGTAAAGCGGATGCGGTACGGATCGAGGATGTCCACACTCTTGACCTTGTCGTGTAGCTCCTTGGCCGTGCCGCCGTGATAGCGCTGGAAGGAAAACGCCACATCGTCAGCGGTGAAGGGGTCACCGTTGTGGAAGGTCAGGCCCTGGCGGAGCTTGAACTCGTAGACCAACCCGTCAGGGCTCTCGGTCCAGCTCTCCGCCAGGCAGGGCGCCATGCGCTGGCCTGGCATGGGCTTGACCAGGGCATCGTGTACCAGATAGAGCATGAGATAGGGCGTGTTCGAGGACAGCGCCTCGCCCGGGTCAAACCAGGTAGGCGCCAGCGTAATGTGCATGGCAAAGCGTACTTCTCCCGTGGGCTCGCGCGAGGGCTCCTGCGCGGCGAGGGGCAGCAGGAGCCCCCAGAGCACAAACCAGCTGGCAAGCAGCCGGCGCCCTGCCTGACGTCTGGGGCCGCATCGGGTCCGGCGGCCTGCAGGCAGGTGCGTCGGCCCCGCGGGGTGCTCGGTGGACGTGAGACGGTATCGGTCGCGTTGCATGCCAGGCTCCATGGTTCAAGGGACAGCATCGTCACATCAGCCAGCATAGCAGGGAACCCCATGGCATTCAACCCGTGTCACAGGGGCAGCGGGATCGAGCCAGGCGCGTCACGGCGCATCCCTGGATAGCGCCTGCGCCATACACGCCTGGCGGCGCGGGGGCTACGCTACGGCTGTGACGGCAGCGGCGCCCAGCGAGCCCCCAGGGCTGGATGGTGCTCGTGTGAGTCGATCGCGGCGTGTCTGCACCCTGGTTGTTGCGGCGCAGCACGCACCTGGGGTGGCCTCCGTTGGTGCGCAGCAACACGGGTGGGAGCGTTCGGCCCGCCGGGGCGCCGGGTTGGCGGCCCTGGCGGCCCTGCGTCCCACGACCCGGGACGCGTGGGCGCGGCGTGGGTCTGGCCTGCACACGGCCCCAAGTCTCGGGCCCCGTGCGGGCGTGCTGGGAGGAGGCGACAACGATCCGTGGCTGATCCTGCCCACTCGGCCGCCGGAGGCCAGCGCAGCAGGCTGGTATGGCCTGCGGGCCTGGATCGAACAAGGGTTGAAGAGCACCAAACGCGCGGGCTGGCCATGGCACCGTACACGGAGAAGCCATCCAGCCCGCGCGTTTGGTGCTGGGGCGGGCGGGTCGCGGTCGCGACGTTGTGGCTGCTCAGGGTGGGCGGAGCCGCAGAGGCGGCGCTTCCCGCCAGCACGGTGCTCGACGAGAATGCGTTGTGCCCGCCGCAGCCGCGGACGCGGCGGGCGCCCCGCCTACGGCTAGTGAGCGTGTTGCGCCAGGGGTGGGTGCGGCGGTTGGTAGCGCTGCGGCGCCACGACCCCTGGCCTGCGGGTGCTTTGTGCCAGAACCGTGGCCCGCCGTGCCCGTGTGGGAGGAGAAGCCCTGTGCACCGGGGATGCTCCTGCCGGAGGCGGCGTGAGGGGGCGCGGGACAACACCGGAGGCGGCTGGAGGCAACGCGTATGCAGGATCAATACCTTAAAAAACCTCCCACTCAAAGGAGCCCACCCCCAAGCCGGGCACGGCCAGAACGGGGGGGCGGGCCGCCGGACCGGCTGGGGGGATGCCCGACGAGACTGTCGCAACATAGCGTGTAAAATTCCTATACATGTGGAGAGTACCAGGTTCCAGGGTCTGTTCGCGCTCATCGTGCTCCCCCATCATCGAGCTGATGCCGCACGCTTTCCCCAGCGCATTCAACTCGTCAATGAAGAGAATGCTGGGTGCCTTGGCCTGGGCCTGTTCGAAAAGATCGTGCACGCACGCCGCCCCGACCCCCACGAACATCTCGACAAAGCCGGTGCCGCTCAAGCTGAAGAAGGGCACCGTGGCTTCTCCCGCCACCGCCTTGGCCAGGAGGGTCTTGCCCGTCCCAGGCGCACCGACGAGTAACACCCCCGCCTGTGTGAGACGATGCACGCTCCTCTTGGAGAGCCCGATGTGCTGGGCAACTTGCCGGATGCTCTACGTGGCGTTGTCACAAAAAGCGTTGAAAATCAGACGACTTTTAGCCCACAATCTCATGGCGGTCGGTTCTCGGGAGGGTGACTGCACTCGTGGCCGAATACAGTTCCTCAGCGTACCTGACCGACACCCCATTGTCTCGCCTTAAGCAGATACCCCGCACACAGGTCAGCTCGCTCGAAACGGTCCCAGTGCGGCTGGCGCTCAGGGTTGCTTTGTGACTTGGCTTGGATTCTGGTGCCCACAACGACCTCCTTTGGCAATCCCTCGCCTTGTAATGATCATGACTCATGATGTCGAGGGCGCCAACTCGTTGCAACCTTTGCTGGGGGTGAGTCGCTCATTTTTCTCGGGGCGTATTGAAGCCAGGTGGCTGATCCCATGATCGAGGCCGAAAGTTGTTACGATTTTTTGCCGATCACCAAAGAGGAACTTGCGATGTCAAAACCACACGAGACAGAACAGATGAACACACCGGCTCCCAGCACGCGCGTGTCCCGGCGTCTATTTTTACAAAGTATCGCAGGAGCCAGCAGCGTCACACTGCTGGCCACCGGTGTGGCACAGCCCCAGGTACAGCCCCAGACACCGCAAGCGGCACCACCACGACCGCACGTCAAAGAGACGCCAGCAGAATGGTTTATCAGTCACGGCTTGAACCAGGAAATGCGCTGGGAACAGATGTATGGCCGCGGTTATCTGACTCCTACGTCGCTGTTCTTTATCCGCAACCACGACCCCTCACCAACGATTGACCTCAAAACTTGGCGTTTGAAGGTGGAAGGCTCTGGCGTGAAACGCTCCTTGGAACTGTCATACGACGAACTCTTGCGCCTGCCTTCACTCTCCGTAACACGCTATCTCGAATGCGCCGGGAATGGTCGCACCTTCTTCCAAGAAGTGCTGGACAAACCCGCGAAAGGCACCCCGTGGCGCCTCGGGGCTTTTGGTATTGCTGAATGGACAGGCGTACCCCTCAAGGAAATCCTGCAACGCGCTGGCCTCAAACGCACCGCTGTGGACGTCATGCCAACCGGCTTGGATGCGCGTCATATTGAGCGCCCCATGCCAATCGCCAAAGCACTCGAAGACGACACGCTGCTCGTGTATGCGATGAATGGGGACACGCTCTCGCCTGATCATGGCTTTCCGGCGCGGATACTAGTGCCAGGATGGATCGGTATCGCCAGTATTAAATGGGTAGGGAAAATTCACGTGTCAGAACAGGCATTGGCGGTGCAAAAGAACACTACGGACTATGTAATGGTCGGGCCTGATTTTCTGGAGAAACCACCCGCTAAAGGCCCGGCGCTTACGCTGCAGACCCCGAAGAGCGCGATTGCCCTCCCCTGGCCGGCGATGCTACCGGCTGGTTCCCACCTCATACGTGGATATGCCTGGTCACCCTACGGGAAAATTGTCACCGTAGAGTATAGCCTGGATACCGGCAAACGCTGGCACCTTGCCACGCTCCGCACACCCAATCTGGCCCGAGCTGGGGTGCGCTGGGATTTTGTCTGGGAGGCCCAGCCGGGAACGTATACACTCATGACCCGCGCCAGAGACGAGCGAGGCCAGATCCAGCCTAAGACTGTGCCATGGAATGAGCTCGGTTATGCTTTCTGGGCAGTAGTCCGTCATCCGGTACAGGTCACAGCATAGGATGTGAGGCGATGTCGCATGATCGGTGGGCTGCAAGGCTAGTAACGCTGGTATGGCTCAGCATCCTTCTCCAGTCTTTTCATCCATGCGGAGCTTCCGCGCCACCACCAAGCTGACAGAGATGACGACGCCCTGTAGGGCCACGATGAGAAGAGGCACTTGCCACCCCATATGAAAAAGCCGGGTGAAATTGAGATTAACGCCGTAGAGAATCAAGCCAATCTGCATCAAGAGTGTTCCTGTCAGGACAAAGCCTGGATTGCAGGCTTCGCGGTTCCCAAAGCACAGGCGGAATAACATGCCCAGCACCAGGCCGACGACGAGGGCATCTAGATACGGACTGAAATCTGCCAGACAGATGGCCAGGTAGCCCAAGCCCCCTGCCAGCAGCATCCCAGGAATCATGCGACGTACCTTGCCTGCCTTGTGGATCTCGTTGACCTGCGGTGCCTTGACTTGCGTTTGCATACAGCCTCCCTTTCTTGTTCACCTCCATAGCGAGCCTTAGATTTGTGGTAATGGATTGGTCACTCCTACCTGAGCCCAGATCTCCTGAGCGCGTGCACTATAGGTGGCAGACACTTGCTGATAGTACTCCTGTGTTTTTTTAAGCCCTATATTATCCAGACCACTCTGATACACCTCCTGTATTAATGTGCTCCAGGCCTGTGCCAGGCTCTCCACGGGTGCCGAGGAGGCAACCAGGGGTGTAAAGTCAATCTTGCTGGTCATCAGGCCTACCTGTGCGAGAAACGGATATTGTGTCTGGAGCCGCCGCAGGCGATGCCCCAGCACTTTTACAAGATTGTCACGTCCAAAGCCGTGGTCCCCAAACCTCTCAATCAGGCTGTTCATGACTTCCGACATGAGCTGGCAGACTGCCACACGCCCACCTACAGGGGCTGTTACCGCTTCCTGCCCTGCTTGTGAGGACTGGACAACTTGTACACTAGGCCCTGCCCGTACCTCATGTGTGCGATCTATGCGGACTCCCTGCATGCCAGACGATGTCGGCGGGCGGGCTGGAGCCGTGGCGCTTTTACCCAGAGCGTTTAAAAGCACTGCCGTTGGCACGAGCGGTGTGGTGCCAGAGAGCAAGGCGTTCTGTACAAAACGTGTAGAGCCCATGGTGATCTGACGGATGAGCGGAAGGGCGTCAGCACCACGCTTGCTGTTGTAGGCCAGCGCGACAATCTCCCCTTTGTCGAGCACAAATTGGGCGATATTGTTCCCTGCGGCGAGAATCAAGGAAGTACCACTACATTGAGTAGCACAGAGCTCACGGAGTTCATCCAGTAATGAGACCAAATTTTTCTTTTCTTGCAGATGACACCTCCTATAACCCAACGACACAGAACACGTTGCGATGCTATCAATCTTGTCGGCAGAAGATGGCTCCCACTGAAATCGTTATTGGTAATTTTCACAGCGCATAGGCACGGGTAAAGTGTGGGCGTGGGCGTGGGTGAAGGCGACCCCTTGCAGGACATCCGCCCCCCCGTGCGCGGCACACCTGCCAGTGTCCCCGCGCGCTACCAGGAGCCCACCCCCCGCCGGTCCGGCGGCCCGTCTCCCACCCCCCCGTCCTGGCCGTGCCCGGCTAGGGAGATGCTCCGCAGCCCAGGGGGTGCATCCCCGACGGGACTGTGGCAACATAGTGTGTAAAATTCCTATACACGTGGCGGTAAGCGGGTTGAAACAGTAGGTGAGCGAGGTGAAGCCTGGCACCTTTCCGGATGACGATCACAACTATACCGTGGATGAAAAGGAATACGAGAAATTCTTGAGCTTGGTGGAAAAATGCAAGCCTCACTGAGAGAATATTGAATGATAGATTTAACAGTTCCTTAAGTAGGTGAGTATGAGGGGGATGTTTTCTCTCATTTCGTAGCAGGTTCTAACGGCAGGTTGCAAGGAGACACGCGATGACCAGTCTGGTTGAACGTCACAACATGAGTGAGCGTCAGAAAAATTTTCGCGCCGAGTACATGGCTCGGGTCCGTAAGGGCTACCGGGGCCAGGTGCATCTCGGCGGCATCTATGTGGTGGGGTTGTCAGCCATCGCATGGTGCGTGAGCCGCATGGTTCATGCGTCCTGGGAGTGGCTCCTGGTTCTTCCGATCCTCTTCTTCTCGAACATGTTCGAATGGTGGATCCACAAATACGTGATGCACCGGTTGGTCGACGTCTGGGCCTTCCGCGCGATCTACCATCGACACACCCGGCAGCATCATCAATATTTCAGCGATAACGAGATGACGGTGCAGAACGCCCGCGAGTGGCGGATCATTTTCTTTCCATGGCGCGCGTTGTTTACCTTCATGGGACTGGGCGCTCCCTTTGCCTGGTTCCTCGGGTCGATTCTCCATCCCAATGCCGGTTACGTTCTCATGGTCACGATGATCGGCAATTATCTGCTCTACGAAGCCTTCCACTACTGCTGCCATGTGCACGACAACTGGTTCGTGCGCAATGTGCCGTTCATCAACACGATCCGCCGGCATCACACTGCCCACCACAACATGGGCCTCATGATGGCGCGCAACTTCAATCTCACATTTCCGGTCGCCGATTGGTTCATGGGCACAAGCGATCTCGATCGTGGGTTGATCGGACATGTCTTCAATGGCTACAACGAGGATCACATCAAGCCGGAGTTGCAGCCCACGATCGAGCGATTCCGTCGCCATGACGCACCGGTGACGATCGACGGCCCCATCTTAGACAGTCCAAACGGTCAGGCCGCCTGAACAGCACAAGAACGCCGAACCGGTCATAATGGGCATCCCGCTAGCCCCTGCGTATGCAAGCGAGCTGCGAGGGTGTCATGTGACAAGCCGGGTGCCAGGGGGAAGCCCAGGCCCCAACGCTGCAGGGCACCAGACGGTTCGCAGGGCCGGGCCTCTATTATGATCTGCACGCGCTCATTTGACATCGAACGGATGCTGCATGGGCTGTACGAGGCGGGGGGAGGCTTCGCAGCCCATGGGGCATTCCCGACGGGACTGTGGTAAGATAGCGTGTGAAACTTCTATACACGCCTGTTACCTAGGCGCTGAGTCCCTCGACGTGAGGGACCTCATGCGCCTGGGTGTCTGCTGTCAGGGTGGAGGTGGGCATGCCTGCCGACGCGGCACGCCGACCCTCTCCCACTGGACCGCCTCCTCGCGGGGGCGTCGATGATGTGCGTGGCCCGCGAGGCGGGCCCGCCAGACCCCGCGCGGATCGCCCCCGTACCATGGAGACTTCGCATGGGCGCCACGTGTCGTGAGACGTCGACCCAGATCTGCGCTGCAGTGCGCGCGTGTGTCCCCCAGCTCCAAGCGGCTACGGAAGCGACCGATCGCGACCGTCGGCTCCCAGGGGAGGTGCTGGTGGCTTTGCGGGCGGCCGGGGTCTACCGGATGCTCGTTCCTGCCGCGTTGCACGGCACGCCCGTGGACTTGCACGGGTGCCTGGAGGTGCTGGAGACCGTCGCCGAGGGCAACAGTGCGGCGGGCTGGAACCTCGCCACCAGCACGTGGGCCGCCCTCGGTGCCCTACGGCTTCCCCACGAGGGAGCCATGCAGGTCTACGCCAGCGGCCCGGATGTCCTGTTTGCTGGCGGGTTCGCGGGCAGTGGCTCCGCAGTCGCCACAGACGGGGGCTATCGCATCACGGGCCGCTTTCGCCTGGGTAGTGGATGCCTGGACGCTGATTGGATGCTGGCGGGCTGTCAGCTGCGCGACGGCGCGGGGCATGTCCAGGACGAGCTCGGCCCTCCGGCCCGGCTCCTGGCGTTCCTCCCGCGTGCCGTCGTCACCGTGGACGACACCTGGCACGTCGCGGGGTTACGGGGCACTGGTAGTCATGATTGGCAGGTGACCGATGTCTTCGTGCCGGCGTGTCTGGCTCAGGTCCCCACGGCGCTCTCTCCGTGGCCCGATCTCCTCACGCGGCTCCCAGTGGCGGTCTTCACGGCGGTCCACCTCAGCGCCGTCGCCACCGGCATCGCGCGGCGCGCCATCGACAGTCTCATCACCCTGGCCACCTGTAAGTACCCGACCGGCATGTCGGGCCTGCTCCGAGAGCGTGTCCAGGTCCAGGAGGCGGTGGCTCGGGCTGAGGCCCTCCTTGAGTCTGCCCGGGCGTATCGGTCGCACTTGGTCACTGACGTGTGGCAGACCCTCACCGCCTACGCGCCGGTCAGTGTCCAGCAACGGGCGCAGCTACGGCTGGCGGGGATCCATGCAGTCGAGAGCGCCGTCCGTGCGGTCGACTCGATGTTCCACGCCGGGGGCACGACCGCTATCGCCGACGCCAGTCCCCTCTCGCATTGCTTCCGCGACGTCCACGTCGTCGCCCAGAACATGAACGTGCTACCCCTCTTCTATGAATCCGTGGGGCGGGTGCTCCTCGGCCTCGACTCTGGGACGCCCCTGATCTGAAGGACACCGCTCGATAGGCGCGAACTTAAGCTCTAACATTTTGGTTTGTCAGTACATATCTTGCCAACTCTCCCCAAGGTAACGGGGACAAGCATGTCGTGTTTTACCAGCTCTTACCCTGAAGTACGCTCCTATGGGCACCGCTCTCCGATGACGTGGTGGAGCGCTGCTGGACCTGTGTCTCATCCCCCGGTCATCAGGTGTGCGGAATCTGTACAGATCCCATGCGAGTAACGTATGGTAATAACACGCAGATTGTGCGAGCCTCAGGACGTTCCCACGCCATCCGGTGGTATGTGGTTTTGCCATGGGCCCCACACATGTCCCGGGAGCCTTGGAAGACGGCGTCCAGTGTGTTGTTCCGGCGCTGTTGAGTCGCGGCTTGTTCCGGTAAGATGCCACTGGCTCTCCCCTACGAGATCATCTAGGACCGGTGTGCTGGCGCCTTGGCGCATGGTATTGTACACGCTACCGAGGATCTCGTGTTTTCTCTCACGCTCGTCTCGAGGAATCTATGCAGCAGTTGAGACACATGGGACGGTTGCGTGTCCTGGGACTTTGTCTTCTGGTTATGAGCGCGTGCACCACAGAGGATACGCCTACACCCCGGACTGATGCCGACCCCTTTGACCTGACTCTGGCGCTGGCCCTGGCTCGTCTCAATTTACAGGCCTACCAGCAGCTTGACCACTACCGTGACGATCGCGTCTTTGTCCTGCCGGCGCCCTATCGCTTAGAAGCACAACTGGTCACCGCCGTGCATTTTGCCGGGGATATTTTTGCTGGGGATGAGATCGTCCCGATTGGCTTTATTGCTTCCGCAGATAATGCAATCTATGTGGTCTTTCGGGGGACGAAAGCGATGAGCGAATGGCTTGGAGATGTCACCTTTACGCAAGAAGATTTTGCCTTTGTGGCGGACAGCGGCAGGACACACCAGGGCTTTACCTCGGTGTACCAACACTTCCGCCTGGCCATGATCACCGCCGTGCGGCATCTAATCAATACGGGCACCTATACCCGCCTCTATGTCGTCGGGCACAGCCTGGGGGGTGCCCTCGCTGTGCTGGCCACCCTGGAACTCCGCGAGCGCACCACGCTCGAACCTCTACTGTACAACTATGGGGCCCCCCGTGTGGGCGACCGGGCGTTCCGTGATCGTTATCGCGCGTTGATCCGGACCAGTTGGCGGGTCGTGAATACCAATGATGTGGTGCCCGATGTCCCGCCAACCTCCCTCATCGACGGATTTCCTCCACGTGAGATTGCGTACCAGCACGTGTTTAGTCCCCGGGAGATTACCTTTGGCCGAACAATCAACGACCCCCTCGACGTGTTCAGCATCCGTTCCAATCATAACCTGTGTAATCATTACAATGCCCTCTGTGCAGAGACGAATGACGTCGCAGGCTGCCGAGCGCTGGCTGATGGGGTGGACGATTGTAATCGGTAGGAACATATGTAAAACCGCACCTGTATGGTGATCGATGGCATGCTGCACGCAGCAGCGCTCCTCGCGTTTGCCTCCGTTTTACATGGCTGGCGGTTGATCATCGTCCATGTGTGTGACAGACTGGTTGGCCTGTGCGCAGGAACACATGACGGGTAGCGCGCACCTCAGCGGCGGCAGGTGAGAGGACGTGTATTGACCAGGGCGAGGCGAGCCGCTACACTGCGAGAACTTTTGACGCAGGGGAACGCCTAGGGCAACGCCTGGGACGCCAGCAGTCGCCGCAGTCCGTGCGGCTGCGCATGCCTGGCGCCTCGGCCATTGGCCGCGCCAGGCAATCCGTAGAGGAGTGACGCTCATGATTATTGACACCCACACCCACGTGGTCAGCAGCGATAAAGTCAAGCACCCACTCGACCCCGGCGCCCGGGGATGGTCCACGGAGGTCAGCAACGACGTCGAGGACTTGATCGCGGAGATGGACAGGGCCGGCGTGGCGTGCGCCACCTTAGTGCAGCCCAACGCCACCTATGGCCTCGATAACGCCTACCAGTGCGACAGTGCCGCGCAGTATGCCCCGCGTACAGTCGCCGTGGGGATCCTGGACCCGGCGGCGCCCGATGCCGCGGACAAGCTGGCGTATTGGGTGAACGAGCGCGGTATGCAGGGTGTGCGCCTCCAGAGTCAGGCCGAGCCCGACGATCCCCGCTGTGACCCGCTCTGGCAGCGCGCTGCCAGCCTCGGCGTCCCCATCTCCCTCGGCGGCGGCGGCCAGCCGGAGAAGGTCGATCGGATGCGGCACGTAGGCGCCAGGCACCCCAATGTCCTCTTTGCCCCGGACCACTTCGCGGGCTGGAGTGGCGCCGCGGACAAGGCTGCCATGACGACCGCCCTGGAAGGTCTAGCCAGGCTGCCCAACGCCTATTTACGTATTTCCAGCACCAGCCTTGGCCCGTACCTCACCCTGACCCCGCCCGAGCAGGAGCTCTTCAGGCGTGTCATTGAGGCCTTCACGCCACGGCGCGTCATGTGGGGCTCCAACTTCCCCTCGTCCCGTGACGGCGGCTACCTCGGCCAGGTGCAGCTCGGCCAGACGGCCCTGCCCTGGCTCTCCGACGACGATCGCCGTTGGATCATGGGCGAGACGGCCCATACGCTCTGGCCAATGCTGCAAGGGCCAGCCAGAGGGTAGCTTGTCCGCTCAACCGTGTGGATGGGGTGTCCGATACGCTTGGAGCGCTGCGGGGCTTCCCGGCTCGGATGAGCGACAGAAGACGGGCGCGGGACGATGAGCACATGGTGTTGCCGAATCGCGCAGGCGCTATGGTTGAGCGCGGACACGCTGTCGGCAGTAGCCCAGGATGCCCTGCGCGCGGCTCATGGTGCCGCCTCGATTGCACGTGAGGTGTGGAAACGGCTGACAGGTCGCGGCAGGCCGAGATTCCCACGCAAGGTTCTGGCTTCGTACACCGTTCGGAAGAGGCCGCGTCGCTGGAGCTCGGGAATCACCATGTCGACGAAATCGGTAAGCGACCCCGGCAG
>SXND01000040.1 GCA_005777235.1 Pseudomonadota bacterium
AGCTCCTGCTGGGGGCTCTGGGCGTGTGTGGTGGATGGCGGCATCCGGCACGATCAGATGCTCCAGATCGGGCCCTTCCACGAAGACGCGCGTTTCAAGGGCCACTACGTAGCGCGGCAGGAGCAAGGGACTGAGATACTCCCCTAGATACACGATCAATCTGGCGTGCACGTCCGGCCATAGTTGGGGATGTTCGAGATACGGGTCCATACCGGGAAAGATGAGTGGCATCGCCGTCCTTCCTCTGCAGCGCCCGGCGCTGCGACACCCTGCCTTACACACTGCCGTCGGGCGTGATGCTAGCATCCTCACCATGGTCTGACAAGGCAGCGCGTGTCCGTGTCTCCAGTCCGCAGACGCGCTTGACACGACTATGCTATAGTGAGGCTCCCGCACCGGCCATGGGCGACCGCTAGCCCGTCGTCTCATGCCGACCTTAGAGAAGGAGTCCACCGATGGCCCTCACCGCTGCAGGCGTGACGCTGGCTGATTTACTGGAGCGCTTTGGCCCCATACCCGCCGCGCGTATCCGTTCTGATCCGCCACCAGGGACGGCGACCGAGGACGACGTGATTGCCCTCGAAGTACGGGGGAATCGGCTGTTTGAGCTGGTCGATGGCGTGTTGCTGGAGAAAACCGTGGGATTGTACGAGTCCATCCTGGCGCTACGCCTGGCGCAGTTTCTACAAGCGTTTTTGGCCCAGCACGCCCTGGGCATTGTCGCTGGCGCCGACGGCATGCTGCGCCTCGCACCCGGTCTGGTACGTATACCTGATGTCTCCTTTGTCTCCTGGGAGCGCCTGCCACAGCGGCGCATTCCTCGGCAACCCATCCCCGACCTGGTGCCCGACTTGGTGGTGGAGGTGCTCAGCGAGGGCAATACAGCACGGGAAATGGCCCGCAAACTGCAGGAATACTTTACCGCTGGCGTGCGACTGGTGTGGTACGTTGACCCGGTCCTGCAACACGTCGAAGTGTATACGGCCCCGGAGCAGTGCGAAGTCCTGACATTGGACCACATTCTATCCGGCGGCGCGGTGCTGCCGGGCTTTACGTTGCCCGTGCAACAGCTCTTTGCCGAACCGACAGCCTAAAGGAGCCCCCCTATGCAAGCCGCTGTGTATCATGGCCCACGCGATATTCGCGTCGAAGACATTCCCACCCCGAGCCCGGCTGAGGACGAAGTCCTGGTGCGCGTGCGCGCCTGCGGCATTTGTGGCTCGGATTTGCACATGTATCGCCTCGGCATGTTCGAAGCCCTCGGGCGCCGGGTGGCCAACGGGCGCGTCATGGGGCACGAACTGAGCGGCGACGTGGTCGCGGTGGGGGCGCGGGTGCACGAGTTCCGCGTTGGCGACCGCCTCACCGGCGTGGGGCTGGGCGGCTTTGCCGAGTACGTGGCGGTGCCGATCAACGAGCGCGGGCCGTATCTGCTGCCGGAGCACGTCAGCTTTGACGAAGGTGCCACGCTCGAACCCCTGGCCACGTCCCTGCATGGCGTTGGGCTGGCGCAGCCGCAGGCGGGGGAGACGGTGGTCATCCTGGGGGCGGGGATCATTGGTCTGGGCTGCGTACAGGTGCTTAAGGCCATGGTGGCGTGCCGCGTTATTGTGGTGGATGCTTCGACGAGGCGCCTGGAGCTGGCGCAGCGTTTTGGCGCCGATGCGACGGTCAATCTCACCGAGACCGATCCGCTCGAAGCGGTGATTGCCCTCACGGGCGGCGAGCAGGCCATCGAACGCTTTGGCGTGCGCGGTGGGCAGGCCGATGTGGTGCTCGATTGCGCTGGGGCGCAGCGCTCACCGAACCAGGGGCTGTACATGCTTAAGCCCGCTGGCGGACGCCTCGTGCTCGTGGCCTTGTTCGAGCAGCAGCCGGAGCTGGATTTGAACCAGGTGGTGCGCAAGCACGTCACGCTGCACGGCTCGTGGACCTGGACCAAGGACGATTACAACCGTGCTATTGAGCTGGTGGCCAGCGGCAAAATTGACCGCAAGCCGCTCGTATCGCACACCTACCCACTCAGCGCCGCGCCGGAAGCCTTTGCCACCCAGGCGCAGCCGACGGCCTCAGTGAAGGTCTTGCTCAAGCCCTAACGTCGTGTCAAGCGCTACTCCCCCGATGCCGTGCGGCACGCGGCTCACCCCTCGTGGCGCGTCGTGGTGGGTTGGCCAATAAGCTGCATGAGGACACTCACGTCGGGGACGTGCTCGAAATCCTCCAGCAGCGCGATCATCTGGGTGGCCTCGGGCGTGGCAAGGACGCGGCCAACACAGTCCCAGACTTTCTCCAGGTGCTCCGCCCGAGTCATCGGATTGGCCGCCGAGCCCTTGAAGCCGTGACACTCGGCGCTCACCGTATTGCCGTCGTGTAAGTGCGCCGTCACCTGCACGACCCCGGGCGCTGGCTCAACCGGTTCCACACGGATCTTGCGCAACATCGCCTCCATGTCCGGCGCAAACCGGCGCGCATCGGTAAAACTGTCGATCACCACCCGCCCGTCCAGCAGCGCCACTGCGGCGCAGTACTCAACGCTAAACTTACCGTCCAGACCGCTTTTCGGCGCCGGTCCGGCGTGACCACGCCCTTGCCGGTAGATGGTCAGGTAGTCGACCATGGCGGGGGTGAGCTGATAGCGCTGCCGGAGTGTCAACACAGCTTCGATGGGGTTTTGCATGTACACCTGGGCCGGAAAGCGCTTGATGTCGAATCCAGGGTCGACCAGGCGGTAGGAGGCCCCCAACCCCTGGGTGAGCACCTCCCAATCGAACTGGCCGCGAAACAGCGCCGCGGCATATCCCGTCGGGGCTTCCAGCGCCTCCGCACTGCTGGTATAGCCCATCTGGGCCAGGAGGGCGGCCTCGGCGCCCATGCGCGCCGCGTTGCCGGGATGCGTGGCCTTGACCATGGTGCCAGTATTGGCCGTCAGACCACCGGTACGCGAGGCGGCGATGCCCAGGGCCATCAGGGTCTGCTGCGGATTGAGCCCCAAGACTTTGGCGCTGGAAGCCGCCCCGCCGAGGGGGCCGACCAGGCCCGGCGGGTGGAAAGCCGGATTCGACGCCGGCGCCGAGGCAGCCCGTAGGCGGCCCTGGATTTCCCAGCCCAGGACATAGGCTTCGATGATGGTTTTGCCAGAGACATGCTGGGCCTCGCCCAGGGCCAAGGCGGCTGGGAGGCACGACGACGTCCCGTGGGTGGGCGGGAAGCCCTGGATTTCGTAGTCCAGGCAGTGGCCAAAGACACCATTAGCGAAGGCGGCGGCAGGGGCATTGGTCTTCAGGCCCCACCCGATCACCGTCGCATGCGGGGCGCCTCCGAGAGCCTTGGTGTACTGGCCAATAAGCGTGGCGACTTCCTGGGTCGAGCCCCCAAGCATATTGGCCACGCCGTCCAGGATGGCGACTTTGGCCGCGGTTACAACCGGGGCGGGGAACTGCTCGTAATGGGTATCGACGATAAACTGGGCCAATGTCTGCGTGGCGCCCATGCCTCGATTCCTCCCTGGGTCTGACACGTCCCCATCGGGGCCATGTGCGGGTGATGCGCGCCCACCTGGGGCTGGGGCACAGCCTGCGCCGTGGTCTAGCGCGCCTGTGGGGCAGTAAGGCGCCTATCTTTGCTCCCCGGCTGCCGCCTTGTCAACTGCGGGGCCGCAGCGTCCGCCTGCCAGAACGACACGCCTTGATGCCTCCCCAGTGATGGCCTATCGGGCCGCAGCCGGCCAGGCTACTATCCTGGCTATGGCGCTGCGGAGAGGCGCCATGCAGCGACCCTTGACTGGTGTGCGGGGGCTCGATCTGGCGCAATGTCTCACCGGTCCCTACGGCAGTATGCTCTTAGGCGATCTCGGGGCAGACGTTGTTCTAGGGCTGGAGATTTTCTCCGCACGCCAGGCAACACTGAGACACAGGCTGAGCCCACACGACAACCCATGCCGGCGCGCTCCGGCATCAGGCCCTGTCCCGGTGCGCAGACTCATGTTCCTGGCGCCGGGGTCTGCCGGATCAGCGCCTCGGCCCAGCCCTGATCCTCGGCGGACAGCGGGGGCACACACGGGGCGGCGTAGTCCAGGCGGTAGGCATAAGCGCTGGCCTCGTAGGTGCGCGCCAGCACGGCCTGCAGATCGAGCACCACATCAGGAGCAGGCGCCGCCAGCGGCAGGCGGAGGCGTGGCAGGCGGTCGCGCAGACGGCGCGGGTAGAGTTGGAAACTGCCGCGCCAATCGATGGCCCGATTGACGCACACCAGGTAGTCATACGGGCCGTGCTGGCGCGCCAGCGCTTCCGGAACCGCCAGCACATGCGGGCCACTGCGCAGGAGATCGATCTCCACCAGATGCGCCGTACTGTGCCGCACCTCGGTCTGCTTGGCCACGTAGGACACCCGGCCCGGCCCGGCGTATTTGTTGGTGGGGCTGACGAGTTCGATCACTGTGACGATGTGCTGCTGCGCCTGGCGTTCCCGAATCGTC
>SXND01000268.1 GCA_005777235.1 Pseudomonadota bacterium
CCAGCAGTGCGCTCAGCCCGGTAGCCGTGGTCGCCCCAAACGACGCCAGCAAGTAGTCGGAATACAAATCTGCTATCGGTTGTGATTTCATACGGGCGATTCTACACTTTTTTCGTTCCAGTCGCGTAAGGTGAGTAAAGAGGAATTGAACGATGACGATTGTAACATCCTACGATTGGAATAGCGACAGCTGGACACATCACAACGGCGACAATCCTGCTCGGAAAGCGTTTAGAGAAGCGATTGAACAAGTCGCAGTTCATGCGAAGCAAAAACTGCCAGAAGCCGTCAATGGACGTATAGAAGCCGCGTGTAAAATCGTCCTTCAAGGCGAGATAGAACTACTTCACGACGATAAGGCGAGAGTCGGTAGTCAGAGCAACGGTAGCACCACGTATCATCTTGTTGACGGTTCGTGCGATTGTCGCGACTTTGACAAAGCGCCTGACAACTGGTGTAAACATCGTATCGCTTTTGGTATTTACAAACGCGCTACGGCTCTGGCGCAAGAACAACTCCAAGCGCTTGACACGCCTGCAGTGCAGCAAGAAGAGCCCGTCCTACCTCCTGTAGAAGCTCCTACGCGGTCAGCACCTGTTACCCCTGTGGAGCTTCCTACACAGTCACAACAAGCAGTGTCACCTATGACGCATACCGAAGCGCCAGCGTCAGCCAATGTGTACATTGAAATTGCTGGGCGAAAGGTTCAGCTCACCCTTAGAGACATTTCTGAAGAGCAGTTGCTGTCCAGGATGGAAAAGTTATTGGCGCGTTTCCCTGAGCAAGAGCCAGCGTCTACAACCCCTGCTGAAGGCTGGTGTAGCAAACATAATGTCTCAATAAAACTTAATCACGGGAAGAAGGGATCGTGGTGGTCTCATAAAACCGATGATGGTCAATGGTGTAACAAGAAGTAACCAAAAGCACAGATAGAGTAGGTTTTTTCTACTCTATCTCTCCTCTAAAGCACACAAATGATGGGAGCACTGGCCAATGGGCTACGCCGAAGAAATCAGCACACAAATGACCCTGTTTCCTGAAGAAAAGATTACTACGACAAAACGAGCCACCATTCCCGTGTATCGGATAAGCCTTGTACGGGAAGGGCAATTACCTAGTTGTGAATATCGTATGCGGAGTTCTGCCGCAGCAAGTACAGTGCTGAGAGAATATCTGGCGGATACAGACCGGGAACATTTTGTCATTTTGATGCTTGACCAGAAGAGCCAGGTAATTGGAATTAACACAGTAAGCGTAGGGTCATTAAGCGCAAGTGTGGTTCATCCGAGAGAAGTGTGTAAGCCAGCGATTTTGAGCAACTGTGCCTCGTTAATTTTGGGGCATAATCACCCAAGCGGGGATTGCCAACCATCCCGTGAGGATAGATCCATCACAAGTAGACTGGTGGAAGCAGGGAGATTGTTGGGCATTGCGATTTTGGACCACGTAATTACCGGGGATGGGACGAAGTATTTTTTGTTTGCGGATGAGGGATTGCTACAGGGAGACCACTAGCACGGTCTGTGGATGGCGACAGACGTCAAGACAATGTAAAATCTTGGCGTCAACAACTTTTTCTTGGGACACTGGCGGGACAATCTTGGGACAGCAGAGGAGTTTCCCACGCATTTAGTGCGTATTCACAAGAGAGAATAAATCACTCTAACTCATTGATTTTCCAGATGCCGGAGGTCGGAATCGAACCGACACGAGGTTGCCCTCACAGGATTTTGAGTCCTGCGCGTCTACCAGTTTCACCACTCCGGCACGCCATATACATGTCATAGCATGGTGACAATTCCCCACGGCTGACGCCTGGAGCTTCGCGGGACAAGTCCCAGAGATTGTTGCCCCAATCTCGCCGGAGATTATAGCGGCCTTGGCACAAAAATGCAACGACCACGTTAGGCCCTGACGCAACCCGCGCCGGCCGTGGGTCACGCTAGTGGTTTGCCCAAGCTGCATGGACATACGGTCTACTCGTTGCCCTCCTACATCCCAGCAGGGAGAGCAGTCATGGCAGGCCATGGCACGGACAGCGTGCGTCGTAGCACCGCGGCACCGCGGCACAGGAGACATGCGCGGGGGTGGTCACTACGGGCACCAGCGCGGCGGCCACACAGCCGCGGGCTGCCAGGAGCCTGGGCGCGTCCACGTCCCCCCGGCAGGCACGGGCGCCAGCGGGATAGCGTGTCGGCAGCCCCCATGGTAGCCGGCGCCCGGTACCGGAGGGACGCGCGCGGGGGCCGCTCCCCCTAAGCGCCCACCTGTCTGCTCGACAGCCTGCGGCCCCCGGAAACTAGGCGGCCTTGGGCAGGGTATCGAGCCGGGAGCGCAGGGCCACGACTCGAGGGGGGCAGGCGCTGCCGCAGGCGCTGGCGTTCCATCCGCACGTGGCAACACGCTGGCACGGCGGCAGGCCTCCAGGCCCATTGGGCAAGGAGGAGGGCGTCGAGCCAAGCGTGCAACCCCTTGTCGAGGCGCCATGGGGTGCCGGCACGTTCCTTCTCCCAAGCGCTCCAGGCATGGCCCTCTGGGGTCCGCATGCCGTGCGCAACCAGCAGCAGAGAGCGGACTGGCTCAGATCGCTACCCTGCCGCGCGTGCGCTTCCGCAGTGGGCTCGGAGCGTATGGAGCGTGCGCAGACGCTGCAGGCTTGTGAGCGATCATGCCAGGTGCCATCGACAGCGCTAGAGGGCGCACACGACCTCTGCCGAGAGGACCGCGGATGAGAACGAGGGCAACCCGCCCACACACGGACGCAGACACCGTGTCTGCGCCGCCAGGTTGCGTTGTGTCTTGTGCGGGGTGCGGCGGACTTGCCGGCGCGCTGCGGGGGCGTCCTGGGCGCTCAGGCGGCAGACAGGCCGTAGGCCCCCGCGTTCCCTCGGCGCCTGATGCTTGCTCGTCTCGGCCTAGTGCACGAGCACCGGGAAGCTCCGGAGCCTGGACCAGTGGGGGACCAGGACACGCCGGAACCTGGCCGTGGGCGTACGAGGGCGGTCATCGCGCGGCGCGTCCGCAGCCGGCACGGCCTCGACTGTCGCCTGCCTGCGCAGGCCCCATGGCGCGACGCGACCGCCGCGAGGGTGGACTGACGGCACACGGCACAGGCGACGATCGACGGGCAGTGCACCGCGATCAATGCGCGCGTGCAGCTGAAGCTGCGTTACCCTGTGCTGCAATCGGCAGATTAACTCGAACAGAATGCGAGGGCACGCATCGACTGTACCGCGTTGCGCATCGCGCAGAGCGCACGGAGGACTGTCTCATGCGGCGGTCGCTCGTCGAGCGATTCCCTGGTTTTCTCCCTGCCTGTAGGCTTATGATGACGATGCCTCACACGTGGATGGCAGCGGCGGATCTTCTTCTAACACGTGGCCATCCTGGGCCTGCCAGCCCACGAGCACCGCGCTGGCCTCCTGATAGCCAAATTCCTGGGCCAGCCGACTGGGCATGTGACACAGCAGCGTGTGCTCTCCTGGCAAGGCCACAGTCAGGGCGGTTATTTCGCCCAGATAGGTCGTCTGCAAGACACGACCTGGGAAGGCATTGTCCTCGGTCCAGGCCCAGCCGTGGGGCACGACCTGGAGCGCCTCCGGGCGCACAACTATGGAGAGGACCGTGCCGACGCGTACCGCAGTGGCACACTGACACACCACCCGCAGCCCGGTGGACGTTTCGAGTCCTATCGTCGTAGCCATCGTCTCCACCACGCGTCCGGCCAAGATGTTCGTGGCACCCATAAACTCCGCCACAAAGGGCGTGCGTGGCGTTTGGAACACCTCCTGCGGCGTGCCCAGTTGGACAATGGCCCCATGCCGCATCACTGCCATCCGATCGGCCATGCGCAGCGCTTCGTCTTGATCGTGCGTGACATAGAGGAAGGTCATGCCCAATTCACGTTGCAGACGGCGCAATTCCCCCTGCATGACCTGGCGCAGCTGACGGTCCAGCGCGCTAAGGGGCTCATCGAGCAACAGCACCTGGGGTTGCAGCACGAGGGCGCGCGCCAGGGCCACCCGTTGCTGCTGGCCACCGCTGAGCTGCTGCGGACGGCGGGTCTCCAGGCCAGTCAATTGTACTAACGCCAGGACGGTCTTGATGCGGCGCCTGGCCTCCGCCTCGGGCACGGGCCGCGTGCGCACCCGCAGGCCAAAGGCGATGTTGTCGTAGACACTGAGATGCGGGAACAGGGCGTAGTGCTGGAAGACCATATTGGCCCGACGACGATACGGCGGCAGCGTGTTGACCACCGTGCCGCCAATGCGGATGAGTCCGCTGTCCGGGGTGTCCAGGCCGGCCACGAGGCGCAACATGGTGGTCTTGCCACAGCCGCTGGGACCGAGGAGGGCGAAAAATTCTCCGGCCTTCACATGCAGGCTGACATCCGCCAGCGCCATGGTCGTAGCCTGAAAACATTTCGTGACGTGGAGCAGTTCCACGCTTGCTGCGTCCGCCATAGCTTACACCTGTCGTCGAGCCAGCCGCAGGCCCAACAGAGCCACCACGAGGGGGAGGATCACCATCAAGGTGCCCAGGGCATTGACCATGGGCGATACCCCCACCCGGATCATGGAGTAGACGCGTAATGGTACGGTGGAAGAGCCCACCCCTGCCACGAAAAACGTCAGCACAAAGTCGTTGAAGGACCAGGGGAAGGCCAGTAGCGCCGCGGCGATGATCCCAGGACGCAGCAGCGGCAGGGTGATGCGCCAGAAGGTCGTCCACTCATCAGCGCCGAGGTCCATGGCCGCTTCTTCGAGTCGTGGGTCTAGACGCTGCATACGGGCCAGCATGACCAGTGTGGTCAGTGGAATGGAAAAGGCCACATGCGCCAGGATCATGGTCAAGATTCCGAGCGGCAGGTGGACGGCCACAAACAGCAGCAGCAGCGACACCCCCATGACCAGCGACGGCATAATGAGCGGAATGTACAACAGCGCCTGCACCAGGGCCTGACCAGGGAAACGCGCCCGGTGCAAGCCCAGCGCGGTCAGCGTGCCAATCGCCGTGGCGATCAGCACCGCCGGGATGGTCACTAGCAGGCTCACCACCAGGGCCTCCTGGATCGGCTGGTTCTGCCACACGGCCTGATACCAGCGCCAGGTGAGACCCTGCCAACGCAGGCTGTACTCCGACGGCGTGAACGAGAAGGCCATCAAGACGAAGAGGGGCACATAGAGGAACAGATAGACGCCGACCGCCCACAGGGTCAGACAACGCGGCACGCGGCGCGGCATTATAACAGCGCCGCGCGCAGTAGGCCGACCACCGCCCCACCCAGCACCAACCAGGTGGCATTGACCCGCCAATGTAACAGCAACGGCAGGGCCACCAGGGCCAGAAGTATCGTCAACGGATCCACCAGTGAGGCGCCTCCTAACTGCCAGGTCACCGCCGCCATGAGCCCTAGAGCCGCGATGTTCACGCCGTCTAACAGCCCGCTGGTCCACGGCGAGCGCCGGAGGCGGGGGATGAACGGCTGGCTCAACGCCACGAACAGAAACGACGGCAGGAAAATCCCCAGCGTGGCCCACAGCGCGCCGGGCACACCGCCCAGGCCAGAGGCGCTGCCCACCAGGAAGCCAATAAACGTGGCCGCGGTGAATACCGGCCCCGGGGTGACTTGCCCAATCGCCACGGCATCGAGCAACTGCTGGTCGGTGAGCCAGCCGAGGCGCAACACAAAATCGGCCCGTAAAAAGGCCAGCAGCACATAGCCACTGCCGTAGAGCACGGCGCCAATTTTCAGAAAGGTCAGAAACAGTAGCGGGAGGCTCACCGCCGTCCCCAGCAGGGCTGCCGGTGCCAGGTTGAGCAGCGGTAGCGCCAGGCTCGCCAGGCCCGTGCTTTGCCAACGGCGCACATTCTGCCACAGCATCACCACCGCGCCACCGGCAAACAGCAGGGCGATTTCATGGACACCAAGCATGTAGAGCCCCAGCGTGACCAGGCCCACACCAGCGGTCAGCGGTCCTTTCACCGCCTGCCGTACCAGCCCCACGAGGGCCTGCCCGATGATGGCGATGATAATTGGCTTCACCCCATAGAGCAGCCAGGTGGCCTGCGGCGTGGTGCCAAAGTGCACATACACCCAGGCCAGCGCCATAACAATCAGCATGGCCGGGGCAATAAAACACACGCCCCCCACGATGAGTCCCAGCCAGCCAGCGCGTAGGAAGCCGAGATGGATGGTCATTTCTGTGGAGTTGGGCCCTGGAATGAGGTTCACTGCTCCCAGCAAATCCAAAAACTGCTGCTCGCTAACCCACTGCCGGCGTCGCACCACTTCTTCACGCATCATGGCGATGTGCGCCGCTGGGCCACCAAACGCCGTCAAACCGAGGGTGAGGAACAGGCGCGCCACTTCACGCAGATGCTGCCGGGCCGGGAATGGTGCGGCCATGGCGTGCTCCTCTAGGAGAGAATGCCAATGTATCGAGAAATAGAATCCCTTCACTAATTGATATACAAGGAATTCTTCCCAAAAAACTCTTCTAGTGTCCAGATGGCCTATTGCCTAGTGAAAATCAATTGGTTGTGGCTATTTTGTCTATTGCTGGATTAGCGCTCTTGTCTTTCGGTCCCCGTAGGGATCGCCGACAACGTCAGCAACAAGCCGCCTGCTTCAGCTAGCGGCCTGTTGACTCATATCGGGTTCCTTCATGAGCCAGGCTCCTAAGAGGACATGTGCAGTGCCTGCAAGTCCCGAGGCTTTGGCCTCTTGCCAAGTCTCATCCAACGCCCGGATCGCTTGGAGCGGTTGATCCTGATTATGGCCATGGCTTTCTCTTGGGCCATTTCCTGTGTAGCTTCGAGCCATCACGCGCAGCCGCGGGTGGCTTTGCACCTCACAGACATCTTAAAGTCATAGGAGCGAACATCCTTTCACCCCTCTCGGGAGGGGTTCTTAGGCAAACGCCGCATCCAGCTGTTGTACCTGCTCGGCGCTCAGTCGCCAGCCCGAGGCCTGGCAGTTTTCCACCGTGCGCTCCACACTGTCCGACTTGGGGATGGCGATCACATAGGGCCGCGACAAACACCAGTTGAGCGCCACCTGGGCCATAGTCTTCTGCACCTCCGCGGCAATGCGCTCCAACACCTGCGTACTGCGATTGCGCCGGAAACGCGACGAGGCCGCCAGGCGCCCATCGTCCAGCGGCGTGTAGGCCAGGATGGTGATGTGCTGCTGTTGGCAATACGGCAACAGGTCACGCTCAATATCGCGGGCGTTGAGGTTGTACAGCACCTGGTTCGCCACAATGGGATACTTGCTCATCACGGCCTGGGCGGCCTGTAACTCGCGCAGCGAAAAATTACTGACGCCGAGGTAGCGTACCTGGCCGCGATCCACCAGGGTTTCCATGGCCTGCATGGTTTCCTTGATCGGCACCCGGTTGTCGGGCCAGTGGATCTGGTACAGGTCAATAACCTCCGTGCCCAGCAGCTTTAAGCTGGCCTCCGCCGCCCACAGGACGGCGTCAGCCCGCAGGTGGTCGCCGGAGACTTTGGTGGCGAGAAACACCTGGTCGCGCATGCCCTGGATGGCCTGCCCCACAACGTTTTCCGTGCGATACATTTCCGCCGTGTCAATGAGCGTCGCCCCGAGCGCGATGCCCCGGCGCAGAGGCTCCACACCACCGTGATATTTCCAGGTGCCGAGACCAATTTCCGAGACCTGTACGCCAGTATTGCCTAACGGTTGCAGCGTCACCACAGGCTATTCTCCCCGGCGCGAGGCCGTAGCTGGGGCCGGAAACTCATCCGGGTCAATGGGGATTTCCACAATCGCCGGTTTGCCACACTGCAACGCCGCCCGCATGGTGTCGCCAATCTGGTCGGCGTGTTCGACGTAATAGCCCTTGGCACCAAACAGCTCGGCAAACTTGTCGTAGCGCGGATTGCCAATATCAGCCCCGACATAGCGCTCGTTGTAAAAATGCTTCTGGTAGGCTTTTTCCGAGCCCCAGCAATTATTGTTCATCACCAGAGTGACGGCGTTGATCTGGTGGCGCACCGCGGTCTCAATCTCCTGGGAGTTCATCAGAAAGCCCCCATCCCCATGGATCGCCAGCACCGGCGCCTCAGGCCGCCCGAGTTTGGCGCCCAGGGCTACCGGGAAGGCAAACCCTAAGCCGCCCAGATCGAGGGGCGTGAAAAACGTGCGTGGGTGCGAGAATTGTAAGCGGTCATAGCCATAAGCTGGCGCCGCCCCCGCGTCCAGGGTGACGATGGTATCGGGCGGCAGCACCTTGCGCAGCTCGACGTAGACGCGTTGCGGCTTGAGCGGCATGGTGCTGAGATTGGTCTCATTGTCCAGGCGTGTCAGACGCGTGGCCCGTAAGTCCGCCGTCTCCTGCATCCAGGCGGCCCGCGAGGCCGGGACACGCTCTTGCGACAAGCCTTCCAGCAGGGCGGTCAGGGCTTCCCCGGCATCGGCTTGCAGGGCCAGGGCTACTGGATAGGTCCGGGCAATGTCGCGGCTGTCAATGTCGATCTGGATGATGCGCGTGCCCGGTTGGATGTAGCGCTGGTCGTAATAGGTAGTAAAATTGCCCAGACGCGAGCCCACCACCAGGAGCACGTCAGAGCGCCGACACGCCGCTGCCGCCTCGGCTGCTCCGGCGCGACCGAGTGGCCCGATGTAGTGCGGGTGACTATTGGGCACCGCGTCATTGCGGCCATAGGCGGTGATCATCGGCAGGGCATACTGCTCACTCAAACGCACCGCCAGGTCACTGGCCCCGGCCCAGGTGACGCCGCCGCCCACCAGCATGAGCGGGCGCTCGGCCTGCCGCAGCAACTGCACGGCCTGGCGAATACCCTCAGGATGCGGTAGAGACGGATAATCGGAGCGATACGTCCCCGGCGCGGTGGCCTCCGTCTGCAGCACATGACCATTCAGTACGTCACGCGGGATGTCGATAAACACCGGCCCCTTGCGGCCCGTCATGGCCGTGCGCATGGCATAATGCAGAATTTCCGGAATGCGCTCCGGTTTGTTGACCTGGATGGCCAGCTTGGTGACTGGCTTGAACATGCTGATGAGATCGAGTTCCTGGAAGGCATCTTTGTAGTAATGCCCGAAGGGCGGTCCACCGGAAATCGCCACCACGGGCGAATGCCCGACATACGCCGAGGCAATGCCAGTGAGGAGATTGGTGGCGCCTGGACCGCTGGTCACCAGGCATACCGCTGGCAGCCCAGTGACGCGCGCCATGCCGTCGGCCATGAACGCTGCGCCTTGCTCGTGGCGCACGTTGATGTATTCGATGCTCTTGTCGTCATAGAGCACGTCCAGTACATCTAAAAAGGTCGAACCAACGATGCCAAAGATATGCCGGATGTGCTCGGCCTTGAGCAGCTCAATGACGGCCTGCCCGCTGTTCATGTCAGCCACGAATCATGCTCCTTTGTTGAGGCTTCTCACTCTGAGGTCAGCCAATCTTCACGCCGTACTTTTCCAGCGTATCCTCACGCAGTTCCAACCCGAACCCCGGTGCCTCCGGCAAGCTCATAGAGCCATCGACGATCTCCGGGCGTTCCTTGAACAGCTCAAACCACAGCGGATCGCGTGAGGGGTCCGCAAACGATTCTAGGATAAACCCCGTCGGGCTCGCTGCCAGGGCGTGCACATGAATTTGCGGATCATGGTGCGCCGCCATCGGGATCTGCTGCATCTCGGCCATCACCGCCGCCTTCCGCCACGTGGTGAGGCCACCAGCCCAGGTGGAGTCGATAATCACGTAATCCACCAACCCCTCCATGAGCAGGGTGCGCAGTCCAAAGGGTGAGTATTCGGTTTCCCCGGCGGCAAGCGGGATGCTCGTAGCGGCTTTGAGGCGCCGTAGGGTGTGCCGCTCATCGTACCAGGGCATGGGGTCTTCGAGCCAGAAAATGTTCGAGGCCTCACACCGCTGGGCTGCCTCAATCGCCGTGGGCAAGTCCCAGCCCTGGTTGGCGTCGAGCATCAGGGCCATGTCGTCCCCGACGCACTGACGGATAAAGCGCACGCGCTCAGCGTCAGCCTTGGGCGTCAGGCCACCGACCTTCACTTTCATGGTGCGATAGCCCTTTTCCATATACAGCGCCGCTTCGCGTTCCAGATCTGCCGGCTGCTCGTGGTCGCGGTAGTAAAACCCGGTGGCATACGCCGGAATCTTGTCGCGCAAGGCTCCACCCAGCAGGGCATATACTGGCCGTTCGACCGCCTTACCCTTCAAATCCCACAGCGCAATGTCAATGGCGCTCAACGCCGTCACCAACTGCCGCTGCTGCCGTGCCAGGGGCGGAATACCCCGCACGGCGCGATAGGTCAGCGCGAAAATATCCTGCCAGATGCGCTCGCTGTTAAACGGGTCTTCACCCACGACCAGAGGCGTGATGCGCTGGATAATCTCGTTCACGGCCTGCATGCCCGCTGGCCCTTGATTAAACAGGAACGGCCCATGCCCTTCGCCAATCCCCAC
Source organism: Pseudomonadota bacterium (assembly GCA_005777235.1). Classification (GTDB taxonomy): domain Bacteria; phylum Tectomicrobia; class Entotheonellia; order Entotheonellales; family Entotheonellaceae; genus SXND01. Next base: position 10,473 of record SXND01000268.1, read on the forward strand.
CAGGCCACTGTCGGTGGTGAGCTTGACAATGACTTCGCTCACCTGGCGGATGGTGTTGGTGGAGGTGCGCACGGGCTGTGGCAGCGGGATGGAGAGAAAGTAGGTATCCAGCTTGGTGACGCGCATACGGACCTTTCAGATGATAGCAGACGTTGGGCGAGGCACAGAGCATTGGGGGCATTCTAGGGGAATCTGCGCAGCGAGTAAAGGTGGCAGCCGTGCGACGCCGCAGGCATGCCCGCACACAGGGCTAACAGCGTAGAGAAGGTTGTGAGGTATCATGGCGTCCACGAGGGTGGCAGAGTATCTGCTTCAAGCAGGGCACTTTATGGTGCCACCAGAGGGTAGCGCTGTTCTGCACCAAGGATAAGGGGACATGCGCTCAGGTAGGTGCACGTTACCAACAACGACTGCGGACGGCGTAAGCATTGTCGACTAGCCATATATTGTACATGTCTTTTTCGCTTTCCCATGGATAGGGAGCATGCGGTGATTCTTACGTCCCACAGGTGACCGCTCTAGACGGAGCAGGAGCGCATCACGGCATCCTGCCACACGAGGCGTCACCCATGGGAGCTGCGGAGGGTCGCACGTTCGCGGAGGTCCGTGCAAGCAAACCCTGGAGCCCCAGGCGCCCACCGCTATCCATATCATGTCCGGGTGGCGTTGATCCGCCTCATCTCAGGCCGTTTTTTCGAGCAGAGCCCTGCACCAGTGTCCAGCGAGCCCCGCGGGTAGGCGCAGAGGACGTCCCTGAGCATGACATACGGCTTCCCCCCGTGATCGCTTACCAACCGATAGCCGACTGGTATGCTGATGACTTGCTGGCCTCGTTCGACGCCACCACGGCCACCGGGCTGAGCTAACTGCTGGAGGGGGTCGTCAGCCACGATCAAGTGACCCAGTACCCGGTACTTGGCGGGCACGAAGAAAACGGCGGCCGATCTGTGGCTGACGGTCAAACCGTTTGTCCGCCAGGTGCAATCCCCGGCAGGCGTGTTGATTATTGGCGACTCGATCGAGGAGAAGCCATACACTGATGAGAATGACTTAGTGTGTTAGTATTACAACCACTCTAAAGAGAGGATGCTCTAAGGGATCAACTTCCTGACGGCGCTGTATGCCAGCCAAGGAGCGAGTTTACCCGTGGGCTTCCACTGGGTGGCCAAGACCGAGAAGTATCGGAACCCCAAGCCGCAGCAAGAGAAACGGTGCAGTCCGGTGACCAAGCATGCGTCGTGCCTGGAGCTGATCACGCAAGCGATCACCAACCTCATCCCCTTGCGGTTTGTGGTCAGAACACCCCACCAGACGCACTAGGAAGCTGTCGCGGCGCCCCGCCTTGGCCGTGATAATACGGTCGATGGCCATGGCCTCTGTGTTGACCGGCCAGCGCCACTCGTCTATCGTGTCACGCACGGGCTGAGGCATTGCGCTTCGCCGCGAGCAACCCCGACGTCAGGAGGAACACCGCGTGGCCACTGCTACACGTGAATTTCAGATTTTTGCCAAACCCGTAGGGGCGATTTGCAACCTCGACTGCCATTATTGTTACTATCTGCAAAAAGAGCTGCTCTACCCGGAGACCACGTCGTTCCGCATGCCCGAGGAGCTGCTGGAGGATTATATCGTCCAACAGATCGCTATGGCTCCAGAGCCGACCATCAACTTTTTCTGGCACGGTGGCGAACCGACCATCATCGGTCTGGAGTATTTCCAGAAAATTGTGGCGTTGCAGCACAAGCACCAGCCGCCAGGACGGCGGATTACCAACGGCATCCAGACCAATGGGGTGCTGCTCACGGAGGAATGGTGCCGGTTTTTTGCGGCGGAAAATTTTGCGGTCGGTTTGAGCCTCGATGGTCCGCAGGCGCTGCATGACATGTACCGCGTCACCAAAGGGCAAAAGCCCTCGCATAAGCAAGTCATGCAAGGCTATCGCATGCTGCGGCAGCACAAACTGCCAGTCGATATTCTCTGTGTCGTGCACGACCAGAATGTGCAGCATCCCTTGCAAGTGTATCGCTACTTCAAAGAGATTAAGGCGCAATACATTAGCTTCATTCCCCTGGTTGAACGCCAAGGCATGGCGTCCGGGGAGGTCGGGCCGCGCACGGTACCAGCGGAGGCGTTTGGCACGTTTCTCTGCACCATTTTTGATGAGTGGGTGCGACAGGATATTGGGCGTGTCATTGTGCAAATGTTTGAGGAGGCGGCGCGCCCGGCGCTGGGACTGGACCATTCACTGTGCATCTTTCGTCCGACCTGCGGTGATGTGCCGGTGATCGAGCACAATGGTGATTTTTATTCGTGTGATCACTTTGTCACTCCTGAGCATCGCGTCGGCAATATCCGGGAGATTCCGCTCCTGCAACTGCTCGAAAGCCCGCAGCAGCACGCCTTTGGCCAATCCAAGCGCGACACCTTGCCGCGCTATTGTCAAGAGTGTGAAGTCCTCGCCATGTGTAACGGTGGCTGTCCGAAGGATCGCATCATCCAGACACCGGATGGAGAATCTGGGCTTAACTATTTATGTGCTGGCTATAAAAAGTTTTTTCTCCACAGCCGGCCCTATATGGCCGAATTCGCCGCGCTACGACGTGCCGGAGAACCACCGCAGCGTCTCATGCAGAGGCTCCAGGCCACCGAGGTCAAAACCCGCGCCAAGGTGGGGCGCAACGATGCCTGTCCTTGTGGGAGTGGCCGTAAGTATAAACAATGCTGTCTCAATGCTTAATGGCACTCTCTGCGTGATGGTACCCGTGGTATTGCAGACCTCTCCGACGAGGCGCTAGGCAAAGAGATTGCGTGGGACGGGCGTTCCCACTTCGTATCCATCCGGTTGGAGATAGAGCGCCCCCCACTGCAGAATCTTGATGTGCGCTGCGGGTACTGGTGTAGAGAGCGTGAGTATTTCCCTGGCAAAATCAATATGCTGGATGATGGCGAGTCCAAGCCCCTCATTCCGGCGGTTTGCTACCCCGCAGAGCAGATTGCGCTCGAAGCCGACTGGTAGCCCGCGCCCGCGTGCTGCTGTCGCCAGCTCGGAAGCCCCCACAGTCAGGACGCCCTCCGGCATAGACTCCGCATACAGGCTGTGCTGCTGCACGGTCCGGCGGCCCGTAAATAATAATCCACGTTGAAAAACAACGCGGCGCAGGGCCAATTCAACCGTCGAGGCGGTGGCGAAATAGGTTCCAAAGGCGTGGGCCCGGGCGGTGCGGCGCTGGGCGGAGGTCTTTATCCTGGCGTGGGCTGAGGGAGGGAGAGAGAGGATATGGTAATGACGATAGGCGTGTAACAGTGCCTGTAACTCATGTCCGTGCTCGATCGCCACAATGACATCGGGCTGTACGGCCTCAATTTTGTAACTTTTGAGGACGCGGCCCGCCCCGTGTACGAGGCCCGTGGTGTTGACGATAATGCACGCGGCCCGCGCCACCTCTCTGAGGTGCCGGACCCCCATGACGATCGGCAGGAAATGCCCCACTGGATTGGTAGCACCGATAAAATACCAGGCGGCTGGGGGCGTGGACGCCAGCGCGAGCTCGGGTTGTGGATAGCCGAGGGTCAGGCTGGCCGGTGGACCAATAGTTTTCTGGCCCACATCCGTATCCAGCAGCGCCACCCGCCGTCCGGCTGCCAAACACCGCTCGGTAAGAAAGCGACAATACGTGCTCTTGCCACGATCCGCAGCACCAAGGACGAGAATGATACGCCAGCGGTGCCGGACAATCTGCTCTGCAGATCGTTCCCAGGCCGGGGGAATATCCAGCGGTGGCTCTAGCACATGGGGCATGGGTATACCTGGCTCCACGGGTACGTTGGTGGGGAAGGCAAGACAGCACAGACATTTTGTGGAATAATGCCCATCGCATACCGCTCATGGTTCATCGTAGAAGGATTCGCTATGCAGTTCGCACTTTTTTCGCATGTCCCCTGGCCGGAGGGGATAGATCCCTATCGTATCATTACCGAGACGACGGAGCAGGCGCAGTATGGTGAAGAACTCGGGTTCCAGGGAGTCTGGCTCGCAGAACATCATTTTTCACGCTATGGCTTGGGCTCGTCATCGCTCATCCTGGCGGCGCATATCGCGGCTCGCACCAGCACCATTCGCCTCGGGACCGCCGTTTTGGTACCCCCATTGCACCAACCCGTGCGGCTGGCTGAGGACATTGCCATGCTGGATCTCACCAGCGGTGGCCGCGTAGATGTCGGCTTTGGACGTGGCAGCGCTGGGTATGAATATCACGGCTTTGACCTCGACCGTACAGAAAGTCAGGAGCGCTTCCAGGAAAGCATCCGTGTGCTACAAGGGCTCTGGACGACCCCGGAGTATTCGTATGCTGGGAAGTATTGCACGGTGAATCAAGTGAGCCTTGTGCCCCCGTCGATTCAAAAGCCTCATCCCCCGCTGTACATTGCTGCCACGCGTACACCAGCCACACTAGAATTTGCGGTCTCGACTGGCCATCCGTTGATGATTGGGGTCGTGTTAGATACTGCTGATGCGCTTGACCTGTGCCATCGTTTTGTCCGCCTGTCCGCCACGGCTGGCCACCATGTGCCGATGTCGCGTATCCCTTTCTCTCGTTATTTTTACGTCGCCGAAACGGCAGAGCAGGCCCACGCGGATACCCGCAAAGCGCTAGAGTGGACGATGGACATGATCCAATGGCGTGCCACGTTCAGTGCTGGGAGTGAGGTCCATCATCACCTTGACGACTGGCGCCAACGCCGTACAGCCTTACCGACGAGCTATGAATATCTGGCCGAGCATCGAGCTATCTTTGGTACGCCAGCATCGTGTATCGCGCAAATCAAAGCGCTGGAGGCGGAGGGCGTCGCCTACTTTGGTTGTAACTTCGCCTTTGGCGGTATGGAGCACCATAAAATTCTGCGCTCTATGGAGCTGTTTGCGAAAGAGGTCATGCCGCATTTTTGCTGAGGACGTACAGCGTCGGACCTGGGGAGGGGATCTCCAGCGCTACGGTGTCTGCTCCTCTCCCCAGGCAGGCGTTGCGACCTGACAACCATGCCTCAGTATCCTGGCGTCCGCCATTCCAAGGCGAGAAACGCATAGCGTACGAAGACCGCTCCACCTGGTTGTCCCAGCGGACCGTTCACAGCCAGTAGGGCAATCGTGTAGGCTTGTCCCGGTTGCGGTTCAGCTGTGACAACAACCCGTTGTGGCACATTAAAGCCCTGCACCGCTCCACGTTCGCGATCACAGGTGCCGTTAATCCAGATTTCGCCGTAATCGTCGATACACGTTTCAAACAGCAGCCGTCCGCTCCGCACATCCTGCCCATGTATCGTTTCTGGGAGGATAATTTTGAGACGATACCAGGCACAGGTAAAGCCGTGCGAGTGCCACTGCGTGAGATCAGGGCGTAAGGCCCACCCTGTATCGTCGTACTCAGGGAGACGCGCCGGACTGCCTTCAACTTGCGAGAGAAAACCCTCATTTGGCTCCCCGGGGATATAGCCAGGGGCAAAACGCCATTGGCCTTGGACCAGATGGAGGTCAGCAGGGTCTTGTAAATTCAGCGTGGCTCTTGGCATGCGTGTTATACTCCTCTTCCTTTAGAGACGCTCGCGGATTTCTTCGAGATCAGTAATCAGGTTCCGGTCACCACTGCGCACGGCTGGACCCCAGCCACGTTCAAGTGTCTGACGCACCAAATCGGGTCGATTATTCTCCTCGTATGCCCGCGCTAGATAGACATAGACGGCAGCATATTCAGGATCGACCTGGACTGCTGTTTCAAAATAAGGAATTGCCTCGGTGTACTGCCCCATGCCGAAGAATTCATTGCCAAGTCCAAAGAGCAGCATGGTATCGTGGGGCTCTTGCTCGAGCAATTGTTTGAGTGCTTCCAGGCGCTCTGCGCTCATACGGTGTCCTTCTATCCTAACGCGACAGTCCCCTGTGTGTGGCGTCCTATTGTACGCGAGGTGGGCATGTGGTGCTAGCCATGTGTACAGGAGGTTGGTGCGAGTGTAGGGGCTTTGTACGTTTGGAGAGAGTCTGTGGGCATCTCTGGAATGAACGGCAGTCCTCCGCAGAGTTATGCCTCTACTGTGCAGGGAGTGATATAAGGCGCTCTTGCTCATTGGGACACGACTATCCTTGATCTCGTTTGTGTTCCAGCGGCAGACGCTGGACAGGGGCTCCCAGCGTTGTCAGGCCGCATGTACATAGCTACTGACATCAAGGCAACCCTCGCCCAAGTTCCCTTCAGGGATCCTCTCGGTGAGGTGTTGATCCGTCTAGGATTTATGCTAACAGCAGAGTACCATCTGATGAGGCGGGATCTCTGTGTATCCTCGACGATTTTTCTAACGTAGGTAGACAATTTTCATGGCTGTTTTTGCTCTTGAGCATGTGTCCCTGGCCTTTGATCATTTGTCTTTACTCGATAACGCGGTCTTACAAGTTGAGGCAGGCGAGCGTCTAGCACTTGTCGGCCGTAATGGTAGTGGGAAATCCACTCTTCTCAAACTTTTGGCTGGCGATGTGCAGCCTGATGCTGGGACCGTATCCCGTGTCCACGCACTGCGCATGGCCTATGTCCCCCAAGAGCCCGTGTTTGATCCGCAGGAGACCGTGACGCAGGCCGTGACCAAGGCCCTCGGCACTGTCGGCGAGCTCGTCGTTGCGTATCACCATATCGCGGCCCGCCTGGAAACGGCTGGAGGGACGGAGGCGAAGCGTCTACTCGAGCAGTTACACGTGCTCCAGGCAGCGCTTGAACATGGCAATGGGTGGAATCTCCATCTCCAGGTCGAAACCGTACTGACACGTTTACAGCTTCTGCCTGAGGCTCTGCTTGGGCAGCTCTCCAGCGGTTGGCAACGACGCGTGTCACTCGCCCAGGCCCTGGTGAGCGATCCGGAACTCCTCTTACTGGATGAGCCGACTAATCACCTTGATCTCGCCGCCATTGATTGGCTCGAGCAGTACATTAAGGGTTTTCCTGGGACACTCATGTTCGTCACCCACGACCGGGTCTTCCTCGATCACCTCGCAACCGGTATTGTCGAATTGGATCGTGGGAAGCTCCAACGTTTTGCCGGTACATGGACAGCATATCGTACGCAAAAACGGGCGCTTTTGGACATAGAAGACGTGCAGGACCAACAATTTGATAAACGTCTCGCCCAGGAAGAAACCTGGCTTCGTCAGGGGATACGGGCCCGCCGGACACGCAACGAAGGTCGGGTACAACGTCTGGTCAGCATGCGCGCCGCACGCCAAGCGCGTCGAGAGGTGACCGGGCAGGCATCGTTCGCCATCGCCAGCGGTACGCAGTCAGGGCAAATGGTGGTAGAACTGAGCCACGTTACGAAAGCATTTGGCGAGCGCGTCGTTGTGAACGATTTTTCGACCAGGATTATCCGTGGGGATCGTATTGGCCTCGTTGGCCCTAACGGTGTTGGAAAATCGACACTTCTCCGTCTCATCGTGGGGGAGCTCCCCCCGGATACGGGCCAGGTACGCCACGGGACAAAACTGTCAGTCGCCTACTTTGACCAACGTCGTGAGCAACTGAACCCAGAAGCCACGTTGTGGGATACCGTGTGCCCAAACGGCGGTGATACAGTGATGTTTGGGAGTACACCACGCCATGTCATCAGTTATCTTGCTGAGTTTTTATTTCCGCCACATGTTGTACGCGGCCCGGTGAAGATGCTCTCTGGCGGCGAGCGCAATCGGCTCTTGCTGGCGCGTCTCTTTACTCGCTCAGCTAATCTCTTAATACTTGACGAGCCTACGAATGATTTAGATGTGGACACACTAGAATTGTTGGAGGGTCTTCTCGCGGAATATGACGGGACGTTACTGCTCGCTTCCCATGATCGTGCGTTTCTCGATGGTGTGGTGACCTCCGTCTACACTTTTGAGGGTAGTGGTCGGGTGCATGAGTATGTCGGAGGGTATAGTGATTGGCGCCGAGCTATACAACCTCGGCAGGCAGCTCCCCCACGCCGCCGTTCAGTAACTCTCGGGCAGAAACCGCGCCAAGGCTTGACATATTTAGAGCAGCGTGAACTTGATGCTTGTCCAGAGCGTATCGAAATGCTGGAAGCTGAGCAAACGGCATTACATACGACACTGGCTGATCCTGATTTGTTCCATCGTGATGCAGCCCTGTTTCAGACGATTATGACTCGTCTGAGCATGTTAGATATCGAATTATCTGCATCGTATGCTCGTTGGGAGTTCCTTGAGGCGAGGAAGGAGGAAAAACTATGAAAGCTGTGTTAGTGTGATAAAAAAAGGATGGCCTACCTCAGGCAGACCATCCTTTTTCATTGAAATTCCGGCGGCGACCTACTCTCCCACACAGTTACCCATGCAGTACCATCGGCGCTGAAGAGCTTAACTTCCGTGTTCGGAAAGGGAACGGGTGTGGCCTCTTCGCCATAACCGCCGAAACTTTTACTTTATATTTTAGGAACGGCATAATACTGAATCTTTAATAACAGTGTCGAGGTCAAGCCTCATGATCAATTAGTACTGCTCAGCTCCACATGTTACCATGCTTCCACCTGCAGCCTATCAACGTCGTAGTCTTCGACGGATCTATGGGGATTGCTCCCGGGAGTGCTCATCTTGAGGTTGGTTTCCCGCTTAGATGCATTCAGCGGTTATCCATTCCGCACGTAGCTACCCAGCTATGCCGCTGGCGC
>SXND01000269.1 GCA_005777235.1 Pseudomonadota bacterium
ACAGCGGCACCGCGACGCTGGGGATGATGGTGGCCGCCACGGTACGTACAAAGAGAAACATCACCAGCACCACCAGAGCAATGGTGAGGAGCAGCTCAAACTGCACATCGGCAACCGAGGCTCGGATGGTCGTGGTGCGGTCGGTGAGGATGGCCACCTCAACCGCCGCCGGGAGGGCGGCTTGCAGCTTCGGTAGCAACTCTTTGATGCGATCCACCACCTTAATAATGTTGGCGCCGGGCTGGCGTTGCACGTTGACAATCACCGCCGGCACCGTGTTCATCCAGGCGGCCTGACGCACGTTCTCGGCACTATCAATCACCTCCGCCACATCCGCCAGGCGTACCGGCGTGCTGCCCGGATTGCTCGGGCCAGCGCTGCCACTTTGCGGCGCCAGGAACAGCGCCCGGTAGTCGGCGCTGGAAAGCAACTGATCGTTGGCGCCGATGGTATACGACTGCAAACGGCCATCAAAACTGCCCTTGGCTTGATTGACATTGGCCTGGGCCACGGCCAGGCGCACGTCTTCCAGGGTCAGGCCATACGAGGCCAGCGCCGTCGGGTTGACCTGAATACGGATGGCTGGTTTCTGGCCACCGCTGATGCTCACCAGGCCAACACCCGGCAATTGGGAGATTTTCTGCACCAGGCGCGTGTCGGCGAGGTCTTGCACTTTGGACAACGGCAGGGTCTTGGAGGTCAGCGCCATAGTCAGGATGGGCGCATCCGCCGGATTGATCTTGCTGTACGCCGGTGGGTTGGGTAGGTCGCGCGGCAGGAAGTTGGTCGCCGAGTTAATCGCCGCTTGCACGTCCTGCTGGGCGATGTCGATATTGAGATCAAGCACAAATTGCAGGGTAATGACCGAGCTGCCAAAGGAGCTGGTGGAGGTCATCTGCTGCAAGCCCGGTACCTGCCCGAACTGGCGTTCGAGCGGCGCCGTGACCGAGGAGGCCATGACCTCAGGACTGGCACCGGGGTAGAACGTCACCACTTGCATGGTCGGGTAATCGACCTGCGGCAGGGCCGAGACCGGGAGCTGGTAATAGGCCACCGCCCCGACGAGCATGATGGCGATCATGAACAGAGACGTGGCCACCGGGCGCAGGATAAACAGGCGCGAAAGATTCATAGAGAGCCTCGTTGGAGACTGCCTGATTTATCTGGCAGAGGAAAACGAGGTTGGCCTGAAGGGCCAACAGTTTCCTGACTCTTCTTAAGACATACGATAAACTTTGTCCTATGAAGCTGACCATGCAACTCAAACTGGTGCCTACCGATCACCAACGCGCTGCCCTGCTCGAGACGATGCGCGCCTTCAATGCCGCTGCCTCGTATGCCGCGCAGGTAGGGTGTGCCGATCACGTCTTCAGTCAACAAGCGATCCATGTGCGCTGCTATCGGGAGTTGCGCGACCGTTTTGGCCTGTCGTCCCAGATGGCGGTACGGGCGATTGGCAAAGCCGTTGAGACCTTCAGACGTGACAAGACCGTCTGCCCCGTCTTTCGACCTGACGGCGCCATGGTCTACGACGAACGGTTGCTTGGCTGGAAAGGCCCGGCTCATGTCAGTCTGTTGACGTTGCAAGGGCGTGAGATCGTCGCCATGGTCTATGGTGAGTATCAGGCCGGGTTCCTGCCACGGCTCAAAGGACAAGTCGATCTCGTCTATAAGTATAGCACCTTCTTCCTCTATGCCACTATCGACATTCCTGAAGACGCGCCGATTGAGCCCACCCGCTTTCTTGGGGTTGATCTTGGCATCGTCAATATCGCGACGGATTCGGATGGCAACGCCTATACGGGCGAGAGGATTGAAAGAGTCCGTGTCCGTGCGGCGACGGCTCGACAGACCTACCAATCGACGCACACCAAGAGTGCCAAACGGCGCTTGAAAACGATGGCGGGTCGGCAAGCCCGCTTCCAACGATGGGCCAATCACGGCCTGGCCAAACGCCTGGTTGCGTATGCCAAAGACACGAAAGCCGCGCTTGTGCTGGAAGATTTGACGCACATTCGCAGCCGGATCACGGTTCGCAAGTCGCAGCGCAGCAAGCAGCACAACTGGAGTTTTCGGCAATTGCGCGAGTTCCTCGTCTATAAGGCCCAGCCGGCAGGGGTGCCACTGCTGTTCGTGGACCCCCGCAACACCAGCCGGATGTGTCACTGTTGTGGCTCTGTGGATAAGCAAAACCGTCGCAGCCAAGCTAACTTCTCCTGTCTGCGCTGTGGGCACACAGCCAACGCCGACATCAACGCCGCCAGGAATCTGGCGACTAGGGGCGGTGTAACGCGCCCTGATTTAATCGCATCACCCGGAGGCCAACTGGCTTGTGGGTGGTAGTGATAAGTTCCAAACAAAGCCGCCGTCCTTCAGGCGGCGGAATCGTTACCCGCTGCCCTTGCCTTTGCCGCCCTCGGCCATGCGCGGGATGACTTTGGAGCCGTTCTGCAGGCGGTCCACCCCTTCGATCACCACCACGTCGCCGGGCGCCACGCCCTTCTCCACTGCCACGCGCTCGCCCTCAGACGGCCCAAGCTCCACGGGGCGCACCTCAATGGTGTCGTCCTGCACCACGTACACAAATGTGGACTGCGGACTGCGCTGGATAGCCGCCGTGGGCACGGCCACGACCTCGCGCCGACTCTCCACCAGTAGGCGGATATTGACGAACTGATTCGGGAACAGGGCGGAGTCTTCGTTGGCGAACTTGGCCTTGCACTTAATCGTGCCAGTGCTTTGATCAATCTGATTGTCCACCGTGAGCAGCCTGCCCGTGCCCAGCTTGCGTTTGAAATCGCGGTTATACGCTTCAACGGCCAGGGATTGCCCGGTACGCAGCTTGCCCAACACCTGCTGCAGATCATCTTCGGGCAGGGTAAACAGCACGGCAATCGGCTGCAACTGCGCAATGGTCGCCAGGCCGTTGTTGGGATCATTGGCCCGTACCACGTTGCCCTGATCCACCAGGCGCAGCCCAATACGCCCGCTGACTGGCGCGGTGATACGACTGTAGGTCAACAGCAGCCTGGCATTATCAATTTGGGCCTGATTGCTTTTGAGCGTGCCCTCAAACTGGGTCACCGTGGCACTCTGGGTATCGAGCTGCTGTTTGGAGACCGAATCTTGCGCCAGCAGGACTTTGTAGCGTTCGAGATCCATTTTGGCGTTGCGCCACATGGCTTCATCACGGGCCATCTGGCCCTCGGCCTGCGCCAGTTGCACTTGAAAGGGGCGGGGGTCAATTTCGGCGAGGAGGTCACCCTGCTGGACGATTTGGCCTTCCTCGAAGGTGATCTTGATGAGCTGCCCATCGACACGGGGGCGCACCATGGCCGTGTTAAAGGCCGCCACCGACCCCAGCCCGGTGAGGTACATATTGATAGTGCCCTTCTTGGCGGTGGTGACCACGACCGGCACCACTGGCGCACTGCGCTGGGCCGGTGCGCCGGCGGGTTTGCCGCCAGCGCCGGCGGCGTCTTTGCCTGGCCCCCCTGGCTTGCTGCCCTCCTGTGTCCCAGGCGTCGCGGTCGCGGCTGGCGTCGTCTCGGGCTTTTGGCCCGGTAGCAGGCGTTTCACCTGCCCGTAGGCCGTGAGGGCCAGCTGTGTACCCTGGGCTTTCCAGACCGCAAGCTGGGCGGTCTGCTGGGTGTACAGGAGCCAACCATAGACTCCGACGGCAGCGAGGAGGCCGCACAGGAATATCCAGGGCCAACGGCGTCTGGTCGGTTGCTGGGGAAGAAAATGGGCTACGGAGGCAGGGGACGTCTCCAGCCCATGGGCTGGGTTTGGGGAATATTCGACGGTTGGCTTGTCAAGATCCATAGGCAAGCACCCAATAAAAGAGTACGCGCGACACACGGCGCCCGACGGCTAACGTCACGATAGAGGAGCAGGTTCGGTCTGTCAAGCAGGTCAACAAGCCCGTATTCTGCCCCCCAGCCTGGGCAGGGTACGGAGGGAGCACCGGCGCGGGAGCGCCATGGCTCTGGGCCGGTTGGTGCGGCCGTGCGTAGACCCATAAATCTATAAAGAGCTTATCTTATTTGTGCCATCAGATGAGAGGATCAGGAAGCCAGTCGCACTGTTAAACTGGCAGGTCTGCAACGTGATCTCGGTACCGTTCTGCGGGCCTTCCACCACGGGATAGTCCGTGCTGGTGACCGTCACGATGCATGCCCCTGCGGCAAAGCGGTGATTGCCGCGTGCGGTGCGGGTTGCGCCATCGGTGTTGTTGGACGACAGGGTAAACGTCGTGGCGTTATTCGTAAAGCGTATGGACGTGGCCAGGTTCTTCAGGGCCGCATGAAACATCTCGCCCGTGCCAAACAGAAAAGTCCGATTATGCAGATCCGCGGCCGTGGCATTGACCACCTGGGCCAGGGCGGGTTGCGAAGTCGCCGTGATAGACCCATGGGTCACCGTAAGGGCACGGGTTGTGTCATCAAAGATGCAGGGATCCAAGGCGAGAACCTCGCCCGTTTGCGGCCCTGTGCCAGGAGCATAGGCTGCCTCAGGCGGCACGCGACTATTGGTGACCGTCAAGAGACAGGGACCGAAGCGCACGCTGCCATTTGCCATGCCGCCAGACGACGTGAGCGTGAAGGCGTTAGCCCTCTCGGTGAAGGCGAGCGTGGTCGCCACGTTGGTCAGGGCGGGGTGCAACACCGCCCCATTGGCAAACGTAAAGGCTTTATTGTTCACGTCGTCAGCCGTGGCCTGGCCATCCGTGGAGGTACAACCGCCCCACACGGAGGCACTGATGATGATACACAGCACGGCAAGGCGCGTCACAAGGCCTCCAAGCGGATGGCGCAGACGCGACCGGCTCTGGTCTCCTGGCTGTCGCATATGGGCGGGCTCCTTCTTCATTCTGGAGAGTCATGTCATCAATCAAGCGTGCAGTGGACACCCCGTGCGCCTGCTAGATGTCTGTTTCATACCTACACTGCCAGTCCAACACCTTCGCGGGCATGGCCCGCTCCTACAAGAGCGCTGTGCCCGAGGGTTTCCTGGAGGAGTGGGCCAGGCCCGCGAGACACCCTTGACTGGCACAGGACTTACGCAATGGACATCTAGTGCAAGCTTTTGACTTCCCGCGCCGAGGAGCCTATCATCGCGCCACGTCATGTGGTTTCGCCACACAACATCCCTGCCTGGTGCGTGAAGGAGAACGCATGTTCATCACTGGATCGAGTCTCTTGGGACTTGCCGCCAGCCTCTTGGTGTTCGCGATGGTCACACGCAACGGCTCTACCGATCCGGGGAGTCAGGCCACCTCTTTGCTGCAGACCGGGACGCCCCCAGAACGACGGCAAGCCGCCGACCTGCTGGCCCAGATCGGGGATCAGCGCGCCGTACCAGCCCTGGCGCAGGCCTTACGCGATGCGGATGCGCTGGTGCGGGAAGCCGCGGAACGGGCCTTGTGGAACGTCTGGCATCGTTCGGGCATACCCGACGTGGATGCACGGCTGTACGAGGGCATCATCGCCATGCAACGCAGGGCGTTTGAGCAGGCCACGGCGCTTTTCACCGCCGTGATCGAGATGGCTCCCAGTTTTGCCGAGGGTTATAATAAACGGGCGACCGCCTATTATATGATGCAAGACTTTGAGCAGTCGCTGAGCGACTGTGACCGGACCATTGCCCTCAATCCGCTGCATTTTGGCGCTCTGAGCGGAGCGGGCCTGTGCCAGCTGGGCTTGCACAATCTCCCCAAGGCGCTAGAGTACTTTGAGCGGGCGCTGGCCGTCAATCCTCACATGCAGCAAATCCAGCGCTATGTGGAAGACATCAAGCAATTTCTGCGCGATCAATCACTTTAACCACGCTAGATGTCCATGGCATACATACACTGCCAGTTGTACCCCTTCGCGGGCAAGGCCTGCTCCTACAGGGATCCCTCCGTCGCACAGATCTGCTGTAGGAGCGGGCCTTGCCCGCGAGGCACCCCGACTGGCACAGGACTTACGCCATGGACATCTTAGGAACGACCAGGGTTGCCCATGATTACCCCAGGAGTGACTCCGCAGTGGCTGCACGGCATGTTTAGCCGCATCGCCCCACGTTACGACGCCACCAACACCATCATTAGCGCCGGCTTGGACCGCCGCTGGCGCCGGCACCTGGCGCACTGTGCCGCGCGCTATGCCCCCCAGGTCGTCCTGGATGTGGCCTGTGGCACGGGGGGTGTTCTGGCGCACTTGGCACGGAGCTGCGCCGCCACCACGCAACTGCTCGGGGTGGATTTTACGGAAGCCATGCTGCGCGTCGGGCGGCGGCGTCACGGCACCGTGGCGCACCCGCACCGTCTGCACCTGTGCGTCGGGGATGCGCAGGCTCTGCCGGCTGCCGACCGCTGTATTGATGTGGTCACCATGATGTTTGGCGTGCGCAATTTTGACTGTCCTGCGGCGGGGCTGGCCGAATGCTACCGGGTGCTGCGCCCGGCAGGCCACCTCTGCCTGGTCGAATTCACCTGGCCCCGTGCGCCGCTGCTCCAGCGCCTCTACAGTGTGTACTGGCGCTATGTGCTGCCCTTCCTCGCCTGGCCCCTGTGCGGCGAGCGAGCCGCGTATACGTATCTACGGGACTCCGTGCTGGCCTTCCGGCCGCAGGCGGATCTCACGGCGCTGCTCCAGCGTAGCGGTTTTACTGCCATTACCACGACCACGCTCTCTGGTGGTATTACCACGCTCTATGACGCCTACAAACCTGATACGCCCCTCCACGTCGTTGGGGCGACCGGCCGGGCCCCCCAACCAAAGGAGATCTCGTCATGACCAGCCCGTGGCAGATGATTCGTCTCGACAAAGACGGCCCACTGGCCTTCGTCACCCTGACCAATCCCCCGCTGAACGTGTTGCATCCGCAGATGGCGACCGAACTGGACGCCTGCTTCAGCGCCTTAGCCACCGACCCAGAGGTGGTCGTGGCGCTCATCACCGGGCAGGGGGAGCGGGCCTTTTGCGCCGGGTTTGACATCAAAGAATTTCCCCCTCTCATGGTGCCGGGCGCGGCGGCACGCCTGGCGCGGCTCTTACACACCAGTTTGGGGAAAATTGCCCATCTGGGCAAGCCGACCATTGCGGCGGTGAACGGCCTGGCCCTGGGGGGGGGACTCGAACTCGCCATGGCCTGTGACCTGCGCATCGTGGCGGCCAACGCCCAACTCGGCCAGCCCGAAATTAAGCTCGGGCTCTTGCCGGGCGCTGGGGGCACGCAACGCTTGCCCCGCCTGGTGGGCGCTGGCATCGCTAAAGCCCTGATGTACCTGGGCGAGCCGATTGGCGCTGAGGAAGCGTATCGTATCGGCCTCGCCAACCACCTCGTCCCCACCGGCGAGGCCCTCACCGCGGCGACTGCCCTCGCCCGGCGCATCGCGGCGATGGGGGGGGTGGCACTGCGCTCGATCCAGGAGGCCGTCAATCGCGGCCTGGACACCACGCTCGATGCCGGGTTGCAGATTGAAGCGGATTTATTCGGGGCAGTGTTCCAGACGGAGGATGTGCGCGAAGGGGTGGAGGCCTTTCTCCAGAAGCGCACGCCACATTTTCAGCATCGCTGAGCGAGGGCGGTCTCCCGTGTGGACGCTGCGCGCCTATCCCGGTCGGGGCGACCGACCAGTCGCCCCGACGACGCGGCTGGGCCTTCGCATAGCCTAGTGCCTTAACCGAGCTGTTGTGCCAGGTGCTGCCCCCTGGGAGCGCCGGGCTCCAGCCCGGCTCCGGCAGCCACGCTGGCGCGTGGCGCTCCCAGGAGACGTCTCACATGAACTCGGTTCAGGCACTAGGGGGATGAAGGTGCTTAAGCGGGCAGCAACGGCAGCTGTCCCTGACTCAGGAGGGTAATCAGTTCGGCATCGCCTGCGAGGAAATCCAGCGTTGGGAGGTCGGCAGGGACGGCCCAGCGGATGTCCTCAAAGACGCGGTTGTGTAGCGTCCCATGGAACGTGACGACATGATAAAAGCGCAGCTCTACCGTGTGCTTCCCCGGATACTCATGCCGCGTGCGGTAGGCCTCCGGGCCGATCTGGGCCTCAATGCCCAGTTCTTCGTGCAGCTCACGGCGTAAGGCCTCTTCCCAGGACTCGGCGGCTTCGACCTTGCCGCCAGGGAACTCCCATTTGAGCGCAAAGGCACTGCCACGTCGCCGCTGACAGGCCAATAACTGGCCATCCTGTTGCAGTAAGCCAGCCACCACAAGAATCGTCGGTGTGGGAGGTGCCATCCTCAATTCCTTCTCTACCCGCTCTCATCAGTTGTTGCGTCCGCACGATACCAGGAACGAGGGGAGCACGCAACGCCTAGATGTCTGTTGCATACATACACTGCCAGTGCTTCAGGGTTTTTCCTGGGAGCGCCACGCGCCAGCGTGGCTGCCGGCGCCGGGCTGGAGCCCGGCGCTCCCAGGAGGGACTGGCGCAGGACTGACGCAATGGACATCTAGGCACGCTCTTGGGGGCGGGTACCGTGCCATTTGACAATGGCACGAGCATTTTCTATGCTAGGGTCATCTTCCCCCTCAAGTTTCTCCTGCCACACACCGACAAAGATACCATGAATGGTTGCCTGAGGGGGACGCCACCGCTGATGACAGACGACACGTCAGCAGTGACCCGGTCCTGAGACATGGTATATCCATAAGGAGGACACGTATGAGCCAGGACATTGCCGGACCACCCGGCACCGCCGGGGCTGGTGTCATGTCACATCCCGTCGTCGCGGCTACGACCCCGACTCGCGCGCGTCCCAGCCCTTTGTCTGGAGAACTGTAGATATGGGTAGTCCTTTAGGAATCCTCGCTATCGGGCTCTCAACACGTGAGCAGAATGTGTTGCGATCGATCGTCGGTCTCTCATCGGCGCGCACCCAGT
The DNA here is from genome assembly GCA_005777235.1 of Pseudomonadota bacterium. GTDB lineage: Bacteria > Tectomicrobia > Entotheonellia > Entotheonellales > Entotheonellaceae > SXND01. The sequence goes on from SXND01000269.1 coordinate 8,876, forward strand.
CCTATAGCATAGCCCCCGAGCATCAGCAACCCGACATCCTCCTGGTGGATCGGGATGATCCCGTGGCGCTCAGTGAGTGGCAGGTCGTGTGTAGTAAAGATGCACCCATGAGTGCGCTGCCCACAGTGTTCGTCAGTAAGGATCCCGTCCCGGAGGGTACCTCGCACTATGCGCTCAAACGCCCCCTCGTGGCCTCACGGGTGTTTAGCGTGCTTGATGAGGCGGCGCTGGAGCTGCAAGAGGCGGCGGGCCCGGTGGCCGTGATGCACCATAGGGCCCTCGTGGTAGATGATAGCCCGACGACGCGCAAACAGCTGCAGATAGAATTGGAGCGCCTGGGCATCGCCGTGGAGCTGGCGGAAACCGGCGAGGCCGCGTTGGTATGTCTCAACTTCAGCACGGGGTATGACCTCATTTTCTTGGATGTCGTACTGCCCGGTGTCGATGGCTACAAGCTCTGTAAAACGATTAAACGTACCAAAGTCCACAAACGCACCCCGGTGATTATGCTCACCGGTAAGGGTTCACCCTTTGACCGGGTGCGCGGCAAGTTTGCCGGGTGTAACACCTACCTGACCAAACCGGTAGGACGGGAAAAGTTTCAAGGCGCGGTGCGCAAATACATTGCCTCGTAAGGCAGAAACGCCACACACAGAAGGAGTGTTCCCATGGCGATCACTAAAGTGCTGGTAGTCGACGATTCTTTGACCGATTTGACCAACATCAAAAACATTGTGACCGACGCCGGCTGTCTAGTGTTCACCGCCTCCAACGGCGTGGAGGCCTTCGACAAAGCCAAAGCCGAACAGCCGGACGTGATTTTCCTCGACATTGTCATGCCGGATCAGGATGGCTTTGGTACCTGTCGCAAGCTGGCGGCCAGCAGTGAGACGAAGGACATCCCGGTGGTGTTTGTGAGTAGTAAAAATCAGAAGGCGGATCGTATCTGGGCGCAGATGCAAGGTGCCAAGGGCTATGTGGTGAAACCGTACACCGCCCAAGAGATCGTTGATCAGCTGAAGGCCTTAGTGTGACCCCGTCAGCCATGGCCCTGCGGCCTGAGGAAGGAGAATTTGCAGTGGAGGCATCTCGTAGCGCCGCATCTGGGCGCGGCTCGTCCCGCGTGTCCGCCAGTTTCCAGGTTCCCCCCGAGATGGTCCGTAATCTCAGCCGGGCGCGTGCCGAGGGTGCGGTGGTCCGGTTCGGTGTGCGTCTGGGCTCGTACCATCTGTTAATCGCCGCGCAGACGTTCAGTGAGGTCGTCGCCCGGGCGGCATGCTACCCCATCCCGCACACGCCGCCCTGGTTTCTTGGCTTGCTGAACCAGCGCGGCAATTTGTTGCCGGTGTTTGATGTACATCAGCTCCTCCACACCGGAGAGGCAGAGCACGACCGGCATACTGTCCTGGTGTTAGACCAGGGCAGCGAGGCCGTGGGTCTGTGCATTGATGGCATGCCGGAGAGTGTGGTGCTGGAGCAGCGCCTGCGGCAGGTGCCGTCGTTGCCCACGCCGCTGGCGGCCCATGTGGTGGCAGCGTATCGCTGCGACCAGACTACCTGGCTCGATTTTGAGCATCAGGGATTTTTTACCACGATTGGACAACAGATGGCGCAGGAACCTGGCGCCGATGGCACGATCTAGGAAGAAGGGAGACATCACGATGGCAAGAAAGAATATGAGACGCCTGAAGAAGCTCGGTGTGTTGGTGGCCTTACCCCTGGCCCTGGCTACGACTGGATGTGGCAGCGATGCCGGCAGCGCGCAGAGTTCGGTGGCCGAATTGGTGACCACCTGGGGCACAACCGGGGCGCGTGAAGGGCAGTTTCAATACATCGAGGACCTCGCCGTTGCACCAAATGGCAGTATTTATGCGACCGATGCGGCCAATTCCAATGTCCAGGTGTTTGACAAAGACGGCAAGTTTCTCACCAAGTTCGTCACCAAGGGCGACGGCACAGATAACGATCAAATGCTGAAACCCGAAGGCATTGCCGTAGATAAAGACGGCAATGTCTACGTAGCAGATTACACCACCGGGTACATCAAGAAATTTACTAAAGACCACAAGTGGGTGAAAACCTTTGGTGGCTATGGCTCGGGGCCAGGGCAGAACAGCGAAGCGGAATTCATGGGTATTGGCCCGAACAATCTGCTCTATATGGCAGAGGCCGGCAATGGTGAAGTCGATGTGTTCGATCTTGACGGCAAGTTCCAGTTTAGCTTCGGCGGCAAGGGCAACGGGCCGGGCCAGATGAACCGGCCTGGGACCGCCAGGATCAATTCGCGCGGTCAGGTGGTGGTGGCCGATCTGGCCAATAATCGCGTCAACATCTACGACCTGCAGGGCAAGTTCCTGAAATCGTTCGGCAGTGAGGGCAGTGGCCCGGGCCAGATGAAACTGCCGGCCGGAATCGCCATTGACGAGAAGGACAACATCTTCGTCTCAGAAATTGGCAATGACCGCATCCAGATGTTTGATAAAGACGGCAAGTCGCTCGCCGCGTGGGGCAGCAAAGGCAGCAAACCGGGTCAGTTTGGCAATCCGCACGGCCTCCTGTACCACCAGGGGCATTTGTATGTCGCCGACTCGGCGAATGACCGGGTCCAAAAGTTTAAGATTAACCAGCCGAAATCGTAATTTCCGAAACTTCATAGAGCGGTGGGCTCGTGCTGGCCCACCGCATCACCTCTACGCTTACAGAGAAGGGTCGTATCATGGCGGTCTTCCGCAACCTCAAAATCGTCTATAAACTGTCCATTGTCGGCGGGATCATGGTGGTCGGCTTCGGCGGGCTCGGCAGCGCGTATCTCCAACTGAGCCATGTGCGCGCGGACGTCGATGCGCGTACCGCCCTCTTCCGTGAATTTGCGCATACAACGGCCTTGGTGCAGGGTCAGTCGCTCGCGTCCGAGGGCGTCCTGAAAGACTTTTTGCTGGAGCACAATCCGCAGCTACTCGGGCAATTCAACACGACCATCAATGCTGCCAACAATGCCACGGCTAGCCTCGAAAAGTTAGCCCAGAACGACCGGCAGCAACAGTTGATCCATCAGCTTCGTGACGCGCTCAGCGCCTACCAACGTACGGCGAAGAGCATCGCGGACATCTTCATACGCTTAGGCCTGGATGCCGACAGTGGTCTCGAGGGCGAAATCCGGGACATCGCCCATATCTTTGAAGATGGGCTGAAAAAAATGCGGGAAGAGCGTGCCAAACCAGAGGACGTGGCCACCCTTGAGGTTGGGCTACTCAGCATGCGGCGGCATGAGAAGAATTTCCTCAGTCGCCACCAGGAAGCCCATGTTGACACAATGCAGGCGGCAGTCCAGAAACTGCTCGCGACAGTGTCAGCCAGCAGCCTCTCAGAGGCACACAAAGCCCAGGTGATCCAAATGAGCAAGGCCTACCACGAGAAGTTTCTGTCCATCACGGAGACTGTCAGACAACAGAAACAAGCTGAGACACTTCTCAAGCAAGAGGAAAACCTGCTCGAGTCGCTGGTGGAATCCTTGAGCAAAGTCACGGAGCAGGCCCAGGAGGAGCAGGCCCAGGAAGGCGCGGCGCAGCTCCAGAACATCCATACTATCTTAGCCACCCTGCTGATCACCGTTACAGTCGTGATGCTGGCCTCACTGTTCGTCCTGGCGCTCAGTCTCATCCGGTCGCTGCGGCGACTGCAAACCACGGTGACGCAGGTTACCGAGGGCGACCTGGAGGCACGCACGCAGATGGGCCAGGGGGATGAGCTGGCCACGCTCGGGCGCGCGTTCGATACCATGCTCGATGAGCGTCTGGCGTTGATCGCCGCGCAAGAGCAGGAACGTGCTGCCCGTCTGGCCGCCGCCGAGCTGGAGAACGAGACGCTGAACGAGTCCATCGTGGTGTTAATCCAGGCGGTGGCGCAGATCAGCCAGAAAGACCTCACCATCAGGGTGCCGGTGGCCGAAGACGTGACCGGCACCGTGGCGGATGCCTTGAACTTACTGACGGATGAGACGGTCCAGGTGTTGGCGGAAGTGACGCGCATCTCGGAAAACGTCGCGACGGCCTCACGGAATGTGAAGGGCCAGGCCGATGCTGTTATGGTTTTAGCCAATACCGAGCGCGAGCAGGTGGCGGAGACTGCCGTCCAACTCGCGGCGGCCGCCACGGCCATGCATGACATTGCGGCCCTGGCGCAGACCTGCAACGTGGCGGGCGAAATGGCCATCACGCGGACGCAAACGGCGCTCGACACCGTCAATAGCACGGTCGAAGGGATTCACACCATTCGGGATACGATTCGTGAGACAGAAAAACGCATCAAGCGCCTGGGGGAACGGTCGCAGGAAATCGGTGGCGCGGTGCACTTGATCAACGGCATTGCTGAGCGCACGCATATCCTGGCCCTCAATGCCAGTATGCACGCCGCCTCAGCGGGTGAAGCCGGACGCGGGTTCGCGGTCGTCGCCGACGAAGTGTAGCGCCTGGCTGAAAACGCCCGGCAGTCCACCGAGCAGATCGCCCACCTGGTGAACAACATCCAGACGGAAACGACTGACACGGTGGCGACCATGAACACCGTGATCAGCCAGGTCGTGGAAGGTAGCCGCTTAGCCGGTCAGGCCGGGGAGCAGATGCGGCAAACGCAGCAGAGTACGGCCGACCTGGTGGCCTCAGTACGCCAAATTGCCGCCGGTGCCCAGACGCAGGCCGAGGTCAGTAACACCTTGCGCGACCGGGCTGGGGTTATTGTGGAGAGTACCCGCAAAACCAACGAACAGCTCACGGCGCAGGGAACCCAGACCACACGCTTGCTCGACTATGCCAGCCGCCTGGTGCGCGCTGTGCGCGTGTTCACGCTGCCTGCCTCCCGGATAGAGTCGGAACCGATGGATATCACCGAGACGGATGTCACCGTCCAGATGCGTCTGACAAAAGACGAGTTGCTGGAACGCAAAGAGGTTGTCGGGGTGTAATGACCGCCGCATGACGACCGCCTTGGACCTCCCCCCAACGGGGGGAGGCGAGGAGGGGGGGGCCGGTGTCAGATGGCTCCAGCCTCCCCCCACCCAACCTCCCCCCGCTGGGGGGAGGAGCTTGACAAGACTCTCTAGTGCCCTAAGCCTGCTTTACGCCCGCTCTTGTCACAAGAGGGGCTCTCATAGACCGCACACAACAAAGGTTGTAGTAGAACATGGACACGATCAATGCACCTGCTACAGATGTCATGACCCAGGTGACCGAACTGCTGACGCTGTTTTTGGATCTCTTCGCCGTGGATAGCATCGGCGGCGATGACGCCGACGATGTGGTGGCGCAAGGGCTCGCCCAATATATGGGGCAGGTGGAGAGCATTGCGACCGCAGCAGAGTCCAATGGGGACATGGGCCTGTATCACGTCTGTGTCCACTACCAGCAACGCCTGGAACCCTTCGCCGGCAGTACGGACCTCAGTGAAGAGGTCCGTCTGGCCCTGGAAGAATGGCCGACGCTCGTCATGATGTATCTGGACATGCCGATGGATGCCGACACCTGTCATGCTCTTGTCGAGCACCTCCAGAACGAGGTGTGGCCCACGCCGCTTGCCTGCGAAGACGCCGAGGCCTTGTTCCACGCGCTCGTGCCACCCACGGACATGGTGCTCAGCCTGGTGCCAACGGCCGAGACCACGGAGCCCCTCAGGACGTCGCTGGCCGAGCCGCAGACCACCGACCTGGGTGCAGACGAGGAGGATGCGGCACAACTGCAGGCACTCCGCGTGCTGGTGGACTCAGCCCCAGCGGCTGTCGTCACCGCGGCCCTCCTGGATCTCGTGCCCGCGGCCCATGTGCCCGAGGAATTCACCACCTCCGAGGCGCTGGAGCCGGTAGAGATGTACGAGCCGGTAGCCGCCCTGACGCCCGACGAGCCAGCCTACGCCGAGGCGGTGCCGACAGCCGTCGTCGCCGCGGCCCATATGCCCGAGGAGCGCACCACCTCCGAGGCGCTGGAGCCGGTGGAGATGTACGAGCCGGTGGAGATGTACGCGCCGGTGACAGCCCTGACGCCCGACGAGCCGGTCTGCGCCGAGGCGGTGCCGACAGCCGTCGTCGCCGAGCCCCCCCTGGATCTGGTGCCCGCGGCTGACGTGCCCGAGGAGTTCACCACCACTGAGGCACTGGAGCCGGTGGCGGCGCTGGAGCCCCGTGAGATCCTGGCGTCTGACGCCCCCACTGCGTTCAGGAGTGTCGAAACCTTAGAATTCCGCCGAGAGCCGTTCGAGATCTCTCTCGACGTCGGGCCGGACGTGGCTGCCCTTGAGAGCGACACCGATGGGGAGATGACTGACGAGCTGGAACTGATGAGCGCGATGGACAACGACTGGGCCGAGGCAGAGGCGTTAGACGCCACCGCCCAGAATCTGCTCGACCTCCTGTGCCAGGAAGCGACGCAACTGGCCGAATCCTTAGAAGAAACCCTCACCGATGCCGCCGTGGCCACGGACGACTGGCGTCAGGCGCTCCTCGACCACAGCGAAGAACTCGCACGCTTTGGTGAAGGGGCCGTTGCCATGGGCCTGGAAGGGTTGCAGCAGGTCAGTACGTATCTGTGCGCCAACCTCATGCAGTTCATCACCCAGGAAGAGCCACTCAGCACGGCGCAGCGCCAAGTGATCCAAGGCTGGCCCACTCCCGTCTTGCACTATCTGCGCGGGCTGCACCATCCTGCCACGCACACGGCCCTCATCGCCTATCTCGACGATGCGCGCTGGCCCGAGCCACTGACCGACGACGACAGAAGCGCCTTGCAAGCCACCTTGCCACACGCCGAGCTCGCTATTGAAGATGACGAGCCGTTGCCCGATCGTCAGCGTGAGGCCCAGCTGGCCGACATCTCGCTGAGCCTGCCGGAAGACGTGGTGCCGGAGCTGCTCGACACCCTGCTGCAGGAACTGCCACAGCAGGCCGCCGAGTTCTCCGCCGCCATCCAGCGGCTCGCCGCTGGCGAGGGGACGCTCGCCGATGTGACCGTGGCGCAGCGCATTGCGCACTCCCTGAAGGGCGCGGCCAATACGGTGGGCGTGCCGGGGGTGGCAAACCTGACGCACCATCTGGAAGATATTCTTCTGGCGTTCTCGCAGCACAATACGCTGCCAACCGCCCCACTGCGTCGCACCCTGACCAACGCGGCGGACTGCCTCGAAGCCATGAGCGAGGCCCTCAGCGGGGCAGGAGCGCCACCACCGCTGGAAGAGACCCTTGGCACGCTGCAAGAAGTGCTAGATTGGGCCAATCTGATTGACGAAGACGGCGTGCCCAGCGACGATACCACGCAGCCACCGGAGCGCGAAGGGTTACTCGGCCTCGCGGAGGGTGTCATGGATGAGAGCGTCGAAGCCGTCGCAGAGCCTGCCAGAACAGCCACGGCGGTGTCTGGAGCGCGCCTGGGAACGGAGGTGGTCGATGGCCTGCTACGCTTGTCGGGAGAAAGTCTGCTGTTGAATGGGCAGTTGCAGGATCGTCTCAAGCGCACCACAGAACAGACACGCGCCATCCGAGCCCAGAACACCACGGTGCAACAACTGGTGTGGGAGCTGGAACAGTTAGTCGACATCCGTGGGGTCAGTTCCCCACTGTTGCAGCGTACCGCGGATGGGGAGTTCGATCCCCTAGAAATGGAGCAATACAACGAACTGCATACGGTGAGCCGACGGCTGCTGGAAGCCGTGACCGACGCCCTGGCGGTTGGGACTGAGGTTGAAGGCAGCCTCACCAGCCTGGACGGCCTGATGAACGACCAGCTCCGCGTACAGCGTGAGAGCGAAGCGACGATTATGCACACGCGCATGGTGGCCGTCAAAACCATTGCCCCACGCTTGCAGCGCGGGGTGCGCCAGGCCTGCCGTCTGACTGGAAAAGAGGCGGAATTTACCCTGAGTGGCGGCGACACCTTGCTGGATAGTCATGTGCTCAACGGCATGCTGGACCCGTTGATGCACATGCTGCGCAATGCCGTGGACCACGGCATTGAGGCCCCGGAAGACCGCGAGGCGCAGGGCAAAGCGCGGACAGGCACGATTGCCCTCGATTTCACGCGTGAAGGTAACACCGTTATCGTGCGCTGCCGCGATGACGGCGCCGGGCTGGACTACGACGCCATCCGCCGCACGGCCCTGGCGCGTGGTCTGATGGAGGCTGAGGCGGTGCTGCCGGAGGATGAGCTGGGCCGTTTGATTCTCCATCCGGGCTTTTCTACACGCACCCAGACCACACAGGTCTCTGGGCGTGGCATCGGGATGGATGTGGTCTACACCCGCATTCAGGAGTTGAAAGGCTCGCTGCGTCTGGCCTCGGACACTGGGAAAGGCTGCCTCATGGAAGTCCGCCTCCCCGTCTCATTAATGTCCACGCACGGCTTGCTGGTGCGCAGTGGCACCCAGGTGTTTGCCGTGTCTGACCTGGGTATCGAGCAAATTCTTTACCCCGCCGCCGGGGTGCTGCGGCAAGAGGGCCAGACTATGACCTATCAGTGGGGGAACGAGGCGCTCGAAGCCACGACGCTGGAAGCCCTGCTCAACCTGCCCGTGGCAGGGACCGTCGAAGAACTGTCCGCCCGCCCCGCCTTGTTGATCCGGGATGCGGTAGGCCGCCGTCAGGTGGTGGTGGTGCACGCCGTGCTCGACAGTCTGGCGCTGGTGGTCAAGCCACTTGGGCGCTATGTCCCGACCATCCAGGGCGTCGCCGGGGCCACCATCCTGGGGAATGGCACCGTCACCGCCGTGCTCGACCTGCCGGATCTGTTCCGCGTGGCCAGCCGCGTGCAGACGACCGCAGGGGCGCTCCAGGAAACCGTCCGTCTGGCCGAGCGTGCGCTCCCCGTGGCCCTGGTGGTGGATGATTCGCTGAGCGCCCGTCGCGCCCTGGCGGATTTTGTCCAGGATCTGGGGTTTGAGGTCCATACCGCGGGTGACGGTCTGGAAGCCATTGCCAGTATGGAGCGCCACATGCCCGACATTCTCCTGGTTGACCTGGAAATGCCGCGCATGAATGGCCTGGAGCTTGCCGAACATGTGCGCGTGCGGCATACTGCCGACGCACTGCCGATCATTATGGTCACGTCGCGCTCGACGGAAAAACACCGTCGTACCGCTGCACGGTCTGGGGTCAATGTCTATCTGGTCAAGCCGTTCCCGGAAGACACTCTGGCCGAGCACATTCAGCACCTGACCGAGGCCAAAGCCATTGCTGCCGGCGCCGCGTAGGCGGCGCCGGCGAGATGTCCATTTCGTAAGTCCTATACTCGTGCCTCAACCGAGCGCATGTGCGACGTCTCCTGGGAGCGCCGGGCTCCAGCGTGGCTGCCGGAGCCAGAAGTCTCCTGGGAGCGCCGGGCTCCAGCGTGGCTGCCGGAGCCAGAAGTCTCCTGGGAGCGCCACGCGCCAGCGTGGCTTCGGGAGCCGGGCTGGAGCCCGGCGCTCCCAGGGGGCAGCACCTGGCACAACAGCTCGGTTAAGGCACGAGTGTATTACCCCTATCCCGTAGGGGCGACCGGACGGTTGCCCCTACTAGCCGTCGCCCTCTTGCCCCCTCACCCTCTGGGAGAGTGCTGGGGTGATGGGGCAGACCCAGTTCGCCTTATCATATAGGGACTCTCAGGAAAAGGACATATCTTATACGTGTTACAGTATGGTCTACCATCGCTGTGGGCTTGCTCGGAGGTCTGCTCGTCTGTGGCGGGCCTGGGAGAGCCCAGGCCCAGAGCCAGCAGCTCTCTTATTCAGGCTCCTCCACGATTGGTGAGTCCTGTTTGCCGGAGATGATCAAAGCCTTTACCAAGAAAACGGGCCTCGCCTTCGGGAAGGTCGACATTCCAGGCTCGACCGAGGGTTTTAAGGCCCTGATGGTCGGTGACACGCCTATCGCGGGTCTGTCGCGCCCTCTGACCGCCGAAGAAAAGGCCCAAAACCCTACACGCTCATTATAGGCTTTGATCTCTATGCCATCTACGTCCATACGAACAACGCCGTTAAGGACTTCTCGGACACCCAGCTCAAAGACATTTTTACGGGAAAGATCACGAACTGGCAGCAGGCGGGTGGCGCTCCGGGCCCCATCACCGTGGTCATCGCCGACCCCAAGAAACATGGCACGGTCACGGAGTTTAAGCGCCTGGCATTCAGCGGGAGGGACTATACCGCGACGGCCAAGATCATGGCGAGTTATGACGAGACGTTCCACTACGTGGCGCAGCATACGGAGGCCATCACCTTGGCCAGTTCCTCCTTCAAACCCACAGGTGTGAGTGTGGTTACCATCAACAAAGTAGCGCCCTCGTTGGAGACCGCCCGCGCGGGGCTCTATCACTTCCAACGACCGCTCGTTCTGCTGAGCAAAGGGGCGCCCACAGGCGATGTACAGAAGTTTTTTGACTTTATGCAGTCCGCAGAAGGCCAGACGATTGTGGCGAAGTACTTCCTACCGTTCTCTGGTCGGTAGCACGCGGGGAGCACGGCGGGGTGGACAGGTTCGCCCCTCCCCCCAGCGGAGGGAGGAGGTCCGCTGTCGGGCGCACCTGTTGCAGAAATCGTCTCGCGCTCATCACGACTCAGGGAAAAAGTCGTAGGCCAGGAGGCAGTCCAGGCTCCAGGGGCACACCTCGGGAAATGTGCTAAGTGCCAGATGAGTTTCGTCAGCCGCGATACGGCGGGCTTTGGGATAGTAGCGTATCAGCATCCCGGGCAGGAGCGGTCGGAGACTCGGGGACGTGTCCAACAGGAGGTCGATCTGCAGACGGGCATGGCGGATGCTGTCGGACCAGGAATGACTTGTCAGGCGCTCGTCCGGTTGATAGCGCCACTTAAGGAGATGGAGCACCAGAATAATCAGATGGGATCCGAGTGCTCGACGTTCTGACACGCCCAAGGCCGTTACCTCCTCGACAAGGTGGGGCAGATCCAGGATGGCAAACTGCCGCGCCTTGAGGAGCGCGGCTTGCTCCTGCGTCCAGGCGTAAAAGTCCTCGTCGTACAATACGGTATTGGTTCCCATGCCCGCGTCCTTTCGTGCGCTCGACCTGAAGGTCCGATGTGAACACTCTCTCTGCTGTCCCATCCTCCCCAGAGAGAGTGTGCTCCGCGGAGGCAGAGAGGGCAAGGGATCTTATCCACCATGGCTGCCATGCACATGGTGCTCAGCCCTTCCCACCCTCCAGCAATGCTCATTAGACATTATCGGGCATAAGAAACGTGAGGCTTGCCGACACTCCTCCCCCCGGGGGGAGGTTGGGAGGGGGGTACAGGGCGGCCAGGAGTTCCCCGTCTCCTCACCCACCGTAGTTTCCCCCCTCCTGCCTCCCCCAGCGGGGGGAGGTTCCAGATCCCAGGAGGGGGCAGCGTGGCCGAGGCAGCTCCTGCATGAGCCCATCTTCTATTCCCGATAATGTCTATTGTGCACAAGTCCACGCGATGCGCACCCCTTCGCGGGCCAGGCCCGCGCGGTCTCCGCTGACGACACAGCCATCGCGATGGCCACAATGAGCATGGCTGTCCCACCCTCAAGTTTCTGTCCAAGAAAGCCGACAAACATTGTACACACTGTATAGCAGACAGAGGTTCCCCAGCGGATCCCGGTGATGCTGTTGACAGCTCAAGGCTCGCCCGATGATCGGGTGCACGGCAAGTGTGCCAGGTGGCACACCTCCCTAACGAAAGTCGGTAGGGCGTGAGACGTGACAAACACCGTGCGCCCATACATGTCCTCCTCAGCAAGGTGCACAGTAAGGAGAGAGCAGATGACAATGAAAAAAGTCCTGGTGGTCGACGATTCGCTGACTGATTTGACCAACATCAAAAATATCGTCAGCGCCGCGGGGTATCTGGTATTCACCGCGACCAGCGGTCAGGAGGCTCTCGACATCGCCAAGACTGAAAAGCCCGACATGATTTTCCTCGACATCATCATGCCCGATCAGGACGGCTTTGGCACCTGCCGCAAGCTGGCAGCCGGCAGCGAGACCAAAGGTATTCCCGTGGTGTTCGTGAGTAGTAAGAATCAGAAGGTGGACCGCCTCTGGGGCCAGCTGCAAGGCGCCAAGGGCTATGTAGTGAAACCGTATACACCCCAGGAGATCATGGATCAGCTCCACGCCCTCGCGTAAGCTGCACGCCACGGCTCTACAACACCGCTAAGCTTTTTCTCACATGAAGGCTACATATGAAAGCCATTCTGAAACGCCTGTTGATTTGGCAGAAACTCACCATCATTGCCTGCATAGGCCTGGGCGCTACGGCTCTGCCATCCTGGATGTATTTACATGAGCTCTACAAGGGCTACGTAGTCGCACAACACGAAGCCGAGGGGATCGGGCCGGCCCTGGTCGTGCTCAAGACGCTGCAACAGTCCCAGCAGCACCGCGGGCTCTCAGCGCAAACCCTGGCTGGACGTCAGGACGCCGAACCGCGGCGCGCCACGCTGCAGCAAGAGGTCGAGGGAGCGATCGCAGAGATGGAAACGCAATTCGCCGCCGCGGTGGCCAACGAGAAGATCAAGAAGGATTGGCGGGTAGCCGTGGAAGCGTGGCAGGCACTCGCCGGCAAGGTGGGCAGCAAAGCGATCACAGTTGAACAAAGCTACCAGGACCATACGACGCTCAGCAGCTTATGGCTCAACGTGCTGGAGAAGATACGGGACGGATACCAGCTCTCCATCGACCCGGAAGAGCAGACGTACTTCATGCATGTCGCAGGGCTGATTACCCTCCCCACATTCACCGAGAGTCTTGGACAAGGACGCGCCAAAGGCACGGGCCTGCTCGCTGCACGGCAGGCCACTGATCAGGACAGGGGGATCATGAGCGGGCTGGTGCGCTTAATCCAAGAGTATCAGACGGCCTCAAATCGTGCGATCGAGAAGTCGTATCCCGAGCAGGCCAGGCTCCACACGGGGATATTCGTCACACTGCAGGATTTCAATGCCAAGGTGAATACACTCGTCGCTCTCACGCAGAGTAGCGTCATTGAGGCACCCGAGCTGGTCTTGGCGCCGGCGGAGTACAATGCCCGCTATACGGAGGTGATCAACCAGGCGTTCGACATTGCACGCGAGATGGTGACGGATCTTACCGCGCAGCTGACGCAGCGCCTGGCGGACCAGAGGCGCGACGCTGGCATCGTGAGCGGGGGACTGCTGCTGTTGATCCTGCTGGCAGGGGCTATTGTCTACGCTGTGACGCGCAACATCACCGTTTCTGCCCGTCAGCTCAGTGCCACAGTGCAGCAATTCGCCCAGGGGGATGACCAGACGCGCGCCAGGCTTGACAGCCAGGATGAACTGGGGCAACTGGGTGTCGCGTTCGACCGCATGATGGACGAGCGCGTGGCCGCCCAGGCCGCCATAGAGCAGGAACGTGCCGCCCGTCTGGCTGCCGCCGAGCAGGAGAACGAGGCCCTCAACGACTCAATCTGGGCCTTGATCCAGGCGGTAGCACAGCTGAGCCAGAAAGACCTCACCATCAAGGTGCCAGTGGCCGAAGATGTGACGGGCACGATGGCGGACGCGCTGAATTTACTGACGAGCGAGATGGTCCAGGTGTTATCGGAAGTCACCTACATCTCAGACAACGTCGCCACAGCCTCGCGCCGTGTGCAGGGGCAGTCCGACGCCGTCATGGCTCTGGCCGAGCTGGAGCGTGCGCAGGTGGGCGAGAGCGCCGTGCAACTCACGGCCGCCGCCACAGCCATGCATGCCATTGCGGCCCTGGCGCAGACCTGTAATACGGCCGCCGAAACGGCTATCACCCGGACGCAGACGGCGCTCGACACGGTCAATAGCACGGTCGAGGGCATCCACACGGTGCGGGACACCATCCTGGAGACCGAAAGCCGCATCAAACGCCTGGGGGAACGGTCGCAGGACATTGGTGGTGCCGTGCAGCTCATCCATGACATTGCCGAGCGCACGCAGACCCTGGCCCTCAGTGCCAGTATGCACGCCGCCACCGCCGGGGAAGCGGGGCGCGGCTTTGCGGTCGTGGCCGCAGAAGTGCAGCGCCTGGCCGAAAGCGCCCGGCAGTCCACCGAGCAGATTGCCCACATGGTGACGAACATCCAGCAGGAAACCACCGACACGGTGGCTACCATGCACACCGTGGTCAGCCAGGTCGTGGAAGGCAGCCGCCTGGCCGGGCAGGCCGGGGAGGAGATGCGGCAGACCCAGCAGAGCACGGCCGACCTGGTGGCCTCCGTGCGTCAGATTGCCAGCGGCGCCCAGACGCAGGCCGAGGTCAGTACCGTCTTGCGCGACCGGGCCGGGGTCATCGTGGAGAGCACGCGCAAGACCAGCGCACAGCTCACAGCGCAGAGCGTCCAGACGACCCGTCTGCTGGACTACGCCAGCCGCCTAGTGCACGCCGTACGGGTATTCAAGCTGCCGGCCCAGCAGGTGGAGGATGAGCCTATGGATGGCGCTGACGCGCCCCTCACGGCCCAGACGGGTCTGCACGAAGACGCCCGGATGGGCAGCACGAATGGCGTACCGGTCTAATCCGGCAGCCTTCCCCTCATGGCGTCGCGGTCCTCTCCCCGCAGGCCGCGGCGCGTCACGCCAGGCACCTACCCTTCCAGCTTGCCTGCACCGGGTGCCATCCCCTACAATGCACCGCAGAGCATCGACAGGATCGTCTTGCCACGCACAGGGGAATGCTATACGCCACCACACACAGACTAGCCAGGTGGCACAATCATAGAACTCCCTGGGCTTTAGCCCCTGGAAACCACGCCGATTGATCGGCAGTGGAGGAAGGATTCCCAGGCTTGATCCATAGTTTTGTGTTGACGATGGACAGGATATGACGTATACTTGCTCTATGAAACTGACCTTGCAACTCAAACTGCTGCCGACGCCTGAGCAACACACCGCCTTGTTGGCCACGATGCGCGCCTTTAATGCGGCAGCGTCCTTCGCGGCACAGGTCGCCTTCACTGCCCAGGTCTTTGGACAACCAGCCATCCATGCGCGGTGCTATCGGGAGTTGCGGGAACGCTTCGGGGTGTCGTCCCAGATGGCGGTACGCGCCATTGGGAAAGCCGTGGAGACTTTCAAGCGTGACAAGACGTGTTGTCCCGTCTTTCGCGCTGATGGGGCCATGACCTACGATCACCACATGCTTGGATGGAAAGACCCGGCCCATGTGTCGCTGCTCACCCTGCAAGGCCGACAGATTGTGGCGATGGTCTATGGGGAATATCAGGCGGGCTTCATGCCTCGCCTCAAAGGGCAAGTGGACCTGGTGTTGCGGAAAGGCACGTTGTACCTCCACGCCACTATTGATGTCCCAGAAGACCCGTCGATACACCCCACACACTTTCTTGGGGTAGACCTTGGCCTTGTCGAAATTGCCACGGACTCTGAGGGGCACAGCTATAGCGGCGCGGCGATTGATGCGGTGCGACAACGTACCGCGTTGGCACGACAAACTTTCCAGGCCACGGGCACCACCTCTGCCAAGCGACGACTCAAGAAGATGGCGGGCACCCAAGCCCGTTTTCAACACTGGGTCAACCACGGCTTGGCGAAACGCCTTGTGCAGTATGCCAAGGACACGAAGGCCGCACTTGTGCTCGAAGACTTGACGCACATCCGCGACCGGATCACGGTTCGTAGACGGCAACGGGCACGGCTGCAGAACTGGAGTTTTCGGCAACTGCGCGAGTTTCTTACCTACAAAGTCCAACGCGCTGGCGTTCCACTGCTGTTCGTCGATCCGCGCAATACCAGCCGGACGTGTGCAGCATGTGCGTATGTTGATCAGCGGAACCGCCGTTCTCAAGCCGTCTTCTCCTGTCTGCACTGCGGCCATACGGCCAACGCCGACCATAACGCGGCCAGAAACCTGGCCACTAGGGGCGCAGTAAGCCGCCCTGATTTCGTCGCACCACGAGGAAGCCAACTGGCGTTCTCCTGGTAGTGGCAAAGCTGCGGGACTTTAGTCCCAGCAGTCGCTTACGAGCATCTCACAACCCCGCTACAGCAAAGAAAAGTTTGCCCGGCGTGGCGACGCGCTTTACACGCGTGACATCCGGCCCCATGTTGAAACGTCTTACCCCACGGATACATTCGTCCATCCGTGCCCCGCGCCGCTTTCTCCCACTCCGCCTCCGTCGGCAGGCGTTTCCCGGCCCAGGCACAGTAGGCCATCGCATCCCCCTGATTCACGTACACCACCGGATGCTGCTCCAGACCGTTGAGACTGCTTCCCACCCCACGCGGCATGCGCCAGGTTCGCTGGGCGTCATCACGCTCAGCCTGCGTCCGGTGCTTGGTGGTCTGCACAAACTGCTGGAAGCGCGTATTGGTCACCTCGTAGGTGTCAATATAAAAGGCGTCCAGGTACACCCGATGCGGCGACTCCGCATCCTCATCGTTGCTACCCATGAGAAACTCCCCCGCCGGCACCAGCACCATCGGCGCGCCATCGCGGCCCACGACCTGGGCTGGTGGGGTCGGCGGCGTTGCTGGCGGCGGCGGATAGCTTCCCACTGCCACCTGCGGGCCAGTCGGCAACACAAAGAAAAATTGCCCTTCCCCGTCCAGATTACCAAACTGCATGTCCTGCTTGTTATCCGAGGCCTGCGCCACACGCGGATGCATCCAGGCTGCCAGCTCCTGCTCCTGGCCCGTGAGAATGCCATCGCGGTTGCCATCGGCATGCCCAAGCAGCCCATCTAACAGCTTGCGCGTAAACACCCCATGGCCCTGGTCCTCGGCCACGAGCTGATTCTTGCGCCCAGCGGTCAGCACCTGCATCACCCGACTCTGCGCCAGCAATGCCAGATAGCGCTCGTCCGGCACCGCCGGGCCCTGCGAGCGCACCAGACTGTAGGCGCCATAGCACGCATCCACCGCTACCAGAATGTGGCGGTGCCGGGATGCGCTGGCCCATCTGTTGCAGTGCGCTCATGCCCAGGGCCGTAAACGGCAGGTCCGTGGGGTCCGCGTCATGCAGCAATAAATAGCCCTCCTCGCCCCCGCCGGGCAGCGCTGCGGTGGTGCCATGCGTGGCAAAAAAGATCAACAGCCGGTCCTCGGCGCTGGTGGCCTTGCGGATGACACTGCTCAACAGGCGCTCGACTTCGCCCTTGGTGGTCTGCTCGTCCAGCAGCGTGGTGATATTCTCCGCTGGAAAGCCCACCGTGGTCAGGGCCTGCGCCACGCTCTGGGCATCATTGACGGCGTAGTTCAACGACGCGATGTTCCGATTGCGCAAACGGTTCACTCCCACCACCACGGCCCAGCTCTGGCGATAGAACCCCGGTTGGGGAGCAGGTGGCTCCGTGAGGTTGATACAACGTTCCGCCTGCACCTGCGCCGCGACTTGCGCCACCCAGCCCTCGCGGCCATCGTCGAGCAGGATTTTGTACCATCCCTACCAGCGCTCCAGAAGAGGCAACGTCGTCCCCTGCGATAGCGTCGTGAGGATGACACTCTTGCCATCCGGCCCGGCGCGCACCGTGGCCTGACGGGTCGTGATACGCAGCGTCTCCGCTGCCAACGCTACGGTGGCGAGCAGCAGGAACCCGAGCAGGCCGAGCCGGATATCTGTGCGCCAGCGCGCCAGTGCTGTCATATCGTGCTCCTCTACGATACTCTCCCCACGTCGGTGAGGCGACCGTCCAGTCGCCCCACCTGAAAGAGGTTCTAGGCTGCGGGAGACCCATCCCCGAGGGCCAGCAGGAAGTCCGCGAGGGTGATGCTGCGCGCTGCCGTAGTCAACAGCCCAAGCAGAGCGGCCTCATCCGTGGCGCTGGCCAGCCGCTGTTCCACCTGCTGACGTACGGTGTCGGACAGGGCAAAGCGCGCCTCCAGGACGGCGACAATGTCCCGCTGCCGGGCGCGGAGGGCTTCCACCTGGGCTTCCACCTGGGCTTCCGCCCGGCCTTCCGCCCGGCCTTGGGCCAGGATGCGCCGTAAATACGGCGACTCGTCAATCAACCAGTCTTCTTCCAGTAAGCGCTCCACCATACTCGTCCACTCCTCGTCAGATAATAACGCCAGTAAGCCTATGACCATCTCCTGGCGTCGCTCGCCGTCCACTTCGCGTTGCATACGGGCCACCACCTCGGTCAGCACCACCTCCGGTTGTGTGAGGTGCGTTTGTCCGACCAGCGGCAATAACGCGGGTCGCTGCAACGCCAGCAGCGTTTCGGCAGGCATCTGCCATAAACGGATGACGTCGTACTGCCAGGCCAGCGACACGGTACCGCGCGGACTCTCCACCTGATACTGCCCTGTATCCTGCTCCCCCACCCCCTGGCCGAGATAAATGACCACGCTTAAGAGCGGTAACCGGTAGGTCACGGCCAGGCGTGCCATGTATTCCAACACACGCCAGCGCATGGGCCGGCGACTACTGCGGCCCTGAAATTCGATGTGCAGTAACGTTTCTCGGCCATCGGCCAGGGTGACATGAAATACCTGGTCGACGGCCAGCGCTTCTGTGGACAGCTCCACATTCAGCGGGCGCGCCTCGCGGACGTCGGCGTGAAGTAACCAGGCGGCAAAGTCGATACTGAAGGTACTGATCAGGCGTTTGAGGGGACCATCGGTCTCGGCCATGTTGTGCGTTTTCTCCGTGTGGTGTCCTCTCGGGGTGCTCTCAACAGCAGTATACCACGCCCCGTATCGAGACGGTTGCGGCTGGCAATAGAGCATCGTGGCACAGCCACAGCCATCCCGTGGTCTGGTCGCAGCTCCAGGCATATGGCATACTGCCTGAAGCTGCTGGGCACTGGGGATGGCTGGTCGCGTGCCAGCCCAGGATGCCAGGCAGGGCGACACCATGGCCGCTTGAGAGGAAGGAACCACCGTTATGACGTGGCGTATCGCAATGCTCAATCTCGAACAAGATCACAAACGCTGGGACCAGCGCCGTGAGCTGATCGTGGCGCAACTGGGTGCCCTGGCACCGGATGTGTGGGCGCTCAATGAAGTGTGCATGCCTCGGCAAACCGGACGCTGGCTGCAGCAAGTCGCGCGGGAACGGCTCGGGCTCTCTTACGCCCTGCTCCAGCAATCCCGCGTCAATGGCACCTCGCTGGTGGACGGCGAGGCCCTCCTGACGCGCTACCCGGTGGTGGAGAGCGCCAATTTCGATTATCGCCTGATGGATAGCGTGGCCCAGGTGGTGCGGCTCGATGTGGAAGGACGGCTGCTGGACGTCTACGTGACGCATCTGTATCACTCGCGCGGCAATGACGCCTTGCGTCTATTTCAAGTGCAGCAACTCCTGGCCTGGATCCAGACACGTGATGATGTCGCCGCCCGTGTGGTGTGTGGCGATTTCAATGCCACGCTCGACCAGCCCTCGGCGCAGCTCATGGCCAGTGTGTTCCAGCCGACCCAGACGGCGATGACGGCGTTTAGCCCGCTGCAAGACACGAATGGCACCATGTCGCATCACTCCGAAGCACGCTTTGATCGCTGTATCGATTATCTCTGGGTGGCCGGGCCGCTGACCGTGCGTGCCAGCGGCGTGTGTTTCAACCAGCCGAGCGCCTCCGACCCGACCTTGTGGCCCTCGGATCACGCTGGTGTCTGGGCGGATCTCGCGTGGGTGTAGACGAGGGGCAGGGCTGTCCAGGGCGGCTCTCGACAGCCAGGGCACGGCACCACCTGTGGTATAGTGCATCCGTCGTGGGCCAGTGCCGCGCCTCACTCAGCCCAAGGAGGGCACACGGATGCAACGTCAATTCGGCTTCCTAGGAGGGATGCTCCTCTGGACCATGGTCGCCTGCCAGAGTTCCGCCATCTTCCAGGCGAGTCGCCATGAACAGGCGTTCCGCGAACGCTATGTTGACTACCCTTTTTATACGGCGATTCTCCTACACCCCTATCGCTATAACGCGGAGTATCTGGTGGACCTCACGGGGACCGTGGCCGAGCGCGAATCCGAGACGGTCCGGGCGCCCGTGGTGGTGCCCGTGGGCACGCACATCCGAGTGACGGGCCTTGAGGGGCGCTACGTGCTGGCGCGTATTACTGGTTATACGCCGCTTTTCCGCTTCTTTATTCATACCCAGGGCGGTACGATAGAGGATGTCGCCAAAGAGTTGACGATGGTCCTGGCTAAAGACCCACCGCTGCTGTCGGCGCGCCCGGAGATCCGCCCATTTATTGAGCAGCAGGAAGTCACCCAGGGCATGACACGCCGCGAAGTCCCCATGAGTTGGGGGCTGCCAGATCGAGTAAATGAGATTCCAGGGTCGTCTGGGACCATCGAAGAGTGGATCTACTTCCAGACCGGGATGCATCTGTTTTTGCACAACGGCCTGGTGACGAACTGGCAACAGTATTAAGCAAGGCTCGATTGACGTCCTCCCCTGACTAAAGTCAGGGGATTCCTGACAGCGTGTCACGTCCGACACGGAGAATGTTCTGTGCCGCATTGAGGTCACGATCATGGACCGCGCCACACGCCGGACATACCCACCCTCTGACGCCGAGCGCCCTCAGTCCACGCGGGCCGCTGCGTGCGAGGCAGTCCGCGCAAGTGACACTCGACCAGGATTCGTTGACTACGCGATATGTCACGCCAAGCCGTATGGCTTTGTAAGCAAGCATGGTGCGCAGCTGGCTCCATCCGGCATCGTAGACAGATTTCGCCATACGGGTTTGACGAAGCTTGGAGCTGGAGACATCACCCACGACAATCAGACTGGCCCGCCGCACAATCGCCGTGGTGACTTTATGCGCCCAATCCCTCCGGGTGTTGGCGATACGGGCATGGATGGCGGTGACTCGCCGCTTCTTGTGGGTACGCTGGGCGTGCGCGAGGGCGTCCTCATGCTGCCGCGTCAGGTTGGCGCGGGAGTACGGGGCCGCCATGTCCGAGCACGCCAGTTGGTGCGTGAGCCCCAGGTCAATACCGATCTCGGCATGGCCCAGGGGCACGCCGGGCGTCTCGACCTCGCACTGGAGATTGACGTACCAGTGGCCACAGGCGTCCTGGCTGAAGCTGCCCGTCTTCACGGTGCCACCGACCGGACGCGACTGCCAAAAGCGCAGATGGCGGCCTTTGGAGGTGATGGCGCCCTCGCGCAGTCGGACACAGCGTCCTTTGAAGGGGATCCAGCCGAGCGAGCGTTTCCGGCTGCGCCACCGGAGCTTGATCTTTTTGGCGAGACGCTTCTTCCTGGCGTACTCCTGGCAAATTTCACTGAGCGTATCGGTGTGCAGTCCCAGGTCATGCCCAGCACCAGCGCAGAGGTTGATCAGATCGAAGGCCGACACACAGTGCTTGTCGCGGCGCCAGGCCAGCAGACTCACTTCATTACAGAAGTTCCACACGGTGTGGCAGGCCCAGGCCAGGCGCAGCAGATGCGTGCTGCTGGTCGCATCTTTGAGCCGGTAGCGGTAGGTGAGTATCGCCATTATGCCACGCCCTCGCGTTTAGCTTTCTCGCGGATGGCGAGTTCGAGCACCGCCGCTTGGCTGATGCCGCGCTAGTCCGCGATCACCGCGAAGAGGCGTTGAGCTTCTGGGCTGAGGCGCCTACTGGTGAAGCGTTGCGTTTCCATGGCGCATGATATAGCACGTGATGCGCTACATGCCAACCCCTGGGGCCTTGCATGCCCAGCGCCTTCCTCCCCCCGCTGACGCGAGGGGTCTCCGGCGCGATCTTTTAGGAGGATGACGTATGCGTGTACTTGTGAGCGGTGCGAGCGGCCTGATCGGCTCCGCGCTGCTGCCTTCCTTAACGGTTGCCGGCCATACCGTCGTACGACTGGTGCGTGCCACACCCCGCCCTGGACAGTCAGACATTCCCTGGGATCCGCTCACGCAGCGGATTGGCACCCCAGCCCTGGAGGATCTGGATGCCGTGGTGCATCTGGCGGGGGACAATATCGCCACTGGACGCTGGACAGCCGCCAAAAAAGCCAGCATCCGTAACAGCCGGGTGCAGGGCACGCGCTTGCTCTGTGAGGCGCTGGCGCAGCTCGTGCACCCGCCCAGCGTGCTCATCAGTATGTCGGCCATTGGCTACTACGGCGACAGGGGGACACAGACGCTCCGCGAAAGCAGTGCCCCAGGCCAGGGGTTTTTGGCCGAAGTATGCCAGGCCTGGGAAGCCGCCACCGACCCGGCGCTGCAGCGTGGCATCCGCGTGGTGCGGCTGCGCCTCGGCATGGTCTTGAGTCCCGCTGGCGGAGCGCTGGCCAAGATGCTCACGCCCTTTCGGCTGGGCCTCGGCGGGGTGGTAGGCTCTGGGCAGCAATATATGAGCTGGATTGCCCTGGATGATGTCCTTGGCGCTCTGCACCATATTCTGGCCGCAGAGACCCTCAGCGGACCGGTGAATGCCGTGGCACCGCAGCCCGTCACCAACCAGACGTTTACCAGCGTCCTAGGGAGCGTCCTGCACCGTCCAACGCGCCTCCCCCTGCCAGCGTGCGCGGCCCGTCTGGCCTTTGGCGACATGGCCGAGGCCCTGCTGCTCGCCAGCACACGCGTGCGGCCCGCCCAGCTCGAAGCCTCAGGGTACACGTTCCAATATCCCGAGCTGGAAGCCGCCCTGCGCCACCTGTTGGGACGCCCCCTGGCCAGCGCCGCCTGATGCCGGGAGGCTGACTCGTCTGTGCCCGGACGCACATCTCCCGGGCTCGTCTGCACATCGCCCTGGCTGCACTGCCAGTACGCTACGTCGTCAGCGTAGCCATTTCCGCAGGTGATAGTCCCGGTGGGCGCGGGGATGCTCGTCGAGGACGGCAAAGACCTCGAAGCCAAGTTTCTGGTAAAAGCCAGGAGCTTGAAAGCTGTAGGACGTCAGGATCATCTGCTGACAGCCACGGCGGCGGGCTTCGTGTTCGGCGGCCTGGAGCAGCTTCGTGCCAAGACCGCGGCCGCGCCAGGCGTGATGGACCCAGACGGTCTGAATGTAGCAACTGCCACACCAGGTCCAGCCTTTCAGCCCTGCTTGGATGATATTCTGGTCATCGCGTAGAAAGATGGCCAACCATTGGCCATCATCCACACCGGTTTGTTCTACACCGTATTCGTAGAGGCGGTCTTCTAAAAAGCGGACGTCTTCCACCGCAGGATGGATCTCAATGACCAGGTGCTCAGTATCCATCAGCCTCTCCTTCATGTCCGAGGCCGTCATGTGGCCACTCCCAGCGTTGGTATGCCAGCGCCAGTCTCTCGACGGGAGTTGACGCCGCGCGTGCGGTGCGTCACACTTTCTGTGTTGTTCTGACAGGCTGTAGGTTACACCTCGTGTCGCACCAACCGTACCCAAAATGGAGGATAGCAGTATGCAAGCACACCCGTATTCCCGTCCAGTGACCTCTGCTGGAGTGACAGTACGCGCGGAGTTTATCCGGCGCACCTATGGGCATCTGGCCGGTGCCCTCCTGGCGTTTCTACTGGTAGAAGCCCTGCTGCTGCAGTGGTCCGGCGCGGCGGGGTTCGTTCGCGCCATGATGGGAGGCTATACCTGGCTGATTGTCCTAGCGGCGTTTATGGGCGTCTCCTGGCTGGCCGAGAAGTGGGCCCAGTCCGACACCTCGCCGCAAATGCAGTATATGGGGCTGGGATTGTACGTGCTGGCCGAAGCGGTGATTTTCCTGCCCTTGCTCTACATCGCGGCGTCCATGAGTGGGCCGAGTGTGATCTCCACGGCGGGCATCATCACGATCCTGATGTTCACTGGCCTGACCTACGTGGCCTTTACCACCCAAAAGGATTTTTCGTTTCTCTCGGGTGTGCTGTCCATTGGCGGCTTTGTGGCCCTAGGGGTGATCATCGCCAGCATGGTGTTTGGCTTCACGCTGGGCGTGCTGTTTGCAGGGCTGATGGTGGCCTATGCCAGCGCGGCGATTCTCTACAACACCTCCAATATCATGCACCAGTATCGCCCGGACCAGCATGTCGCAGCGTCGTTGGCTCTGTTCGCCTCCGTGGCCCTGTTGTTCTGGTATGTGTTACAGGTGGTGATGTCGCTCACCGATAACGACTAAGAGCCTCTCCCAGTAGGGGCGACTATCCTGGTCGCCCCTATGACGCGGACGGGTCTGACGCCTCCACCCTGGCTTCCCACCCTGTCCCCCTTCCCTCGTACGCCTGTGCTCCCAAGCACACCTACCATCGACTGTGTAGTTGCTTCATCGCAGTGCTTCATGCTATGGTAGACACACAAACGTATGCAGATTTTCACATTTGTATTACTACTACCTGAAAGCTGCTTGTGTCCCTTGCCCAGATGTTACGCCTCGTATGGACGACCCTGCTCCTTGGATGCCCCGCGTTGTCGGTCCTGGCAGCGGCGCCGCTGCATGTGGCAACCACCGTGGCGCCGCTCACCGATATGGTGCGTCAGGTGGGAGGCGCGGCACTGCGTGTGCAAGGTTTAGTCCCAGCAGGGGTCAACTCGCACACCTTTCAACCCACACCAGGGGAAGTGCGCGTGCTGGCACAGGCGGATCTCGTCTTCCTCAATGGGTTGCATCTCGAGATCCCCATTGAAAAGCTGGCACGGAGTAGCGGCAAACCCACCGTCACCATCGTCAAGCTGGGTGAGCGCACGGTGACCCCAGCCGAGTGGGTGTTTGATACGAGTTTTCCCAAAGCGCAGGGGCATCCCAATCCGCATCTCTGGCTGAATGTCCACTATGCCATGCAGTATGTGCAGCTGATCCAGGAGCACCTCAGCGCTGTAGACCACGAGCACGCCACGCTCTATGCGCACAATGCCACGACCTATCGCGCCCAACTGGCCCATCTCGACGGCTGTATCACTGCAGCCCTCAGCCTGTTGGCGCCGTCGCAGCGCGTCCTGCTGACCTATCATGACTCCTGGCCCTATTTTGCGCGACGCTACGGCATGACGGTGCTTGGAGCCATACAGCCTGCCAGTTTTTCCGAACCCTCGCCACGGGAAGTCGCACGCCTGATTGATCAACTGCGGCGGGAAAAAGTCCCAGCGATCTTCGGCTCGGAAGTGTTTCCGAGTAAAGTCCTGCACAAAATTGCCAAGGAGGCGGGGGTACGCTATGTCACGACGTTGCGAGATGACGTCCTGCCTGGGGCTCCCGGTGAGGCGGACCACAGTTACATCGGCATGATGCGGCAGAATGTCACGACCATGCTTGAGGCGCTCGGGGGCACACCCGCCACATTCGCGTCCTGTCTCCAAGAGCTCGCAACGAGGTGACCATGGCTGATGTGCTGCTAACACTGCACGGCGTGAGCGCTGGCTATGCCAGCCAGGCAGTGTTTACTGACCTCGATTTATCCCTCCACCCAGGGCAGTTCGCCGCGCTCGTAGGCCCCACTGGCGGGGGCAAGAGTACCTTATTGCAACTGATCCTCGGCCTCTTACCCTGCACCGCTGGACACATCCAGCATCTGCCCCAGATGACCATGGGCTATGTGCCCCAGCGTGCGATGATTGATTGGCAGTTTCCCGTGACGGCAGCGCAGGTGGTGCTTATGGGACGCTATCGCCACACCAGTTACTGGCCATGGCCCACGCCTGCCGATCGCCGCGCAGTGGCTGAGATGCTCGACCTGCTGGGGCTCACGCCCTATGCCAAGCGCCACATCAGCCAGCTCTCAGGTGGGCAGCAGCAACGGGTGTTTTTGGCACGGGCTCTCGTCGCCCGGCCACAGCTCTTATTGCTTGATGAACCGACCACTGGAGTGGATCTCAAGACACAGCACGATATTTTGCATCTCCTGCATCGGTTGAATCGTGAGGGCATGACCATCCTGCTGGCAACGCACGATCTCAACACCATTGCCAGCCATGTGCCGTGGGTGATCTGTTTTCAGCAAGGGCTTATTGCGGAAGGCCCACCTGAAGACGTCTTCACCCCGACGATTTTACGGCAAACGTATAATGCCGAGATGGTCGTCTTACGTCACGATGACATCACCGTGATTGCCAATCGGTCCTTGACGCATCCCCATGTGGCGCAGCAAGGCACCCTGGCCCACCGGGGGCGGAGCGTACGTGATAGCGTTCGTCGTTGAACCGCTGCAATACCAGTTTTTCGTGCATGGTCTGCTGGCCGCCCTGCTGGCGGGTAGTCTGTGTGGGCTGCTCGGGGTGTATATCGTGTTGCGCCAGATGAGTTACATTGGCCACGGGCTCTCGCATGCGGTGTTCGGTGGCGCGGTGGTGAGTCATCTGCTTGGGCTGAATGTGGCGCTGGGGGCGGGGCTGTGGGGTTTTGGCGCGGCGGTATTTATTGATCGCCTCGTGGCCAAGCGGGCGTTGCATGCCGACGCGGCTATTGGCATTGTCACCACCGCGAGCTTTGCTGTGGGTGTGGCCTTGATGAGTCGCGTCCGTCGCTTTACCCAAGATTTTGAGGCGCTGCTGTTTGGCAACGTCCTCGGCGTCACGTCGCAGGATCTGCTCCTGTTGGCAGTCGTCGCCGTGCTCACGCTTCTTACCGTGACCGCTCTCTACAAGCAATTCCTGTTCAGCACGTTTGACGAATCTGTGGCACAGGTGACGGGCGTGCCGACGCGCCTGATGCACCTGCTGTTTGCCTGTCTCCTAGCCCTGGTGATCCTCGCCTCCATGCAAGTGCTGGGGGTGACGCTCATTGCTGCGACCATTGTGATTCCTGCCGCCACTGCCCGCTTGCTGACCCACAGTTTCTCGGCCATGCTGACCCTTTCCACGCTCCTCGGCGGCCTGACAGCGCTCGGGGGAATGTATGTGAGCTATTATGTGGATGTCGCCTCTGGGGCCAGTATTGTGCTCTGCGCCACTCTCGCCTTCCTCGCGGTATTAGGCTGGCGCGGTGTCCGGTAATACCGGGTTCACGCTAGCCGTTCGTTACGCTTCAGGCGCGCCGGGGAGCGGGCCAGCGCCACGCCTGCCACCAACGTGTCACGCTCCCCGGCGTCGCTTGCAAGCGCAAGATTAGAGCATCCTTCTGTAAAGTTGATGGCATAAAGGGGATGCCCACAGCAGCGTGAAGGTGATGCACCATGAGGGCTGGGAAGGAGGCCAGCCTGGATGGCACAACCCTAGGCACCAGATCTGCGGGAACGCGTGCAACACGCTGTGGAGGCAGGACATGCGCAAAGCGCGGTAGCGCGCATGTGCAAGATTGGCACTGCCACGGTTGAGCGGTAGATGGCGCGATGGCGCCAGACCGGAAGCCTTGCACCGGATAAGTGCGGAGGTCACAAAAATCCTACGCTCGAGGTGCATGCCCTGCAGGTAAAGCAGCTTGTTGAAGAAGAACCCGATCACACCCGTGCTGCCATGCAGGACACGCTGGCCAAGGCGCGTATCGTGGACAGCGTGTCGGCGCTGGATCGCTTGCTGGCCAGCATCGCAATAAGCCAGGGATTCATCCATGTCTCTCGCTTGTTGTTAGCCAAACGCCCGGCATCAGGCGCGGCTGGAAGCAGACGCGAGGCACGAGCGGACGCTGTAAGCCGTCGCTTGCATGCTGTAGTTATGCGCAGTAGAGGTGCCCCGTCCGCAGCCCTCCACTCTCTTAGCCCTTGCCGGTTCTCTCCTCCATCCAGCCAGCCGCCTGGAAGACACGGGGCAGCTCCGCCAGGGTGGGCAATGCTGCCTCTGGGGTGTAGTCCGGCAGCGGTGCGCGTCCGGTGCCACGGTTGATCCAGACGCACCGAAACCCGAGATCACGCGCTGCGGTGAGGTCCAAGAGCGGGCTGGCGCAGATGTGCACGACCTCTGCGACGGCCACGCCGAGCACCCGGTGTGCATGGGCGAAAATCGTGCGGGACGGCTTGTACGCCTGCGCCTGCTCCGCCGTGACCACCTGGTCAATGGTCCCTGCCAGTTGGGCGACGTTGCCGGCGATGATGGCGTCATCCGTGTTGGAGATGATGCAGTGCTTGAACCCCGCAGCTTGCAGAAGGGTGAGGGTGGGCACGACCTCAGGGAAGGGCGGCATCTGCGCAATGCGGGAGGTCAACACGTCCACATCGGACGCTCCACAGGGCAGCCCGAGTTCCTCCAGGGCACGTTGGAGCGCTGTGCCAGCCACGTCGCGAAAGGACCGGTGCGGTCGTGCACTCTTTAGCGCGTGTTCGTGCCGGTCAAAGACGGCGAGCAGTCTGTGGGGATCGATGGCGCGCTGGCCATGGTGAGCCAGGATCGTGTCGACCGCAGCCACCAACCCCTCATCCCACTGGATGAGGGTGCCATAACAGTCGAACGTGAGCCAGAGCGGCTTGGGGCCAGCCAGAGCCATAGGACCTCCTGTCTACGTGCTCATGGGGAGTCGCTACGCCAGAGACCGGGGTGGAGAGTGCCACATGCGTTTCCCCTCTGCTTGCACTGTGCAATTGTACGACGTTGTATGGAGCATAACGCCGGGCCTAAGCTGCGGCTGGAAGCCGTCAGCTCAAGGCCTTGCTGGGCCGGGTCTGACGCCACCGTGAGGCATGGGGACCCTGGCCCGTCTTCCTCCGCCCACCACTGTCTGCCTGACCGCACGCTATGGGCTGCCCCCTGGCCTGCCAGCACCAAGGCAGCACGCAAGCTGCCAACGGCACGGCACCACACCTCCCCTGCGATGGAAGGCAAGGTTGGGCTTCACCCGATGGACCATGCGGCTAGTAGCGCATGCGATTTAAGGCATAACTGTAGCCGGCTGTACCAACCTTTGGACGCAGCTTATGATCTAAAATGAACAAGATGTCTTGTCCAGCGACCCAAAAGGTCTGGAACTCTTGAGGAGCATTAGCATCGAGCTGGTACACGATCGCGTTCGGGTCCAGGTTTGTGCCCCGTGTGATGGTCCAGGTTCCGTCAACAACGATTCGATCCTCCGGGCGCTTCGCAACATAGATCCGTGCCAGTTTGTACGTAGTCGGTGCTTTGGTTTCGCTGTGCCGATAGAGGACCAAAGCGACCTTAATCTTTTCACAATCAGCACAGGGGATGCGACTTTCGAATACCGCGAAAACCGGATCGCTGTTTGCATTCACCGACGGGTACCACGGTTCGGGCGTAGTAGGAGAGTTGTGCAAGTAACGACAACCCGACAGAGTGAGCCATATGAGCACTGCGATAGTTTGCAATTTCATCTTGTCAACCAAAGCCTTCTTGCTCATATATATACTGCCCAACGCCAGGGGTCAGGCGCGGCGAATGGCAGAAGCGAGGAACGAGCAGACGCTGTTTGCCGTCGCCTGCACCCCCTTGTTCGGTGTGCCCTCATGATGTACGATTACTTGTACATGTGCAACATGAGGGACAACAAATGAACGCCATTACATATACACACGCTCGGAGCCATCTCGCGGAAACTATGGAACAGGTCTGTGACGATCATGCTCCCGTCATCATCACGCGCAAAAATGAGCGCTCTGTGGTGATGATCTCCCTTGAAGATTATCAGGCCCTTGCGGAAACAGCCTACCTCCTCCGCAGCCCAAAAAATGCCCGCCGTCTCCTCGAGTCCATCGCGGAACTGGAGGCAGGCGGAGGGACAGAACGGGAGCTGTTGGAGTGCAACTGATTTTCTCTGAACACGCCTGGGACGATTATGTGTATTGGCAACGCACCGACCGGAAAATCCTCCAACGCATCAACACGCTTATCAAAGAAAGTCAACGGGCACCCTTTGAAGGCATTGGCAAGCCGGAACCATTGAAACATGGCATGTCTGGGTACTGGTCCCGGCGCATCACCGATGAGCATCGGATGGTTTATAAAGTTGATGCTGATGCACTATTTATCGCTCAGCTGCGCTACCACTACTGACTTTTTTACACCGAACGCCGCGCTTCACCGGCGCCGGGGCCACCGACGTGGTCCCCAGCCACCGAGCCCCACTCCCCGGCGTCCGGTGCAAGCGGTTGTTCGGCCTCGCACCCGCACGCGGTCCCGACTCGTCCCCTCCCCACGCCCGGAGCCCAAGGCGCACCACGTGAGGGCGGGCGTCGCGCAGGCGCAAGAAGCTAGCGGGGCGGTGGTGGACATCTTGGGTTGTTGTCTTGGCTGTCGCGGTCTCCTGTGCGACACTCGCTGTGGCACTCCGCACACGTGACAGGATGGGCAAGAAACTCAGGAGAATATACCTGGATTGTGCTCTTGCCAAATCTTCATCTCAATATCTTCGCGCAGTCCAAGATGAGACTCCTTAGTCCAGTGTGGATCTCGGACCCAAGCTATGCACGTGCTTACCATGGACTGGAGAGAGTAAAAATATAAGTCGATGCCATGGAAAATGCTCACAATGGGCGAGGGCTCCGCGGTCTTAAGTCTGTGAGGGCCACACACGATGACATACTGAGCCCCTTCAAAGGCCGCAAAAGGGAAACACGAGTGCAAAGCCACGCCATAGCGGTCAAGTGAGTCCCATGGCTCAGCCTCTTTGTACTGCCTTACATAGGCGTCCAAAGCCCGTTCTACACTGATAAACGTATTATCGCGAAAGCACAAAGCATCAGCATCCCATGCCGCCGCTTCAGGCTGACCGTTCCGCCACATGTAGAGGGCCATCAAGTCTTCTGGGAAGGCAAAAGGCAGGGCTGCGGTCTTCTCAAGAAGCCGTGACCGTGACAATCCCGGTTGCAGATGTTGACGGACATGATGTCCCTTGACCTCCAAAGCACCGACTAACTCGTCGAGCAAAGCGGCCAGTGACTGTCCACTTTCCATAGCACCTCCTGGTTGTCTCCTCGAGCACAGGCAGCAAAAAACGGAGACTCGTCACTGCTTTCATCCCCCTTCACCACCGATCTTATGGATTTTCCAGTTCATGTAGCTCACTACGTCGAACGCCAGGTTTCAGGCGCGGGAAAGAGCCGCAGCGAGGCACGAGCGGAGGCTGTTTCCCGTCGCCTGCAAACCCTTGTTCGGCCATGCCTTGGGCAGGGACTGCACCCGTCGATGGTCTGCCCTGCCTTCTGCTGCCA
>SXND01000270.1 GCA_005777235.1 Pseudomonadota bacterium
TAAACTAGAGCGGCTGAAAATGAGGACCAAGCTTCATCATTTTGCCCTAAAGTCCAAACTCTACCTCAATGCCCTCCGCTCCGCTTTCGCCACTTTACGGGCCCTCACCCCCGTACAGGGCTCCGCGTAAGGTGAGTAAAATCATCGTGGCGGATACTTGGCTCAGAGAAGGGAATACGGCGTCACCCATTGTCAGTCGCTCGACGGAAGCATTGAAAACCACGCAGCCGAGAGGTCCAGAAAGTATCACATTAGAACCGGTCGTGGGGCGGCGCAGAGGCATCGTCGGACGGGCTATGGCCACAGGTTGTACGCTGCGTATCGTCACAAACCTCAAGCAAGACTCTGATTATGTCGAATGTCATTCGCACGCACAATCAGAGTTGGTCGTACCGATCAAGATCGCTGATGAAGTGATTGCCGCTATCAATCTTGAACACTCGGATGAGCATGCCTTTGATCAGGAAGATGAACAGATTGTACAGGCTCTGGCAGCCCAGGCGAGTGTGGCCATCCAAAATGCTCGGCACACCAGGCTCATCGTGGCGAAGACCCAACTTGTGTGGATGAATATGGCCAGTGGCGCCTGCTTCCATGCCATTGGGAATCACGCCACGGCCATTGGGGATGAGGTGCAACTCCTGCGGCACGCCCTCGCTATACAACAACCTGTAGCATCGCTACGACTAGGCTTAGAGAATATCGAGAGACGAGTCGCTGATATTCATACGCTCCGGATTACCGCACCACTTGCTACTGAAGAGGGCGTCAACTCCATCTGTATCTATGATCTCCTACAAGAACGCCTCAGACGCTTATGGAGCCGCGAGCCCTATACCTCGGTATCGCTTTATCAGCGCCCGCTCGCAGAGCCAGGGGTACGAGTACGTGTGAGTGCTGAATGGTTTACGCGTGCTCTCGACATCGTCATCGACAATGCTATCGAGGCGATGACAGCTAGTAGACACCGCTCCCTGACCATCATGACGCGGGTGTCTGGGAATCGCCTGGAGATCAGCGTCTACGACACCGGGCCAGGGATTGCGCCAGAGATTCAAGAACATCTCCTCAAGCATCGCATTCCCAAGCCTCCGGGAGCCAAGGGGTTTGGCGTCGGCCTCTTGATGGCCCAAACGATTCTGCAAACGTATGGTGGAGATATCCGCTTGGG
The DNA here is from genome assembly GCA_005777235.1 of Pseudomonadota bacterium. Classification (GTDB taxonomy): domain Bacteria; phylum Tectomicrobia; class Entotheonellia; order Entotheonellales; family Entotheonellaceae; genus SXND01. The sequence goes on from SXND01000270.1 coordinate 1,172, forward strand.
CTCGACGGGACCAGAAGGCACGACCATGATACTCTGGCTGCCTCTGGAGGAAGCGGGCGAGGCGCCCAAAACGCTTCCAGTAGGCAACGGTGACGACCACAGAACAGAAGATGTTAACCATTTCTCCATGCCTCAGGTTTCCCATGACCAGCACAGGCTACGGGAATTCCTGCTCGTGGGCAATCAGCGTACCAGCTCCTGGCTCCCTATTGTGCAAGGAGCGGCATCCTCACTGGCCGTATTGCGTACGGTGTCTGCTGAGCACGCACCGCAACATGTCGCCCAGCGGCTCTACGACTTGATCCTCATTGACGCTACCGATGTGGCTGAGGTGCCCACACTGGTAACAGCGCTCCGAAAGCGTCAGCCGGATGCGCGGATCCTCGTTGGCACTGCAGCCCAGGATTGGACTACAGCGCGTGAAGTCTTGCGTGCTGGAGCCCTGGATTACCTTGACAAGGCGATGGCTGCCGATGAACTGCGCTTGCTCTTTCAACGCATCTTAGCGGCACAGCGTGACCCTTATCTGGGCATCGACGTAACTTAGGAGGCTAAGTATCGTGCAGATTAACGTGTTATTGGCCGATAACATGGCAGAGCATCTTGAGACCCGCAGGCGTTTTTTAGAGCAAGCGGGCTACACCGTCGTCACGGCAGCGAGTCCAGACGAAGCCCTCGCCAAGCTGCGGAGTATGGACATTGATGTCGCCGTACTCGATATCCGCCTGGAAGATGACTTCGATGAAAAGGACGTCAGTGGGCTGCTGGTGGCCCGGGATAGCGACGCTGCTATACCCAAGATCATGCTGACTGGCTTTCCTTCTCCAGAAACCGCCCGCGCTGCCATGAGCGCCCTCGTGCCAGGGGGAGCGCTGGCTGTCGATTATGTGGCCAAAGGGCAATCAGATTTGTTGCTCAAGGCGATTGAGTCGGCGATCCGCCACAAGGTTTTTATTGCCCATGGTCACGATGAGGGTGCTAAAGATGCTGTGGTGTTGACCGTCAAAAATTTAGGCTTGCAAGAGGTAGTGTTACATGAGCAACGCAATATCGGCCAAGCGATTATCAATCACTTTGAGGCCCACTCCAAGGTGGGTTTTGCGGTGATTGTACTGACGCCAGATGATATGGGCTATGCGCGGGATCGGCCAGGTGAGATCAAACCACGGGCGCGGCAAAACGTGGTCTTTGAATTTGGTTACTTTGTCGGTGTGCTTGGGCTGCAGCGGGTGTGTGTGCTCTACAAGGAGGGAGTTGATCTGCCATCGCAATATCTCGAAGTGCTGTCCCTGGAGATGGATCCAGCAGGTATGTGGAAGCATCAATTGGCCGGGCGCATGCAGCAAGCCGGTTTACCAATCAACGTCAACCGCATACGCTAAAGGAAGCAAGGCCGTGCCGCGTGCAGGAGGCAGAACAGTGCCTGCAAGAGCAGTGGGTGCATCTGGCGATTCTGGACATTCGTCTCGAAGACGATCACGACGAGAAAGACATCAGTGGCTTACAGCTCGCGCAAGCGCCAGCCTATCGCGCTCTGCCAAAAATTATCCTCACCAGCTATGCCACCGTAGAGGCGGCCCGTGCCGCGCTCGGGCCAGCGTTGGGTAGCTCAGCACCAGCGGTGAATTTCCTGCGCAAAGACGAGGGCGCCCAGGCGATGATTGCGGCTATCGAAGAGGCCTTGGCACACCACGTGCGCATCAACTGGGATCTCGTGCTGCGGAGGCAGCCGCATCAACCGCTTACAGGGGCGTATCTGGTGGCGTGTATGCAGCCGCACGTCGCCGGGGAGCGCTTGCTCCAACGAGCAGATGAGCTTGAAGATCTGTTGCGCCGCTTGTTTTATGACTATAGCCAGCTCACACTCGAACGCCTCCTGTGGCACGACGCTGGCCAGGTGGCCTTTCTGGTAGTGGCTTTCCAGGCAGGCGCCCTCCCCGCCTCGTTCGTGGTGGTTTGTGGCGAGCCGAGTCCCATGGCGGCAGCGGCTGAGCATTATCAGAGATACGCGCCTCACGCCATGGGTGCCACGAGCACCGTGCTCAGTCTCCAGGCTACGACGCTGCATTTTGTGGCCCATGCTTACACGCTAGCGAATGCTGACCTGGAGCAGGTACAGCCCCTCAGCGAGGTGTATCGCCTGGGATCAGCCAAGGCCTGCGATGAGGCCCTGGCAGGACTGCTCCAGCACACCCTCGCCGCCTGGCATCATGACAGCCGTATCCCTGATACCGAGCGCACCCTGGACACCATCTACCGCGAGCGCTTGCACTGGCCCCCCGATGCGCTCCAGCAAGGCGCCGCACGTCTCCAGGCCCTGCTACCGCAGGTACGCGCCCTGGGACTAGAGATCACCCACGCTGCCGGCCAACTCACTGTGCACGTGGCTGGCGTAACCTACACCTACCCCGAACCCCTCGCCGTGCTGTCCCAGCCCGCGGCCCTCGGCCAGCCGGTCTTGCTGACGCATACTCCGGGAAGACTCACGGGGGAGAACATCCTGGCGGATACCCAGGGCCGCACCTGGCTCAGCGACTTTGCCGAAGCGGGCCTGGCGCCGTGGCTGTGGAATGTCGTGGCGTTGGAGGCCATAATGCGCTTTGATTGGGTCGAGCCTGGCGACCTGGCGCGTCTGCACGACATGGAACAGCATCTCACCGACGCACCGTTCAACACACTGGAGCTGCGCCAGATTGAACCCAGCCTGCGTAAGCCCGTGCGGGCGCTCCAGACGTTACGACGCCTTGCGGTACCTCTGGTGGGGACAGAGATGCCATCCTACATCCTCGGCCTGGCCTTTCAGGCGGCGACGCGCTTCTTGCGCTGCGATCCAACGGTGCAATGGACCCGACGTGAAATCATCCGCCTGACGCATGCCCTACTCGCCGCCGCGATGCTGTGCGGGAAGCTGGGGCACAGCCAGGCGCAGACGCCCACCTCGGCTCCTGACGCTACGGGGCTCAAGCTCGATCATACCAGTCGTACAGTCTGGGTGCATGGCGTGCGTTCGTCACCGGCCAGAGCTATGATTTGCTGTACTATCTGTATACGCACGCGCAGCAGGTGTGCACCCGGTAGGAACTGGTGGAGCAGGTCTTGGAGCTGCGCTACGACGAGGCGGACCGCAGTCAAGTCAGTCGTCTGAACACCGCCATCCGCCGCTTACGTGAGTGCATTGAAGAGACACCCAGCCAGCCGCGCTTCCTGCGTACCGAGTCTGGTGAGGGCTACCGTTTGCTCCCCTGAGATGTGGTGGAGCGAGAACGGTCTCACCCCCTGGTGCCTCTCAGACTCGCCTGGGGCAACGGACGCTACCAAGCCTTGTACGCTTTGCTCCCTCGCCCCAAACCTGCCGAGGCGCCCCCTCTGGGCGCACACCGCCCCTCATCAGTGTCCTCGTGCATCGGCACTGGATCTCGAAGGTGTTCCTGGGAGTGCAGGCGCCTCGCCTGCTTCCAGCGCGGGCGGGAGGCCCGCGCTCCCAGTGACGGGCCACGCCGCATACCTCTCGTGAGGCTGCACACGCGGGCCAGTGCCTGACATCGATTGTCGTCTGGCATATTGCCGGCGCTGGGCCTTACGCCGGAGGACGATCTTGACCCTTGCCGGCGATGGTGTGATAATGCGTGGAGCTGGTCAGCGCTCGACTGCAAGCCTATAAGGGGTATACACCATGCCAAGAAGGCCATGTGCAGCGTGTGCCAGGTTTCCAGTCGTAGGCGCTGTCTGTGGATGGGCGCGTATGGGGTACGGAGCACAGGTGCGTCGTGCTGGAGCGCAGTGCCACACCGCACCTGCCTCCGGCGTCCCTTGACGCGCCCCGGCGGCGGCGACCAGCGCTGGCGGCGCATGGCGGGCAGATGCACCGGCTTGCCGCCTGTTTCCTCCTGGCAGGCCCTCCCCGTTCCGAGGGCCTGCACGCAAGGCAGATCACTGTTCTACGAAGGAGAGCCACCCCTATGGCACCAGCACGGCTTAACAAAATTATCGACTTGCTCGAACGTGGTCAGACGGTGTTTAGCTGCGGCACCATTCCCAATGGCAACTACGATGAGATCATCGCCCTGTCGCGCTCTGCCTATGACATGATTATCATTGAGACAGAACACCTTGGCTTTGATTTCCCGACCTTACGGCATTCCATGCAGTATCTGCTGAACCGCCAGCGCATTGCCGCCCAGGGCACGGTGCAGCCGGACGTTGTCCCTCTGGTGCGCATTCCCCCCTACACGCGTGAGCAGAACGAATGGGTCATCAAACAGACGCTGGATGCCGGGCCGTATGGCCTGGTGTTGCCGCATTTTGACACGGTCGAAGGCGCCGCAGCAGTGGTGCGGGCGGCACGCTATCCGCAGGTGCCCGGTGTGGCGGATTTTGAGCCAGCGGGTGAGCGCGGCTGGGCCTCCAGCCTGGCGCCGCATTACTGGGGACTCACGCCGCAGGAGTACTACGATGCCGCCGATGTGTGGCCACTCGATCCCGACGGGGAATTGTTCCTCATGGGGATTGTCGAAAATGTGCGTGGGGTGACCAATCTGCCGGACATCCTGCGACGCGTGAAAGGTATCGGTGCCATCTGGGCCGGGTCGGGGGATTTGTCGGTGTCCATGGGTTTCCGGGGTCAAGCCTCGCATCCTGAGGTGGAGGCGGCGGTGCTGAAAATTTTGGCGATTTGCAAGGAGCACGGGGTGCCCTGTGCCACAGCGATCAGTCCGAATGCCTCGGTAGAAACCCGCATTGCGCAGGGCTTTCAGATTGTCGTGGTACCCCCGGTACGGTCCCTCGAGTCGCTGGCACACGGGCGGCAGGTGGCCGGACGGGCCGAGTAGGCGCTCCGTCTCGTCCTCCCTGGGTCTGGCCTCGCAGGATGCGCTCGCAACGTGTGCCGCAGTAGGCGTGGATACAAGGACAACCCCGGTATGGCGTTCCTCCCTTTCGCACTGAAGGCTATGCTCGGCGCGTGTCTGTTCCTGCTCATCCTCTGGTGTGCGCAGCATCGCCAGCCACGCGCTGCCGGTATGATGCTCACCTTCCCGGCGATCAACGGTCTGGGGCTCCTGACCGCCGAGAGCGCTGATCCTGTCGTGATCGCCCGCGCCATGATCCCCATGATCGCCCTCAATGGCGTGCTCTGTGCCCTGTATATTCTGGCCCTGCTCCAACCTGGCGCCGTGCTGCCATCCCTCCCGCCGCGCCTCAAAGCCGTGGTGGTCGTCAGTGGGTGCCTCGTGCTCTGGGGTGCCTTCGCCCTGGCGGTTGCCCCGTGGGTGCAGGCCTTGCTGGTCTCATCCTCGCAGGTACTGCTCTTCCTCGGAGGCTATGCGTTGCTGGGGGGACTCGCCACAGGGCTGTGGCTCTGGCTTCCTGTGCGCCCCGCAACAGGAAGCCGACAGTCGTTTGTGGGGGTACTGCAGGCAAACGTCATACGGGTAGGTGTGATGCTGGGCTTGCTGGTGCTGGTCATGCTCCTGGCGCGCCACGGAGCAGAGGCCTGGTCCGGTCGGTTCAGCGCCTTCCCCCTCATTCCCTTCTACAGTTTGCTGGCGCTTGCACCGCGCCATGCCGACCATCACGAGGCCGCCGTGCGGCTGGGAATGGTCGGGAGTACGGTACTGTTCGGGCCTGTGCTGGCCATCGCGTTTGTCTGGGGATTTGCCTACTATCTCACCGCCTTGGCGCTGCCACGCGAGACGGCCAGCGCCTTCGCCCTCGGCGTGCTTGGACTGCTCGTCCTCTGGAGTGTGTGCGGGGTCTTGATCTGGGGCATGCTGGGCGGCATACGTGTGCTGGAACGGCGTGGCCCATGAACGCCACCGCGTGCTCTGGGCCACTTGCGGTCATCGATAGAGACAAGGGACAGCTGTCTACGACACCGGGCGGATATTCTGGTTGAAGCGGAAGACATTGGCCGGATCGTACTGTTGCTTCACCTGCACGAGCCGGGCGTAGTTCTGCCCAAAGGCATCGCGGACCCGCTCTGGTTCATCCGAACCGAGGTGATTGACGTACACCCCACCCGTGCTATGGGCGTCCAGAGCCTTCCAGCATTCCCGCACCCACGGGATGTGCTGATTGGCGTCTGCCGGCTCAGTCCACTGACCGATAACATCCAGGTTCCACAGTGCCTCGCGTAGCCCAAAGGCGGTGGCGTCCGCCGGTACGCGGGTGGCCGCACCATGCACCAGGTACAGCAGGATCATCGAGTGTGGCGAGGCCATCTGGTCCGCATACTCCAGGGCAATATCGAGCGCCGCATCGGGGGGATTCTTGAGGAAACTCGACTTCCAGTAGCGCTGCATGCCGTGTGGAAAGACCTCCGGGTTAAAGATCGTTTGCACCTCGGGATAGGACTTGGGGCCCACGTCATCAAACAGCGGCGTCCCCAAACGGCGCAGAGGCGCCAGAATACGTTCACCCTCGTCCAGCGGGCCGTGATAGCCGATGGGCAGGGCGATGATGGGCGTGCCATCGGGTAAGGTCATTAAGCCGGCAAAGGCTGCCGTGCTATCCGAACACGCCTCAGAGAAATCCCGGTGATAGCGCAAGATGTCGCGTGCCTGGGAGCGCGGGTAGACCACCGTCCCGGCGAACCACTGGCTGACGGGATGGAGCTGATACTCGAAGGAGGTCACCACGCCAAAATTCCCACCACCGCCGCGCAAGGCCCAAAACAGGTCGGGATGCTCGGTGGCACTGGCGGTAAGGACGGTGCCGTCAGCCGTCACAACATCGGCGGACACCAGGTTATCGCACGCGAGACCGTGCTGCCCCATGAGCCAGCCAATCCCCCCGCCTAAGGTCAAACCGGCGATGCCCGTGTCGTTCACTGCCCCGCCCGTGGTGCCCAGGCCATACACTTGGGTCTCACGATCAAATTCCCGCCACAGCACACCGCCCTGCGCCTGCACGCGGCGCTGGGCCGCATCCACCCGGATGCCTTTCATGGGTGTCAGATCAAGCACCACCCCCCCGTCACAGGTGGCATGGCCAGCGGCGTTGTGGCTGCCACAGCGCATGGCCACGGGTAAATCGTGGGTGCGGGCGAAGGCGACCCCCTGCACGACATCCGCCACCCCGGTGCAACGCGCGATCAGCGCAGGATGCTTGTCGATCATGCCATTCCACACCTTACGGGCTTGCGCATACGCTGCGTCAGCGGGCGATAAGAGGGTGCCGCCTAGACGTGTCCTGAACGCGGCCACCTCTGCGTCATCGAGTTGGATGTCTGTCCCCGTCATCGTTGTCGCGTGTACAGCACTCATCATGCTCCTCCTTCCTCAGATGTGACAACCTGCTACCGCGGTGAGTGTACTACAGACGGGCAGCGCTATGGTAGCGTGGGGCTGGCGATACTCCATGCACCTCCTGCTCCGGCTGCCACCACCCCCCGCGCCCTGTGCGACATGGCTTCCCCACGTCGCACGGCGGCCAAGAGCCAGTCTCTACGTCACCGCGCGGTCTCAGGCTCCACGGCGTTGCGGACAGGCGGCCGCGCAGCACGCATGGCGAGGTCGGTGTCATAGTGCAGGACACGCTCGAGCCGGGGGACAAGGCACGAGAGCGGCCTTACGAGCTCAAGCGATACACCCGGGCGGCGGTGTCGTGGAACAGGGCAGCGCGCTCGGTGGCCGAGTAGCCGGCGGAGAGCCGTTTGAAGGCGTTGTACACCACGGTGTAAGAGTATGACACCTTGTCGACCGGAAAATTGCTTTCAAACATGCAACGCTCTGGCCCGAATTGCTCGATACAGTAGTGCATCAAGGGTGACAGCGCCGCGGCGAGTTCTTCCGAGCCGATGGGCTGGGAGCGTTCATGCCAGTCAAAGCCATAGCGATGCTGTCCGACCCCACCGAGCTTGAGGATAACGTTGGGACACGCCGCCACCGCGGCCAAGTCCTGACGCCAGGCAGGAATCACCTCGGTATCGCGGTTGGCGTACGGACCGATACGCACCAGGCCACCGATGTGATTCACAATGATGGTCAGCTCCGGTACGGCCCTGGCAAAAGCAGCCAAGTCAGGGAGTTGGGGATGGTACAGCGAATTTTCTAGGCACAGCCCGAGACGCGCTAACACCCGCGCCCCCGCCCGGTACGACTCGGTGGACAGGACCCCCTGGATGTCGCGGTTGGCGAGTGCCGGGCTGGCATCCCAACCCACGGAATGCCGGATACCGCGGAATCGCGTGGGACTGGCCGCCTGCATGGCTTCCAGCACCGGCGCCACGTGCTCGCCCAGCTTGAGATCGGCGTGGCCAATAATGGCCGCCGCGATGCGGGCCGGGCCATACTGGCCACTGGCGCTGGCAGTCGCCAGACCTTCGACAAATTCCACTTCCCCCAGCGGACGCATGGCCTCTGGTCCGTCGGGGCGATAGCGCGTTCTGACCTCGATAAACACCGTCGAACGCACGTTGTGGCCACTGCGCAGATCTGCGGCCAGGTCTGGGAGCAGATACCGTTGGTAGGCGGCGGGTTCCGGGCGCGATTCCCACAGGTGGTGGTGCGAATCACAGATCGGGATCTCGGGCTCCAAAGGTGCTTCGGGGGTGAGCCTGAGCCAGTCCTGGTCTCCAATAGGCATGAGAGGGCCTCCGTGTGTGCAGTGTCGGGGGATGTGTCCTGGCGTGGATCCTGCCGTCGATGGGCCCTATTTTAGCACAGATCTGGGCAGCCGTCCCGGTGGGGCGCGTCCCATCCCACGTTGAAGCGCGTTGTGTAGACGGTGTCCGCCATGGTGCAACGTCGTCACGCCCAGGGGCGATCACGCGACGCTCCTCTTGGAGAGGTCGAGGAGAGGCCTGGCCGCCTTTAGACCGCCAGGTAGCGCTTGATCATCTCTTCTTGCAGCTCGTGCATCTTGCCGTCCAGGACAATGCGGCCTTGGTCCATGACGTACACGTGGTCTGCCAGACGCCGGGCAAAGTCGAGATATTGCTCGACCAGCAGAATGCCCATGCGTCCTTCCTGCTTCAGGCGCTGGATCGACGCTTCGATATCGAGAATAATCGACGGCTGGATGCCTTCGGTAGGTTCATCAAGCAGCAACAAGGTGGGTTCGGTGATGAGCGCCCGCGCAATGGCCAATTGCTGCTGCTGGCCACCACTGAGCAGGCCGCCTTTGCGGGCAATCATGGTTTGTAACACGGGAAAGCGTTGGAAGATCTCGTCTGGGATGGGGCTATCGCCGCGGTCGCGTGCCACCAGGCCAATGCGCAGATTCTCCTGCACCGTGAGATCGGGAAAAATGTCGCGCCCCTGCGGCACA
>SXND01000271.1 GCA_005777235.1 Pseudomonadota bacterium
CATGATGGCGGCGGTGCACCGCTACGAGGGGACCGTCAACCAGGTCATGGGCGACGGCATCATGGCGCTGTTCGGGGCGCCACTGGCGCATGAGGACCACGCGGTGCGGGCCTGTTACGCGGCGCTGGCCATGCAGGACGCCATGCAGCGTGCCAGCGCAGAGATGCGCCGGAGGCAGGGCGTGGAGGTGCAGATCCGCGTCGGCCTCCACTCGGGCGAGGTGGTCGTGCGTGCGATTCGCAACGACCTGCACATGGACTACTCGGCAATTGGCCAGACCACGCATCTGGCGGCCCGCATGGAACAACTCGCCCCGCCGGGCCGTATCCGCCTGACGGCCGAGACGCTGCGGTTAGCCGAGGGCCTGGTGCACGTCACGGCGCGGGGACCGGTGCCCGTCAAAGGCCTGGCGGAGCCGGTGGAGGTCTACGAGCTGGTCGGGGTTACGGCCCTGCGGCGGCGCTTACAGGCCACCGTCGCCCGGGGACTATCGCCCTTTATCGGACGGCAGCCCGAGGTGGAAGCGCTGCAGCAGGCCCTGGCGTGGGCCGGGGCGGGCCAGGGGCAGGTCGTGGCACTCCTTGGCGAACCCGGGGTGGGTAAATCGCGCCTGGTCTACGAGTTCCTCCAGGCGCACCACGCGCAGGGCTGGTTGCGGCGGGAGAGTAGCTCGGTGTCCTACGGCAAGGCGACGGCGTACCTGCCGGTGTGTGACCTACTCAAAGCCTACTGTCATATCGAGGACCGCGATGACCTGCGCACGGTGCGGGCCAAGATCACCGGGCAGATCCTCACGCTGGATGAAGCTCTCCAGGACACCGTGCCAGCCGTGCTGGCCCTGTTCGAGGCCCTACCGGCCGACAGTCCGTTCCTGGCCATGGACCCCTTGCAGCGGCGGCGCCGCACCCTGGAGGCGCTGAAGCGCATTCTGCTGCGCGAAAGTCAGGTGCAGCCCCTGCTCCTGGTCTTCGAAGACCTGCACTGGATTGACGGCGAAACGCAAGTCGTACTCGATCTGCTGGTCGAGAGTCTGCCGACCGCGCGGGTCCTCCTCCTGGTCAACTACCGCCCGGAGTATCAGCACGGCTGGGGCAGTAAAACGTACTACACGCAGCTGCGGCTCGACCCCCTCCCCGAGGCGAGCACTGAGGCGTTGCTCCAGGGCCTCCTGGGGGACGACGTCGGGGCGACCGGCCGGTCGCCCCTCCAGGGCCTCACCCGGCTCCTGATGGCCCGCACGCAGGGCAATCCCTTCTTTCTCGAAGAGAGTGTGCGGACCCTGGTGGAGACCGGAGTGCTGGTGGGGGAGCGTGGCGGCTATCGCCTGGCCCAACCGCTCGACACGTTGCAGGTGCCAGCCACCGTGCAAGCGTTGCTGGCGGCGCGCATCGATCGGTTGCCGCCGGAGGACAAACGCCTGCTGCAGACCGCCGCCGTCATCGGCACGGAGGTGCCCTGGGCGCTGCTGCAGGCCATTGCCGACACGCCCGACGAGGCATTGTCCCGCAGTCTGGCGCAGCTCCAGGCGGCAGAGTTTCTCTACGAGACCAGCCTGTTTCCCGAGCCCGCCTACACCTTCAAGCACGCCCTCACCCATGAGGTGGCGTATGGGGGTCTGCTGCACGAGCGGCGCCGCGCGCTGCACGCCCGTATCGTCGAGGCCATGGAGGGCCTGGCGGGGGACCGGCGGGACGACCAGGTGGAACGGCTGGCGCAGCATGCCCTGCGCGGCGAGGTGTGGGACAAGGCCCTGGCCTATGGCCGCCAGGCCGGGGACAAAACCCAGACGCGTTCGGCCTACCGTGAGGCGGTAGTGTGCTATGAGCAGGCGCTGGTGGCCCTAGCGCATCTCCCCGACAGTCGTGCCACCGCCGAGCAGGCCATTGACCTCCGGCTCGGTTTACACCCTGCGCTCAATGCCCTGGGAGAAGCCCGTGGGCGGCTGCTCGACCACTTGCGCCGCGCCGAGACCCTGGCGCAGACGCTGGGTGATCCCCTACGGCTCGGGCAGGTCTACGCCGACCTGGGCACCAATTGTTGGGTGGCGGGTGAGGTGGAGCGCGCCATCGCCTACGGCCAGCGCGCTCTGGCCCTGGCCGCAACGCTCGGGCACGTCGGCCTCCAGGCCCGGGCGCATTTCCGCCTGGGTCAGGCCTATTACGACACGGGAGACTATCCACGGGCCGTCGAGAGTTTTGAGCGGAATGTGGCGACCCTCCAGGGGGATCTACTCTCTGAACGCTTTGGCTACAATGGCAGCATCGCGGCGTCCTCCCAAGCCTGGCTGAGCCTCTGTCACGCCGAACGCGGCGCGTTTATGGAGGGGCTCGCCATGGCCGAAGACGGGCTCAGGATCGCCGAGACTGTCCAGAGTCCCTTCACCCTGATTGAAGCGTGCGTGGGGGTCAGTGCTGTATATCTGCGCCAGGGGGACGTGCCCCGGGCCATCCCGGTGCTGGAGCGGGCCATGAGTCTGTGCCAGAACTGGCACATTCTGCTCTTCGTGCCCAGGCTAGCCGCCGCCCTGGGCCTGGCGTATGCCCTGGCGGGGCGCGTCGCCGCGGGTCTGGCGCTGGTGGAACAGGGCGTGGAGCAAGGGGTTGCCAGGAGCAGACCGAGACTTTTGCCGTTCTTGGTCGCCTGCCTCAGCGAGGTGTATTTGCTGGCTGGCCGCCTGGAAGACGCGTGCCAACGCGCCGTGCAGGCGGTCGATCTCGCCCGCCAGTGCAAGCAACGCGGCACCCAGGCCTGGGCCCTGTGGCTCCTGGGTGAGAGCACGGCGCGCCAGGCGTCCCCCGAGAGCGCGTCTGCCGCCGGCCACTACCGCCAGGCCCTGACCCTGGCCGAGGAGTTGGGCATGCGCCCGCTCCAGGCGCACTGCCACCGCGGGCTCGGGACGCTGTATGCGCAGACGGGTCAGCAGGAACAGGCCGCTGCGGAATTCTCTACCGCGATTAGCCTCTACCGTGCCATGGAGATGACCTTCTGGCTCCCCCAGGCGGAGGCCGCATTGGCACAGGTGCGTTCTGACGACTGCGAACCTATGATACAATAACGGCAATCACCCCAATGTCAGTGGGTGCATGTAGCGCATCTGGTCAAATCGCGTGGAACATCTTCGTGTACAGATTGCCAATGCTGTCCGCTCTGTGCGGTCCCAGGTACGCTGGAAACCGGGCAGCGCAGTGCGACATCTGCTGAAACGCAAGCTACGAGGTCATTTGCCACCTGGGGCGACGCTCGATGATTATGAGCGTATGGTGTGGACTGTTTTGCAGGCCTCACAGGCGCAAGTCTATCTCTATCGCTACCATGACACCCTTTATGTGGCTGTGATAGCCGTGGTTGAGCAGCGCCACTGGCTGGTGATGTTCGCTATGGATGGTGTGATGGAAAGTGCTTATGTTGTTGAACGCCCTGAGCATTATCTCAGCCATCCGGCCTTTGAGTGCATTGGCTCCTTGCGTGAGGTGATGACATGACACATTATGACCAACTGGTTGCCGCTTACGAGGTAGACGTGCGCTTCCCCGACGTCAGTGGTATGGAACATCTGGAGATGTTATGCACCCGTAGCGACATCGCCAGGGAGGAGGCCCATGTAACCGCTGCACAGCGCGCTCGTCTGGCCGAAGCCGATAAGCTCCTCCTGCGACAGGCGCGTCGCTTTTACCAGGCCATCCAGGGCATCGCCGATCTCGAAGCCTGGCGTCGTCAGCAGGGAATCCCTCCGGCGCACTGGTGGTGGTATCTGGATGTGTTGGCCCAGCTGCCTGACCTCTCATCCCAGGAGACATCTGGGTTGGCAGTACCTGCCTGACGGTTTCCTGGGCTGTGCATCTGCTGGCCCCTGAGTGTCCACGTCTGATGGAGGGGCAGCCATGACGTTTGATGAGATTCTCGACCAGGCGCTGGCGTTGCTGCAGCGCCGCGGCCGTTTGACCTATCGGGCTCTGCAGCGCCAGTTCAATCTCGACGAGACGTACCTGGCGGACCTCAGAGACGAGATCATCCACGGCCAACGCCTGGCAGTCGATGAGGACGGCGCCGTGCTGGTCTGGACGGGCGGCTCGGCGCCAGTCCCAGTGCCGGCCAGCATCCAGGAGCGTGCCCCACTGGCGTATACCCCCCCATACCTGGCCGAGAAGATTCGCACCGCTAAGAGCGCCCTCGAAGGCGAGCGCAAACACGTCACGGTGCTGTTTGCCGACCTCAAAGGCTCCATGGAACTCCTGGCCGAGCGCGATCCCGAAGACGCCCGGCAGCTGCTCGACCCCGTGCTGGTACACATGATGGCCGCGGTGCACCGCTACGAAGGCACCGTGAACCAGGTCATGGGCGACGGCATCATGGCGCTGTTTGGGGCGCCGCTGGCCCATGAAGACCATGCGGTGCGGGCCTGCTATGCGGCGCTGGCGATGCAGGAGGCCATGCAGCGCTATGCCGACGAGGTGCGGCGCACCCAGGGGCTCATGGTGCAGATGCGCGTCGGGCTCAACAGCGGCGAAGTGATCGTCCGTACTATCGGCAACGACCTGCATATGGATTACTCCGCCGTGGGCCAGACCACCCACCTGGCGGCCCGCATGGAACATCTCGCCCCGCCGGGCAGTATTCTGCTCACGGCGGCGACCCTCCGGCTGGTCGAGGGGTTGGTGCGGGTACAGACGCTGGGGCCCGTGCCCGTCAAAGGCCTGGCGGAGCCGGTGGAGGTCTACGAGCTGGTCGGGGTCACGGCCCTGCGGCGGCGCTTACAGGCCACCGTCGCCCGGGGACTATCGCCCTTTATCGGACGGCAGCCCGAGGTGGAAGCGCTGCAGCAGGCCCTGGCACGGGCCGGGGCCGGCCAGGGACAGGTCGTCGCGCTCCTTGGCGAGCCCGGGGTGGGTAAATCGCGTCTGGTCTATGAGTTCCTCCAATCCCACCATACGCAGGGCTGGCTGCGCCTGGAGAGTAGCTCCGTGTCCTACGGTAAGGCCACCGCCTACCTGCCGGTCTGCGACCTGCTCAAAGCCTACTGCCGGATTGAAGACCGTGATGACCTGCGGGCGGTACGGGCCAAAATCACCGGGCAGCTGCTGACGCTAGATGAAACCCTGCAGGACACCGTACCAGCCGTGCTGGCCCTGTGCGAGGCGCTGCCGGCCGACAGTCCGTTCCTGTCCCTGGACCCCTTGCAACGGCGGCGCCGCACCCTGGAGGGGCTCAAACGGGTTCTGCTGCGCGAAAGCCAGATACAGCCCCTGCTCCTGGTCTTCGAGGATCTGCACTGGATCGATTCCGAGACGCAGGCCGTGCTCGATAGCCTTGTGGAGAGCCTGCCGACCGCGCGGGTCCTCCTCCTGGTGAACTACCGCCCCGAGTATCAGCACGGTTGGGGCGGTAAAACGTCCTACACCCAGCTGCGGCTCGATCCCCTCCCCGAGGCGAGCGCCGACGAACTCCTGCAAGCCCTCCTCGGCAGTGATGGAGGGGCGACCGGCCAGTCGCCCCTACAGAGTCTCACCCAGCTCCTCATCGCCCGCACGCAGGGCAATCCCTTCTTTCTGGAGGAGAGTGTGCGTACGCTGGTGGAGACCGGGGTCCTGAGCGGTGAGCGGGGCGCCTATCGTCTGGCCCAACCGCTCGACACCTTGCAGGTGCCCGCCACGGTGCAGGCGCTGCTGGCGGCACGCATCGATCGGCTGCCGCCGGAGGACAAACGCTTGCTCCAGACCGCCGCCGTCATCGGCACGGAGGTGCCCTGGGCGTTGCTCCACGCCATTGCCGACACGCCCGAAGAAGCCTTATACCGCAGTCTGGCGCAGTTGCAGGCGGCAGAGTTCCTCTACGAGACCAGCCTGTTTCCTGAGCCCGCTTACACCTTCAAGCACGCTCTCACCCATGAGGTGGCGTACGGCAGCCTGCTGCACGAGCGGCGGCGCGTGCTGCACGCCCGGATCGTCGCGGCGCTGGAGGCCCTGGCGGGGGAGCGGTGGGACGACCAGGTGGAGCGGCTGGCGCAGCATGCCCTGCGCGGCGAGGTGTGGGACAAGGCCCTGACCTATGGCCGCCAGGCGGGGGACAAAGCCCGCACGCGCTCGGCCTATCGCGAGGCGGTGGGGTACTTCGAGCAGGC
>SXND01000272.1 GCA_005777235.1 Pseudomonadota bacterium
AACGGCCAGTTCCGCACGCCGCGCCATATCATCCGGCTCATGGTGGACATGAGCGCACCCCAGCCTACTGACGTCATTTGTGACCCCGCTTCCGGCACCGGCGGCTTCCTGGTGGCCGCAGGTGGTATCTCCGCGAACATCATCCCGCCAGCTTGCGCGATGCCAGACTGCGCCAGCATTTTCATCATGGCATGTTTCACGGCTTCGATTTTGACAATACCATGTTACGCGCGAGGGCCAGCGCACCTTCGGCGTCGAGCACTGTGATCTGGTGATCATCGACGAGGCGCACCGCTCGGTGTACCAGAAATATCGCGCCATCTTCGACTATGTTGACGCCCTGCTCGTGGGCCTGATGGCGACACCGAAGGATGAGGTGGATCGCAATACCTACGGCCTCTTCGATGTGGAGAGCGGCGTGCCAACCGATGTGTATGGGTTGGAAGACGCCGTGCACGATGCCTTCCTGGTGCCGCCGCGATCAGTGTCCGTACCACTCAAATTCCAGCGTGAAGGCATCCACTATGACCAGCTCTCTGAGGCAGACAAGGAGCAGTGGGATACGCTGGAGTGGTCAGAGAGCGGCGACCTCCCTGACCGTGTTGAGGCCAAGGCCATGAACAAATGGCTGTTCAATAGCGACACTGTAGACAAGGTGTGAGAACACCTGATGACACGCGGCCAGAAAGTGGCGGGTGGCGACCGCCTGGGCAAGACGATCATTTTTGCCAAGAATCAGGCGCACGCCGAGTTTATTGCCGAGCGTTTTGACGCCAATTACCCGCACTACAAGGGCATCTTTGCCCGAGTTATCACGGTCAAGACCGCGTACGCTCAGAGCCTGATTGACAGTTTTACGCAGGCCGACACCGCTCCACACATTGCCATTTCTATAGACATGCTGGACACAGGCATCGACGTGCCGGAAGTGGTCAATCTCGTCTTCTTCAAGCTGGTACGGTCGCAGACCAAATTCTGGCAGATGGTCGGGCGCGGCACGCGCTTGTGCCCGGATCTGTTCGGGCCGGGACAGCCGAAGACGTTCTTTTATATCTTTGACTACTGCCAGAACCTGGAGTTCTTTAGCCAGAACCCAGACACCACGGACGGCGCCGTGGGCGTGTCACTCAACACGCGGCTCTTTACGTCGCGGTTGGCGTTGCTTCAGGCGTTGGACCGCAAGATGAGCCTCCTCCCTGGCGGTGCTGGCGTTGCTCGGGGGCTGGGAGTGTCCTACACCGGGGCGGCGATGACCGAGGATAGCCTGCGTCAGGAGCTCGTGGAACACCTGCAAGCGCAGGTAGCCGCAATGCCTCTGGACAATTTTCTCGTGCGCCCCAAGCGCCGCCTCGTCGAGAAGTACGCGCAAACCGCGGCCTGGGAAAAGCTACGCCAAGCCGACTGCGATACCCTGGCCCGCGACGTGGCTGGACTGCCGAGCGTCCTGGCGGACGAGGATGCAGAGGCCAAGCGCTTTGATGTACTGATGCTACAGCTACAACTGGCGCTGCTACGCGTCGAGGCAGATTTCACACGCTGGCGTGATCAGGTCCAGACCATCGCCGGGTTACTGGAGGAAAAATCCAGTATCCCCATGGTACGCGCCCAGATGCCACTGCTGCAGGAGATACAAACGGATGCCTGGTGGGAGGACGTGACCACACCGCTACTCGACCACGCCCGCAAGCGTCTACGAACCCTGGTGAAGCTGATCGAGCCAGTCAGACGGCAGCCGGTGTACACGGATTTTGAGGATCAGCTCGGCCAGGAAACGCCCATGGCTTTGCTGGGCCATGGGGCTGGTACCGACTTTGAGCGCTTCCGCGCTAAGGCACGGCAGTTCTTACATCAGCACGAGGATCATCTCACGATCCATAAACTACGCTGGAACCTCCCGCTCACCCCTGTCGATCTCGACGAGCTAGAGCGCCTGCTGGTCGCGGCTGGCGTTGGCACCACAGCAGACATCGACCGCGCTAGACAAGAGAGTTGCGGCCTCGGGCTGTTCATCCAGACACTCGTCGGCATGGACCGCGAGGCGGCTAAGCAGGCCTTCGGGCTCTTCCTCTCGGGGAAAGCACAGTCAGCGAACCAGATCGAATGCATCAACCTCATCATTAATCACCTCACCGAGCACGGCGTGATGGACCCAGGTCGCCTCTACGAATCCCCTTTCACCGACATCAACCCGCAAGGGCCTGAGGGAGTCTTCACTTCCGCGCAAGTCGATGATCTCGTGGCCCTGTTACATACGATGCGCCAGCGGGCTGTTGCGTGATGCCGGCTCTTTGCTACGTCGATGGCCGGCAGGTCCGCCTGGGGAGCGCGGCCATCTTGGCCGCTTTCCGAGCGGGCGAGACGCCCGCGCTCCCCAGGCACACAAAGCAGCTGTGGAAGGCTGTCTTCGCAGGAAGACAGATGATACACTAGGCGCTGCGAGATGAAGGGATCAGGACAAACGTTGAGATGGAAGATCGCGGGCAAGGCCCGCTCCTACAACGTCCACGACAGATGCCGTCCCCCTGTAGGAGCGGGCCTTGCCCGCGAAGTATCCCCTGGCTGGCACAAGGAGCAGCACCATGGCTTGGGCATTTGAACTACTCGCCGGTCCCTACGGGGGCACCACGGAAGGGCCAGCCTGGGATGGTCAGGCGTTGCTGTTTACCCACATTCCGGGCAGCCGCATCATGCGCTACGATCCACAGACCGGCGCCTGTACCGAGTTTCGTACCGGGACGCACTCGACGAATGGGCTGATGTTCGATGCCCAGGGGCGTCTCTATGGCTGCCAGTCGGGACAAAATTGCATTGCCCGTTTCGAGCCGGATGGCCGCATGACCCAACTCCCTAATCGTCTGGAGGGCCGCCGGCACAATCGCCCCAATGATTTAGCGATTGACCGTAAGGGCCGCATCTGGTTCACTGATCCGTTTGGACGTGGCCGTCCCGCCGGGGAGCGGGAACTGGACCACGCCTCTATCTTGCGCTTAGATCCGCAGGCGGACGGGGGCTGGAGCCTCAACCGCATGACGTTTGACACCACCTCGCCCAACGGCATTCTGTTGTCCCAGGATGAACGCACGCTCTACGTGGCGCAAAGTGACTACGATGGCACACGCGAACTGCGCGCCTACCCGCTGCGTGATGATGACACGCTGGGGGCCTATACGGTGCTGCATACGTTTGGCAATGATGCGCGCGGCGTGCAGCGCGGCGTGGATGGCATGTGTCTGGATACCGCAGGCAATATCATCGCCTGTGCTGGGTGGCGTGAAGCAGGACCGGGGCCGATGATCTACATTTTTGCCCCGTCAGGTCGTGTGCTGGAAACGCACCCGGTACCGGTGGATCGACCGACGAATTGCACGTTCGGGGATGCGGATTTGAGTACGCTGTATGTGACGACAGGCGGTGGGCATTTGTTCCGCGTACGGAACACGGGGCGACGCGGCTGGTTGTTATATCCGTTGTAAAGGCGCAGGGCTTGGTGCGGGGGAGTCCGACTGCCATCACGCGAGCGCGGCTCCCCCTCACCTTTGCACGTTAAATGGTCCGCGCTGCCGTGGTGTAGTTCTTGAGCTTGTTATAAATCTGCAGCCGGTTGCGCTGCGTATCCGACACAATCACGCGCTCATGTTTCTCATCAAAAATCACTGCCGTGGGGAAAGAAAAGCGCCATTCGCGTTCTAAGCTCCGCACTTCCCGACGCCGTTTCATCGCGTCCGGGCTGGCCGCCAGCGTCATCTTGGCCCACTTTGAGAGTTCCTGCGCATCCCCTATCAGACTGGTGACAAACTTGCCATCAGGGCCAAACACCTGCACGCGGTGGTTCGCCCAGTCGCACACATACACATCGCCATCCGGGTCCACGGCCACATCCGCCGGACGATTCAACTGGCCTTTGCCAGTACCATAGCGGCCAAACTGTATAAGGAATGTGCCGTCCGCGGTGAATTTTTGCACGCGGTGGTTCTTATGGTCAGCCACGTAGACATCCCCCGCGTGGTCAATGGTCAGACCCCAGGGCGCGTTGAACTGCCCTTCGGCGCTGCCCAGGCCGCCCCAGGCATTCAGGAACTGACCGTCCGTGGTGTACTGCTGCACACGATGATTGCGGCTGTCAACAATGTAGAGCACATCCTCGGCGTTGATGGCGATCCCCGACGGGCCGTCGAACGCTCCGGCAGCGCTGCCAGGTGTGCCCCAGTGGCGCAGATAGTGCCCGTCTTGATCGAAGATCGATACGCGGTTCAGCCACTCATCGGTGACGTAGACGTTCTTGGCGCGATCCACCGCGATCCCGGCAGGCCAGATCAGCTCCCCAGGACCATCGCCAGGCTTGGAGAAATCACACACCACTTCCTCATCGCCCGGCACGGGTCCGACGGTGAGCTTGCCGATACGCGTGCCCAACTGGGTTTTGTTCCACGGCACGTTCATGATCTGTTCCCAGCCCCGGTTCGCGGCATAAATCGTATCGCCGTCCCCAGCGGCAAGGGCGACCGCGAGGCGAAAGCCTTGCCCGGAGATCGCCCCGCGGCCTACCGCATGACTGAAGTCAAAGACGCGACCGGCGGCTATGTGCGTAAGCATCGCTTCTTCCTTCTCTCGTGTGGGTGCCTGTGTGCGGCGCAGGCACAGCCCGTGCTGACGGATAGCAGGCATGGGCCGTACCCACAAGGTCGCCGCGCTCAGAGAAAACGCGGTTTCTCAAACGAGCCTTTGACGATGGACTTGGCGTCCACGTGCAGCCAGTCTTCCAGAATCGTGCTGTACAGACCGCGGAAGTCCAGGCCAGGCTCCAGGTCGCCCTGCGTCAGGTCTTCCGCCTTCATGGACGGATATTCGCCATATTGCCCACCCTGCACCATGTCACCAATGGCAAACGCGACCCCACCGGCGCCGTGATCGGTGCCCGAGCCGTTGTCGCGCACCCGCCGACCAAACTCGGTGAACAGGAACATGAGCACGTTATCGGCGGCATGATGCTCGCGGAGATCGGCAAAGAACGCGGCAATGGCGTGCGAGACATCATTCCACAACACGGCATGCACGCCGGTCTGGTTGGCATGCGTATCAAAGCCAAGGTGGTCGCAATAGAAAATACGGCTGCCCAGGTCGGCAAAGTGCACTTGCGCTATGCCCTTGAGCTTGGTGGCAATGGAGGTCTTGGGGTACTCCACGGTCGAGGCGTAGCGGCCCGGCGCCACTTTTAAGATGTCCGCCCCTGCCATGGCCTCCAAGCCGGTCTGCCCCAGATATTGCATTACCGGCTCACCTTACGCGACTGGAACGAAAAAAGTGTAGAATCGCCCGTATGAAATCACAACCGATAGCAGATTTGTATTCCGACTACTTGCTGGCGTCGTTTGGGGCGACCACGGCTACCGGGCTGAGCGCACTGCTG
>SXND01000273.1 GCA_005777235.1 Pseudomonadota bacterium
CATCCTGATCATGACCACCAACGCCGGGGCACGTGAGATGACCAACGAGGCCATGGGGTTCCGCACGGCCTTGCTGGTAGACACGCCGAGCCGTACGGCGAGCGCTGGAGCCAGCAAGGCCAAGCACGCCATCGAGCGCATGTTTAGTCCAGAATTCCGCAATCGGCTCGACGCCACGATTCAGTTCAATCAGTTGAGCATGGCGGACGTCGAACGGGTGGTGGACAAATTTATCGGGGAACTGTGTGTACAACTGGCCGAGAAACAGGTCACACTGACGCTGAGCGCTGCCGCACGCGGCTGGCTGGCGCAGCAGGGTTTTGATGCGCTGTACGGCGCCCGCCCCATGGCGCGCTTAATCCAGCAGAAGGTGAAAGAACCGCTGGCCGAGGAACTGTTGTTTGGCCAGCTGCAACACGGCGGTCAGGTGCTCGTGGAGACCGGGGAAGACGATCTCCGGCTGGTGATTACCTCGGCGGTCTAATGGGTGCAGCACCACGTGGGGCACATGGTGGCAACCCTACCAGCGTCAGAGGGGCGACCGGCCGGTCGCCCCTCCTGGGACGAGCTCGCCGCCCTCCCCCTAATGTGGTAGCCACACCGCAGTGCGGATCTCGCCAAACTCGCGAGCAATTTTGCGCCACGACTCTCCAGCGTCCTCGGTCATGTACACTTCACCGAACAAACTAAACGCCAGGAGGCGGTTGGCCTCCGCCGGATGCGTCGCCAGGCCCCACATGGTGGCATTGGTTGGACTGGGGAGCGTCAGCACGTCCCAGGTCTCGCCACAATCCGTGGTCCGCAGCACATGCCCCTTTTCCCCGGTGGTGGTTTCGCCGCATCCGGCAAACAGCACACTCGGATCATCCGTCTTCACCGCAATGCCACGGGCATAGGGTAGGGGCCACTTGGCGCGAATGCCCAGGGGCTGCCACGATTCGCCCATGTTCATACTGGCAAACATTTCGCCCGCCGTGCTGGCGTAGACGCGCGGCGGTGTGGTGGGAGCAATCGCCATGGCGTGGATGTCAGGATCGTACAGGCCAGTCTCCATATGCGTCCAGGTATCGCCGCCATCCAGACTGCGGAACACGCCGTCAATTTCGACGCCCGCCCACACGGTGTGATGCGCACTGGGATCCACCATAAGGCTGGTGACAAATGGCGTACCAATGGAACATTCGGTCGCAATGTCGATGGACAGTTTGTGCCAGTGCTCCCCGCCGTCTCGCGAGCGATACACTCCCGCCGGGCGCGTCCCGGCGAACAGGGTCTGCGGCTCGACCGGGTCAATGGCCATAGTCCAGACCGTCGGCAGCGCCTCGGGCTGGCCCAGACGGGCCCACTTGGCCCCGCCATCCTCACTGACGAACAGACCGGTATCTCCAGCGGCATACACCGTGTGCGGCGCGGTGGGATGCGCTACCAGCGCCTGAATCCGACTGTTGAGTGGAAACGGGGCGCGATGCCGTACCCAGGAGGTGCCGGCGTTTGGACTGTGCCAGACGCCCCAGCCCGCTGTCCCCAGACAAATGTTGTAGTCTGTTACCATGTGTATGCCTCCCTGCAGGCGCCCTCACGTGCTGAGAGGACCACCCCATTGCTGCGTGTACCGTGCCGCGTGAACCCTGATGCGACGATACTGCACAGCATGCCGCATACGGTGCGACGTTGCAAGAGGGCAACCAGGGGACATTCCAGTGGTCGCTTGTGACGCGCTCCCAGGAAAATCCGGTCTGTTACTCGCCAAAATTGGACAACTGCATGACCCTGGAAGGCAGCACGTCGTGGTGGCAATCTACGGCCTCGCATGCTACTCTCGCGCCGGAGCCCACCGTATCGCAGGGGCAATCTCAGGCAGGACACAGCCCAGCGCCCAGTTGAAGCCAAGACGCAAAGGAAGCTAGCATGGCACGCATACCCTTAGTGACACGTGAACAGATCCCAGCCCAAGAACAGGAGGCGTACGACGCCTTTCTGCAGAGCCGCGGTGGGCGGGCCAATGTGGGGCCGTACTCGCTGTTGGCGCACATGCCAGCCATGGCCCAACGGCTGGAGTCGTGGCGTCTCTATCTACGTGACGAGGCCAGCGTACCGCAGAAGGTGCAGGAATTGGTCATGCTGACCGTAGCACGCGAGATGGATTGTGCCTTTATCTGGTATGCCCACGCCGCCGCGGCGCGTCAGGCGGGTGTGCGGGATGATGTGGTTGACCGCCTGCGTGACAAGCAAGCGCTGCAGAATCTCGAGCCGGCAGAACAGACAGCAGTACAGTTTGCGCGCGAGCTGCTGCAGCAGCGCCGGGTGAGCCAGGCGACGTTTGAGGAGGCGACACAGCAGTTTGGCCAGCGCGGCACCATGACCCTGACCAACATCGTCTCTTGCTATGCTGTACTCGCCTACAATATGAACACCTACGAGTTAGCAGCTCCGGCACATGCGACAGAACCCGGCTTACCAGGCGCCGTGGCGTAAGCGCCTGTCCCCACAGGCTCTGCGTCCGTCCGTGTTGTAGGGGCGACCGGCCGGTCGCCCCTCCCAGGCCAGGCGCTCCGCCGCCTCATAGACGCGCCATCACCTGCGTGGCGAAATCCTCAATGACGCGATATTGCCGGTTCAGCGGTGGATAGAGCATAATCTGGCGCAGGCCCTGCTGTTCCAACGCTTGCAACTGCTCTACCAGAACCTCCGGCACCCCGCTCAAGCACGTCGCTTTGATCAAGTCTGGTGTCAGAAAACGCGCCTCTTCCGGGTCCACGAAGCTGTAATGGCTATTGTGCAGCCGTTGATGACGCACCTCCGGCGGCGCCGCGTTGAGCCAATCCATATAGCCGTGCCACATGGGCCTGGCGTACTCCGGCGGGTCTTCGCCGGTCTCCAAATGCCGCGCCACCAGATAATGCAACCCGGTGATCACCGCCGCACCGCATTCGGCAATGATGCGCTCAGAGGTCAGCGCTTCCCCCGGTTGTTGTAGCACCAGCGTGACCATAGTGGAGAGGTAAAAATCCGCCCCCAGCGTCCGTCCCACCCGCGCCGCCCCCGTGCGGGCATTGGCCAGCATGCCAGGCACTGTCCCGCCTCGCGGCAGACCCGAGACCATACCATCGCCTAATTCCCCGGCCAGGGCCTGAGCTCTGGGCCCAAACGCCGCGACGTAGAGCGCAATGGGATGCTCCAGGTCAATAAACTGGTGCTCGCGCATCTGAAAACGAATCGGGTGCGTCTCGCCGTTAAGGGTGTAATCGACCTCCTCGCCGTTGAGCAGCCCGCGCACCACACGCACATACTCGCCAAACGGTTTGAGCGCCATGGGCTTGTGCCCCAGCATGCGCATGGCCGTGTGCCCAGTACCCAGGCTGATAAAGCAGCGCCCCGGTGCCAGGCGGTTAATCGTCGCAATGCCATTGGCCGTCACCGGCGCCAGCCGCAAGCCCGGCACGTTCACCCCAGTGCCCAGCCGCATGCTGCGTGTCTGCTGCGCCGCCAGCGCCAGCACGGCCCAGCAGTTGGAGCGGATCATCTGGCTGTCGGTGACCCAGCAGTGGGTGTAGCCCAGATTCTCGGCGTGGGTGATATAGCCAATCTCGTCAATTTTGGCGGTGACGATGCCGAAGTCCATACGGTGCTCTCCATCTTTCTTTCTTGGCGGGCCAAACCTGCTCCTACAGGGGAAGCTCAGCAACTGTGGATGCTGTGGATGTAGGCTGTGTCCGTGCTGCCTCCCCACGGCCATGGTGCCCGTGTCCGGTATGGGCAAACCACTGGCGCATCAGCTCTACTTGAAGCGGTGCAGACCTGGGTCATCGGATACCCACCAAGCGCGGCAAAGGCGGCAAATGCACGGTCGCGCACCTCGCGATGTGCCACCCCATGGTCGTGCAGAGCCTCCCAGAATGCTCTCTCTTTCGATGGCTTCACGCCAGTGGATGGGAGGAGTGCCCCGATGTCAGCCCAGCCACGCAGCATGGCAATTTCCCGTAGGAGCAGCGTCCCGAGTTCGAGCGTGGTAATACGGCCCGCCAGGCTATCCCGGCCATGCTCGATACGCAGCGCTGAACTACCTGTCAGTAACACCCGCACGGCATGGTGGTCCACCAGGGCTTTGATTTGTGGTGCCCAATTGGACAGATTTTGTACTTCATCAAAGAGCAGGAACACGGGCTCGCCCTGGTGCGCCCAGGCGTTGCACGATCCACCAAGAATCTTCTGTTCAAACCAGCGACACAGCGTGAGAATCGGATCTTGCAACCCTTTGAAGGACGGGAGTTCGTCACATTGCATCCGCAAGATACGCTGTGGCTGCACGCCTGCATGCTGGAGCAGGTGGGCGATGATGTGTTCCTGGAGTGTTGTCGTTCCCACTTGGCGGGGACCGCGCAGCACGGTTACAGGCGCCAGACCCGTGGTTAACCTTTGTAAAGTATGTGAGAACAGCCATCGCGGCACGGGTGGGAGAGGGCGCCTAGGCTGGCCGCGCCACCAAGGGTTCGTATCCCACAGAAACGCTTTCAGCTCGGCTTGCCGCAAGCTGATACCCAGCGCTGCGTTGTCTACCCTCTCGACCATTGTCACATTCTTTGCACCCTAGCGCACCAGGCCATACACCCGCTGCGGGCGGACCAGCACGATGACCGCATCCTGCGCCCGCATGGCCCGGTCGTACTCTGCCCAATCCGGGTGATCTTTGTCGCCGCAGGCGCGATACACCTCACGCAACATGACGCGCAGCGTCTCCGTCTCGGTGTTGCGGGCATCAAACAGGTGGGCCTCGCCTTCGACACTGGCCCAACTGCGCCAGTCATCCGTGACGGCCAGGACGGTACAGCGCGGATCACGGCGCAAATGGCGCGCTTTGACCGAGGTGCCACGCACGATCACGAAGGCCGCCTGGCCCTGGTAGGCGCCGCAGACGACAATGCTGGCATGCATAGCGCCGTTGGGGCGATAGGTGGTGATGACGCCGCGATGATGACGCTGTAAAAATGGCTGGATGTCGGCAAATTCCATGTTGGTATCTCCTCAATGTACTGCACGATAGGCTGGGCTGACCATAGCATAGTTGAGCCCAGAAAACCATGGCACGGCCACGAGGCGCACGGTGTATCCCAGGTGTATGGGGATGCCGTGGTGTCAGGCGCCTACGGCGCAGCGCACTTGCATTCAGGGCTATTGTGTTGATAATAGCGACACAACGCCCACGGCACTTCCACACAGGAGCCACACGATGATTACACGTATTTACACGGGTAACGACGGCCAGACGCATTTTGAAGATCTCAGCATTCCGGCGGCGGAGATCGAGAACGTCGCGATCCAAGCCGGGACGAGCATTGTTTTCCGCCGCTTTGCAGGGGATTATTTTAGCGACTGGCACATCGCCCCACGGCGCCAGTATATCTTCATTTTGTCTGGCCGCATGGCGATTGGCATTGGCGATGGCAGCACGCGCACCTTCGGACCGGGTGATGTGGTGCTGGCCGATGATCTCACCGGCCAGGGCCACACCACGCGCTCGCTCGGCGAGCCACGCGTGAGTGCCACAGTGGTGGTGGCGCAGTAGAAGCCCCCGCGTGGCTAGCGTCGCTCGAAGACGCCAGGCCAATCGATTCCCTAAACGAGGGCGGGCAGAGGCAGCACGCCCTCCACAGGCGTCAGATGCACGACGGAGAAAGAGAAAAAGGGGACAGATCTATTTTTCGATCACCCGAGGAGACGCCCTCCTATACCGCGACGAACGGGCCAAGACAGGGAGACCGCCAAGACAGGGAATCGCACGGCCCCCACGGCCACAAGACCAGGCTCAGTCTCCCGTCCCCGATCAGGCCCTCGGGCCTTGAGGGCTGCAGCGCGGCGCCGAAACCAGGCACTCGGTCCGACTGCCCCCAGCGGCCGCTGGGGGGCAGGTGGCCGTTGGTCGGTGGGGGCGACGGCGCACAGCAGGCGTTAGACAGTCGTAAAAGACATCCTATGGGTAGGCTTGACGACGAGGTGTCGCGTTGGCCAGCTGCGAGACCTGCTTGGCGACTCGCTGTGGTCTGGCATGCTTCTGACACAGGAAAGACGACACGGAGTTTGTCAAGTCTCGTGAAAAAAGGAGGCTCGACGACTCTGCGTCGTCCCGCATCCGCTCAGGCCATGCTATGGTGCTCTGCGTCGTCTTTGTGTGGTATCCTGGCATGCTTTGTGACAGGGAGTCGTCGAATACAGAGTTCGGCATCAGATCAATGACTGAGTCATTTGCCATATGGAAATGAGTGATTGCCCTATCTGCATTGCCCAAGTATGCTCCGCAAATTTGCAGCGACATCTACGAAAAGCTCATCGCTTGCCAGAAGATGCGGATACGCCTGCAATCTTTCAAGAATTAGTTGCAGATAGCGAACGCAGAGCACTTGCGAGGAGTCGAACCGCTGAAAGGCGGAAGAAATGGAAGAAAACAAAACGCAGAGTCATACCCTTGCTTGGGCAAGCCTTGAAGGGGGACCAGGCGGCATGGGAACAACTAATATGGATGATGGGAAGGGCCGATGTTAGCAAGATGATAGATCGCGAACTTTCGCGAAGGTTGAGAAAGGACAATGCGAGAGGGACGGGCTCCTGAGTTATTGACTCAATTACCCGTCCACTCCTATAGTGGCTACATCTGCATCAGCGTCACAACGATCCCAATGAGAGTAACAATGATCGAAATAACTGTCAGCCATAAACTAACTGCTGATACAAGATGGCCTTGCCCTCTAGGCTCTTCTCGTCGCATCTCTCAGTCTCCAAGAAAAGAGAGGATACAAGCCTTTCCTTTCATAGGAAACGCAAGAGGCGGAGTGTTCGGGAGCTATGTGCTGACGAACCGCGTACACCCCTGCAGTAACTCTCGCCAGCCCTCTCCTCATGCTCCTCTGTCACTCGGAAGAGGGGTGTCAGAAAAATGTATAAACCACAGGACTAGAAATGTCAATCTCTACCCACCTGCAACATGGGGAACCCGCCGAACAACCGGCAGCAGGCGACGGCAAACAGCGTCCGCTCCTTCGTCGCTCCCGCTGTCTGCCGCGCCTGAGCCGCAGCGTTCGGCTTTTACAAACATACCTGGAGAAAAAGGGGACATGGAGAAAAAGCAGAAAAAGGACAGAAAAAGGGGACAGATTTATTTTTTCCTGTTGCTTTCGGCAAGGCGAGCATGGTATTTGCCGTCCGCGTGTTCAGCACTTGCAGCCTGGCAAACTCGTCTCTCTTTGCACGGTTGAGTCCGAGGAACGGGAGTTTGGATGTTTTTGTTACAATTATTATGTATAGTATATAAGATTCTAAGAAGCTATGCACGATATTTTCGCGGCATGCGAGCCGCTCAAACATCCCCCCTTCTATCCCCGGCCTGAACGCCGGGGCTTTACGGAGGTCTCGGTAAGGATACCGTGGCTCAAGCAATCCGGGAAGTTATTCTTGACCATATCCTAAGGAGACAAACCTGCAGGCGGGCATCAAATCAGACAAGGAGAGAGGCTGCATGGAGTATGCTATCGAGACGACCGTCAGCGGGCCACCGGATGAGACAACCAACATGCACCTCCCCACCTTTGGGGTACCTGTTGCTGGGGCCGCGTACGAGCAACGCTGTGCGGCCTATGCCGTCATCCGCAATCGTGCGGGGGCCGTCGTCGCGGCGGTGCATGGCCCGGCAGGGTACTGGCTGCCTGGCGGGGGGAGTCTGGTAGGAGAGACGCCGGAAGAAACGGTGGTACGAGAGGTGCGTGAAGAGCTCGGGGGCACGCTCCACCTCACGCACCAGATTGGCAAAGCCCTTCAGTACTTCTTCGCCGCCTCTGAGGGTCGGTACTACGCGATGTAGGCCGTGTTCTTTCGGGCGGAACTCGTTGAGGAGTCGTGCGGCGTTGCGGAGTACGCGTTGTGTTGGCTTGACATCAACGCCCCCGGTCCGTGGTTCTTTCATACCTGCCACAACTGGGCTGTGCGGCAGAGCTGAGGCGGGTGGCGGAGACCAGGCGCCCCCCAGGCACGGCCCAAGCACGCGGGCGAGTTGCTGCGGGAGCCAGTGCCAGGGCCTGTCGGTGACCCAACGGCGTAAGGTCATACCGCACCGAACGCCAGGCGTGAGGTTGCTACGATAAAGGGATTTGCCCCTGCCAGGTCACTCCTCGTCCTGCAAGGCACCGAGGTCTGCCTATTAGAGCGGCGCACTTTCCAGACTGGCATAGGTCATGGCATAGAGGCGATAGTACAACCCACGTTGCTGCAACAGTTCGGCGTGCGTGCCGCTCTCTACCAGGCATCCCTGGTCCAGCACAATAATGCGGTCGGCATGTTTCACCGTGGAGAGCCGATGGGCAATGATGAAGGCCGTACGGCCCCGTAACAGAGTGGCCAGACCATCCTGCATGAGACGCTCGGTCTCCGCGTCGATACTGGCGGTGGCTTCGTCGAGGATGAGTAGGCGCGGATCAGAGAGTAAAGCCCGCACAAAGCTCAAGAGCTGGCGCTGTCCGTGGCTCAACAGGCTGCCGCGCTCGCGCACCTCGGTGTCATAGCCGTGTTCCAGCCGCATGATGCTGTCGTGCGCTCCCATCGCTTGGGCCGCGTGTACGATGGCGGCATCGCTCGCCGTGGGGTTCCCGTAGCGCAGGTTGTCGCGCACCGTACCACTAAAGAGAAACGGCTCTTGCAACACCACGCCAATCTGGCGCCGCAAGGTCTCCTGCGCGAGCTGGCGCACATCAATCCCATCAATCAGCACTGCACCACTGGTGACGTCATAGCAGCGTGCGACGAGATTGACCAGGGTGGTTTTGCCGGCCCCGGTATGGCCGACAATGGCCAGGCTCTGACCGGCGGGGACGTGCAAGGACAGGTTCCGCAACACCGGCGTGCTCGGGTGATAGTGAAACGAAACCTGGCGTAGCTCGACCTCCCCACGCATGCGCGGTAACGGTACAGGATGCGGGGGATCTTGCAGCTGCACTTCCGTGTCGAGGATTTCGATAATATGCTCGCCAGCCGCCATCGCCAGTTGCAAATTGTTCCAGCGAAAGCCGAGGTCGCGGATGGGCTCAAAGAAGCGTTGAATATAGAAGACAAACGCCACCAGGCTGCCGGCGCTGAGCGTCCCGGCCAGCACCATCGGGCCACCACAGACAATCACCAGCGCGATGCCAATAACGCTCAGGAGTTCAATGCTCGGCAGCAGCGCGGCGGACAGGCGGGCCGACGCCACATGCGCTTCGAGATGTGCCTGATTGAGCTGAGCAAAGCGGCGCAGGTTGGCGTCTTCACTACACAGGCTCTGGATCACCCGCGCCCCAGCGATGCTCTCTTGCAAGCCGGCATTGACGTGCCCCAGAGTCGAACGTACGTGGCTAAAGGCCTGCCGTGCCTGCCGGCGCCAATAGACCGTCAGTAACACCATCGGTGGTACCACACTAAACGTGATGAGGGTGAGTGTGGGATGGAGCGACACCATGACCACCAGAATGCCGGCTAAGGTGAGGAAATCACCCAGCGTCCCGAGCATGGCGGTGGTAAACAGCTCCTCCAGCGTGCCGACGTCGTTTTGCACGCGTGACATCAGGCGTCCAACGGCATTGCGGTCGTAAAAGGCCAAGTCGAGGCGCATGAGGTGCACAAAGAGGGCCTCACGCAGCGCCAGGAGCACACGTTGCGCCATGCGCTCCAACAGCAGGGCCTGGCGATATTGCAGGAACCAGCCCCAGACGGCGTTCCCAGCATACACGAAAACGACACCGGTCAAACCGCGTACGTCAGCATTGACGATGTAGCGATCGACGCTGAGCTTGATGAGATATGGCGCCAGGAGATAGCTTAACGCTACCCCCAGCATGCAGGCCGTGGCCAGGAACAGGCTACGGCGATGCGGTGCCAGGAAGCGCCACAGGTGGCGCATGACGCGCGCGTCATACACGGTGCCGTAGCGTTTGTCATCAGGCGCGGCTGGACTCCGGCGGTGTGCCCTCATGCGGTCGAGACCTGCGATGGCACCTGCCGCGTACTCAGGTGGCCATTGCGGGCCACATCGAGCCCAAAATCCTCCTGGTCGCGCAGTTGCAAGTCATAGATGCGGCGGTATAGCCCCGGTTGCTCTACGAGATCGTCGTGGGTGCCACGCTGCACAATACGTCCCTCATCCAGCACCAGGATGGTATCGGCCTGCTTCAGGGTGCGGAGGCGCTGAGCAATGATAAAGGTGGTACGACCAGCCATCAGGGCGCTCAGGGCGCGCTGGATGAGAAATTCCGTCTCCATGTCCACACTAGACGTCGCGTCGTCAAGAATCAGCAGACGCGGATCGCGCGCAAAGGCCCGGGCAATGGCAATGCGTTGGCGTTGCCCCCCGGACAGGGTGACACCACGCTCGCCCACCCAGGTGTCATAGCCCTCGGGAAATTGCCTGATGAAATCGTGTGCCTGCGCCGCTTGGGCCGCCTCAATGATCGCCTCCAAGGCTAAATCCTCACGCCCGTAGGCGATGTTGTCGCGGATCGTGGTGGAAAAGAGCAGCGTATCTTGCATGACAATACCAATACGCTGCCGCAAGGAAGCGAGCTGGCAGGTGCGCACATCCACCCCATCAATGGTGATGCTGCCGCTACTGACGTCGTAAAAACGCGGGATGAGTTGCGCGATGGTGCTCTTGCCGCTGCCAGTGCTGCCTAAGAGGGCGATGATCTGCCCCGGGGCGGCGCTGAAGGTGATGTCATCAAGCACCGGCACCTCGGCACTGTAGCGGAAACTCACGTGCTCGAAGCGCACCAGGCCCGTCATATGGGAGAGCGCCAGCGCCTGCGGAGCTTCCTGTACCTCTGGCACGGCATCGAGGATGGTAAAGAGTCGCTCGGCTCCTGTCTGACACAAGGACACCATGCCAGTGAGCCAGCTCAGCCGCCGTAAAGGTTGCGCCAGTTGCACCAGATAGCCAGTCGCCGCTACCAGGGTGCCGAGGCTCATGGCCCCCGCAATGACTTGACGACCGCCGACGTACAGCACCAGGGCCACGGCGAGGGACAACAACAGCACCAGAAGCGGCAGATTCAGGGCTTCTTTGGTGGCCACGGCGATACGCGCGTGTGCCAGAGCTTCCGCCGCCCGCAGAAACGCCGCACTTTGTTGGCGCTCACGCGCAAAGGCTTTCACGACGCGGATACCGGCCAGGCTCTCTTGCAGCGCCACGGTGAGCGCGGCAGTGGAGGCTTGCCCTTGTTCTTGCAGCGGACGCAGGCTGCGGCCAATCCCGAGAATCACCAGCAGGAAGAAGGGCGTACTGGCCAGGGTCAACCCGGCGAGACGCCAATCGAGCCCGGCCATGGCAACAATCGTCCCGAATCCTGCCAGCGCAATACTGAGACCCGTGGGCCAGCCAAATTGGAAAAACATGCGGACGGCTTCGACATCGGCAGTGACGCGGGACATCAGGTCACCTGTCTGCGCCCGGTCATGATAGGCAAAGCTGAGACGTTGGATGTGATCATACAGCGCATTGCGCAGCCGATAGGCCAGTTCCTGGGCGAGGAGCGCATGCAGATAGCTCTGGCCATACGCCGCCAGCCCACGCAGCAGCGTCACCACCACGAGCAGCGCGCCCACCCGGTACAGGGCCGCCATCTGGTGTTGCGCCAAGCCCTCATCCAGCACGTCTTTGAGGAGCCAGGGCACCGCCAGAATGAGCAGCACCATCACACTGGTGCAGAGCAGCGCCGCCAGGACGCGCCACGGCGCCGCCGTGTACAGACGGCCTAAACGCAGGAAGGTGCGCATCATAACCATGCGCGACTAGGGAGCCGTCGGGTTGGCGTAATGGCCATCAACACTGGCCAGCCAGCACGTGGCGCTGAGGCAATGGGGATCAACATGGTGCATACCTTTGGCATTCCAGCCGGTGCCAGATGGTTGCAAGATGGGACTCGTAGCGATTTCCTGCTCGGCGTAGTGCGTCGTGGTGAGCGTGGTGATGTCAAAGGCGCGCACCTGCCGCCCGTAGTACGGGGCATCGTCCTGGGCATAGCGTAACAGACGCTCCCCCAGCCGTGTCACGCGCCCACCAGGACGGGCGCGCTGCGCATCGTGCTGCATGAGCGGGTTCTGGGGATGCGGCACCCAGGGTCCGTGCAGCGTGTCGGCATAGTAGAGCGCGAGGGTGTCATGCGTAAAGGGTGTGGGGCAGACGAACATCCACCACAAGCCATCGGCCTGGAACAGCGAGGGATCGGCATAGCGGCCTGGAAGCAGCGCGCTGACGTAGGTCCACTCGTAGGGGAAATGCGTCGCCTGATAGAGGCGAATCGCCTCAGCCTCGAGCGTCTCCGGCACCATGTAGTAGGCCCCCTGCCACGCAAAAACGTAGGGATACGACAAGTGAAAAGCTTCCTGCAAGACGACGCGGTCGTAGTGCCAGTGCCAGCCATCTGGGCTGGTGGCCAGGCCAATGACGCCGCGATTCCACGGCCCGTGCATGACCTCGAAGAACATGTACCACGTCGGCGGCCTGTACAGCAGAAAAGGATCGGCCACAAACGTGGCTGGCATATCCGTCACCAGCGCCGCCGTCAGCACCGGATTCCGCGCCGCGGGCGCCGGATGCAACGCCAGGGGCGAGGGGCCAGTGTAGATGCCAAT
This sequence comes from Pseudomonadota bacterium, assembly GCA_005777235.1. Classification (GTDB taxonomy): domain Bacteria; phylum Tectomicrobia; class Entotheonellia; order Entotheonellales; family Entotheonellaceae; genus SXND01. The sequence continues at coordinate 12,643 of SXND01000273.1, forward strand.
AGACCAGATGTCGGGCGGTACCATGGTTACGCCTTGTCAGAAGAATGCGTTGTGTGCCACGCAGGCGTAGGATTGCGTGGCAGGGTAGCACAGGCATGCGCGGCCGACAAGACACCAGCCACACACCTGTGCGCGGCCCTAACGCGCATACCATCCCATACCCTGAAACAAGCCGCGCAGGTAGGCGATCTGGCCACCGTGCGCCACGTTGTCCCAGGTCACTTGCCCCAGCGCCGCCGCCACCGTGCGCGGCTCAGCGACCGGCGGAATGACACGCCGCACTTGTAAATCGGCATCGCTCAGGGCAGAGAAATAGGCCCGTGCCGTCTGCTTGGTGGCCTCGTAGTAGCCCAGTTGAATGTCTTTCGCCGGGGGAGTCCAGCTCACCACCTGGGCGGCAGTCCAGCCCACGCCGCGGTTCTCCGGGTCCGCCTCCATGCCAAACTTGGCGTGCCAGCCGTCCTGGATCCACACTTGCGGCCGCGCTTGTAGCCGGGTATGCACAAACGTATCCAGCACGCGGTTCATGTGCCACAAGAGCCAGGCCATCGAGTTACATTGTTCCGTCGGGCGCCGGGCCAGCAGCGCCTCATCGAGCGGGGCCAGGGTCATATCGACCATTTCCCAGTTCCGTTCCAGGGCGGTTGCGATACCTTCAATGGCTGCCACACATATCTCCTAGCTTCAGAGGGCGTGTCCTACTAGTGCCCCAACCGAGCTGTTGTGCCAGGTGCTGCCCCCTGGGATCGCCGGGCTCTAGCCCGGCTCTGGAAGCCACGCTGGAGCGTGGCGCTCCCAGGATACTTCTCACATGCGCTCGGTTGAGGCACTAGTGTTGCAACATTCTTGTCATGCCATGGTAGAGCACAACCACCAGAGGAGCAAGCGCCGCCTACCCGTCGGTCTACATTATACTCGTGGCCATGGAACATAAGTCCATTGACAGCGGGTGGTAGGAGGAAAGACACAAGAAGGTTGAGAGGGCATCAAAGCCCTGGTCGTTGTCGGTGACATATGGGCCAGGTGAGCGGTAGAAGGCTTAGAGGCTGTCCGGAAACTTTTCCACGCCGCCGTATCGATTTCATACAGCATCTGTGCGGTAATGAAAGTTAGGATGGCCACAGGGAGCTCGCTTGTTCAACATAAGATGCATATTGCTAATTTGTAACATGGCAGTACTTGATTGGACATCACGCTCATAGGCTTTCCTGTTGCTTCGATACCGCCCGTGCCAAGCATGCGTGCGTTCCACCACCCAGCGGTTCGCCTGTGGGATAAAACCTCGCGTCCCTGCGGGACGCGTGGAGATTGCGAGACGCCACGCCGGGCGATGGTGCGCCATCCACGCCTTGAGGGCATGGTGGTGGTACTTCGTAGCGGCAACAATCGTCACGAGACGCGGC